>NZ_CP028903.1:5000-305000 GCF_001639105.2 Azospirillum humicireducens
GAGGCGGCGCGTCTGGCGGTCGAGAGCGCCGCCGCCCGTCATGGCGAGTCGCGGCGGCGGTTCGAGGCCGCATGCGCGGAACAGGCCAAGGCGGAACCGGACCTGGAACGCGCAGCCGACCTGGATGGGCGGATCACCGCGCTGACGAGCGAGCAAGGAACCGCCGAGACGGCGGCAAAGGCGGCGGCGCAGCGGAGCGGCATGGCGCGGCAGGCGGTGGAGGACATCGACACCACCCTGTCGGCTGCACGCAGCGAGGCTGCAAGGTTGGAGGTCTGGCTGCGGGATCAGGCGGCCTTCGCCGTGGTCACGACGCAGTGGGAGCGCTGGGACAAGCTGCTTGGACGCGCCATCGCCGATCGGCGGGCACTGGAGGCCGCGATCCAAGAGCGTCAGCGGCTGGAGCGGGAGCTTGCCTCGACCGAAGCCGCGGCCGAAGGCGCGGAATTCCGGCTCGCCGAGGCGCGGGAGCGCTGTCGCACCGCCGAGCGCGGGCTGGAGACTCTGCGGAGCGAAGCGGCGCCGTCGCTTGAAGAGGCACGACAGGCACGAGACGAGGAGAACCGGCGGCGGGACGGGATGCTGGCACTGCTCGCCACCGGGGAGGCTCGCCAACGGCTTTCGGCCGAGCATGAAACGGCCGGCAGGGAGCGTCTCAAGCGGCTGGGCGAGGCGGAACGTGACGGTGCGGCGGCGCGGGAACTCGCCGAAAGCCGGGCCGGACAACACGCGGCGGTCGAAGAGGCGGAACGGACCCTGCAACGGCTGCTGCTGGCCCAGCGCGAGGATGTGGAAAGCCTGCGCAGGCGGCTGGTGGAGGGAGAAGCCTGCCCGGTCTGCGGTTCGGCTGATCATCCCTGGGCAGACGCCGCCGAGACGCCGCTCGGCCGGGTGACGCAGGAGCAGGAGCGGCATCTTGCCGGATTGCGCGAAGCCTTGGCTGCGACCGTTGCCCGCCACGCGGCGCTGGAGGCGGCGGAGCAGGCGGCGCGCAAGGAGGCCGATGGGCTGACGGCACGGCTGGCTTCTCTGGCGCAGGAGGCCGAAGGGCTCCAGCGCCGTTGGGCCGAACAGGCGTCGGTGGCCGGCTGGGAGGTCGAGGGCGGAACGCTCGCCGACATCCGCCAAGCGGTCGCAGCGGTCGACCGCCGGCTTGCGGCCATTGCGTCCGACGAGGAACAGGCGCTTGACCATCGCCGGAGGGTGGATGCGGCACAACGGGAGCTTCGGCAGCTGGAAACCGCGGCGGCCGGGCTGGCAACGGACTGCGAAGCGAACCGCCAGCGGCTGGCGGAGGGACGGCAGGCCTTGGCGCTCGCGGTGGCCGCGCTCGAGCGAACCGAAGCCGACCGCCGAGCCGCTCTGGCGGAGTTGGCCGAAGGGTTGGCGGCAGAGGCGGGGTGGCGGTCGCGGCTGGAGCAGAGGCCGGAGGAATACCGGGCTGAGTTGGCGGCACGGGTCGCCGAACATCGGCAAAAGACCGATGCGCTCGCCCGCGCCACCCGCGAGGTGGAGCGGGCCAATGGGGAGCGGGCGGTGCAGACCGCGGAGCTGGAGGCCGCGCTGCGGACGGAGGAGGAGGCACGCGCGCGGGCGGGCGATCTGAACGCGCGGCTGCAGGAGGCACGGACCGCGCGCGGCGCTCTGCTGGGCGGACGTCCGGCGGCATTGGTGCGCAGGATGCTGGCCGACGGACGGCACGAAGCCGAAGCGCTGGTGGAGAAGGCGACTTTTGCGCGGCAGGATGCCATCGCCCGCCTGTCGGCAATGGAGCAGGAACGGGAGATCCGCGGCGAGGCCGCCCGGCTGTGCGCCGACAAGGCCGCGGTGGCCGGGAAGCGTCTGGACCGGGCAGCGGCAGACCGTGGCGTCGGGCTGGAGGAGGCCCGCCGGTTGCTGGCGTCCGCGGAAGACGAGCTGGAGGCGGAGGAACTGGCTCTGGCGGTGCTGGAACGGGCACGCGGCGATGCTGCGCTGGTGGTTGCCGAACGGCGCCGGCAACGCGCCGACCATCATGCCACGGGCCGGCCGGCCCTGGACCTCGACGCCGCTGCCGCCGCGGTGGAGAGCGCCCGCGCGATGCTGGAGCGCGACCGCGACCGGTTGGGCTCCGCGCGGGGGCGGCTGGAGGCCGATGACGCCAACCGGCAACGGCTGGCCGGGCTGACCACGGCGATCGAGGCGCAACAGAAGCGCTGTGCGCTGTGGGGCAAGATGGCACAGCTGATCGGCTCGGCGAACGGGCAGAAGATGCGCAACTTCGCCCAGAGCCTGAGCCTGGACCTGCTGCTGACCCACGCCAACCGGCATCTGGAGGATCTCGCCCGCCGCTACCGGCTCGAGCGCGTGGCGGGGGCCGATCTGGAAATCCAGGTGGTCGACCGCGAGATGGGCGACGAACGGCGCGGCGTGCACAGCCTATCGGGCGGGGAGCTGTTCCTGGTGTCGCTGGCTCTGGCGCTCGGTCTGTCGGCGATGGCGGCGGGGACCTCCGGCGGCATCGGCACGCTGTTCATCGACGAGGGGTTCGGCACGCTCGATCCCGACAGCCTGGACGTCGCGCTATCCTGTCTGGAGGCCTTGCAGGCCGGCGGGCGTCAGGTCGGCGTCATCAGCCATGTTCCGGCGATGGTCGAGCGGATCGGTACGCAGATCCGCGTGATGCCGCTGGGTGGCGGACGCAGCCGGGTGACGGTGCTGTCGGTGGCGGGAGCGGCGTCGGGCATGGCGACTGCGGAGGTGGAAGGGGTTTGAGGGGAAGTTGGTCGTGGCTGTTGCCCCCTCCCTGACCCTCCCCCGCTCACGCGGGNCCCCCGCTTCGCCAGGAACGCCAGCCGTTCCAGCGTGTGCACGTCCTGCTCGTTCTTCAGCAGCGCCCCGCACAGCGGCGGGATCAGGGTGCGGGCATCCTTGGCGCGCAGGGTTTCGGGATCGACATCCTCGACCATCAGCAGCTTGATCCAGTCAAGCAGTTCCGAGGTTGAAGGCTTCTTCTTCAGCCCCGGAACCTCGCGCAGGTCGTAGAACAGGTTCAGCGCCTCGCGCAGCAGGGCGGCTTTCAGGCCGGGGTAGTGGACCTCGACGATACGCTCCATCGTCTCGCGGTCGGGAAAACGGATGTAGTGGAAGAAGCAGCGGCGCAGGAAGGCGTCCGGCAATTCCTTCTCGTTGTTGGAGGTGATGATCACGATGGGGCGCTTGGCCGCCTTGATCGTCTGACGGGTCTCGTACACATGGAATTCCATGCGGTCGAGTTCCAGCAACAGGTCGTTGGGAAACTCGATATCGGCCTTGTCGATTTCATCGATCAGCAGGACCGGGGGCTCCGACGCCTCGAAGGCTTCCCACAGCTTGCCGCGGACGATGTAGTTGGCGATGTCGTGGACCTTCGCCTCGCCCAGTTGGCTGTCGCGCAGGCGGCTGACGGCGTCGTACTCGTAAAGACCCTGCTGCGCCTTGGTGGTCGACTTCACATGCCAGGACAGCAGCGGCTTGTTCAAAGCGCGCGCGATTTCCACGGCCAGCACCGTCTTGCCGGTGCCGGGCTCCCCTTTCACCAGAAGCGGTCGCTCCAGCGTGATCGCGGCGTTGACCGCCACCATCAGGTCATCGGTGGCGACATAGCGGTCGGTGCCGGTGAAGCGCATGGTGATGCCGTATCCTCTGGTTTCGCCGACAGTGTTGCCATTCTCCTCCATGCTGGCAAGCCCTTCGGCTGCGCAAGCTGCAAAGCCCGTTTCGGAATGCCTCGCTTTTTGAGAGGCCGGGCCGACAGCCAGCCCCTAATCCCCACTATATTGCTTGGTCTTTAGGCAGAATGCGGGAGCTCCACACAGTTTAGAATTGGCACAATCATTGCCATACGTCCCTGCACTTTGATATTTCCCTTCAGCCGGAGTTCGCCAATGCTGGCCGCGTTCATCCGAAGCCCCCACCCTGGCGATTTGCTCGGGATTGAGGCGAGCGCTCTGATCGACCAGATTCCGACCGCCGTGATGCTCTGCCAAATTCCAAGTTTCCAGATCGTCTACGCCAACCCCAAATCGCTGGAGCTTCTGCGCCGGATCAGCCATCTGTTGAAGATCGCTCCGGAGAAGGTGGTGGGCGCGAGCATCGATATCTTCCATCGCCATCCGGAGCACCAGCGCAAGCTCCTGTCCGATCCCAAGAATCTTCCCTTCGAAACCCAGATCCGATTGGGGGAGGAAACGCTCAACCTGCATGTCACGCCCGTCTATGACCGCGGACGCTATGTCGCCGCGATGCTGACGTGGAATGTCGTGACAGAGAAGGTGCGGGCCGACGCCGAAGTGAACCGGCTGTTGCGCATGCTGGACGAGATGCCGACCGCCGTCATGATGTGCGATCCCAACGATGACTTCCGGATCACCTACATCAACGAGACCAG
Organism: Azospirillum humicireducens; assembly: GCF_001639105.2. Classification (NCBI taxonomy): domain Bacteria; kingdom Pseudomonadati; phylum Pseudomonadota; class Alphaproteobacteria; order Rhodospirillales; family Azospirillaceae; genus Azospirillum; species Azospirillum humicireducens. The sequence continues at coordinate 9,409 of NZ_CP028903.1, forward strand.
CCGCAGGACACTGAAGCCGCTCGAGCCCTATCTGCCGACGACGATCGACAGGCTCGTCGGTCAATCGGTGGACATCTTTCACAAGAATCCGGCCCACCAGCGCCGGATCATCGGCGATCCCACCCGCCTGCCCTTCAACGCCAACATCCGCGTCGGACCGGAGGTCTTGAATCTGCGGGTCACCGCCCTGAACGACCGCGAAGGGCGCTATCAGGCGGCGATGCTGTCCTGGTCGGTGGTCACCAACAATCACCGCATGGCCGACAATGTGTCGAAAGCGGTTGGTTCGCTGGTCGAATCCGCCGCCCGCATGAGCGAGGCCGCGGAACAGCTCGTCGCGGCCGGCGGCGACGCCAGCACGCTGGCCGCCGATGCATCAGCCGCCATCAAGGAAATCCGTGCCGCGGTCGGCGATATCATGCGCCAGATGACGACGGTTTCGGAAACGGCGATCGCCGCGGTGAAGGAGGCGGAGCAGTCGGACAAACTGGCTGCCAGCCTCTCGCAAAGTGCCCGCGCCATCGGCCAGATCGTCCAGATCATCGCGTCGATCGCGGGACAGACCAATCTTCTGGCGCTGAACGACGGCNACGAAGTCAAGACGCTGGCGGGCCAGACCGCGAAAGCAACCGACGAAATCGCCGGGCGGGTGGCCGAGATTCAGCAGGCAACTGCCGATACGATCACCGCGTTCGACCGCATCGGCTCCGCGATCCGCGATGTCCATGGCATCGCCCAGGAGGTCGGGCAGTCGATGACCCGGCAGCAGACGGCGACGGACGAAGTCGCAGGAAGCGTCTCCGGTGTCACCGAGGCCACGCGCAGCACCGACATCGCGGCGCGTTCCGTCCGCGATATCGCCTCTGCGGTGGCCGCTCTGGCCGATTCCCTGCAGGGCGACTTGAAGGAGTTCCTGAAATCGACCTGACCGCCCGAAGGCGATCAGTCGACGATGAACAGGGTGGCCCCGATTTCGGTCGATGAGCGGTGCGGGTAATCGCCGAAATCGGAAACCTGATAGCTCATGCCCGCGGTCAGGACAAAGCGGCGCCCGTCCTTCAGTTCGGTGATCAGTTCACCGCTGACCACGAACAGCACATGGCCGCGGTCGCACCAATGGTCGGCCAGATAGCCAGGCGTGTATTCGACCATCCGCACCCGCAAGTCCCCGGCCAGGAAGCTGCGCCACAGCGCCTTGCCGGTTTCGCCCGGATGTTCGGTGACGGGAACGGCGGACCAGTCGGTCACGGTGAAGGGAAGAGTCGGAAGTTCCATCGCCGGACCTCGCCAAAAAGCGCCTTGAACAGAAACGCGGCCCACGGAACGAACCGGGGCCGCATTTCTTTGGGATCAGGAAGCCTTCTTGGCCGCGATGGCCTTTTCGATGGCCTCGATCGCCGCCGGTGCCAGAGAGGCGTCGGGACCGCCGGCCTGGGCCATGTCCGGCCGGCCGCCGCCGCCCTTGCCGCCCAGCGCCTCGGCGCCGACCCGGACCAGATCGACGGCGCTGAGGGTCGCGGTCAAATCGTCGGTGACGCCGATGACGATGGAGGCCTTGCCCTCGTTCGACGCGATCAGCACCACGACGCCGGAGCCGACCTGCTTCTTCAGCTCGTCGGCCATCGGCTTCAGGTCCTTGGCCGGCAGGCCTTCGACCACCCGCGCGGCGACCTTGACGCCGGCGACGTCCTTGGCCTCGTTGCCGCCCTCGGCCTTGGCGCCGCCTCCCATGGCGACCTGACGGCGCAGGTCGGCCAGTTCGCGCTCCATCTTTCGGCGCTCCTCGACCAGGGCGGCGACGCGGGCCGGCACCTCGTCGGGCTTGACCTTGAGGACGCTCGCCGCCTCGGTCAGCAGATGGTCGCGCTCGGACAGCCACGCCTTGGCGCCGGTGCCGGTCAGCGCCTCGATGCGGCGGACGCCGGCGGCGACGGCACCCTCGGAGACGATCTTGAAGACGCCGATGTCGCCGGTACGGCGGACATGGGTGCCGCCGCACAGTTCGATGGAATAGTCGCGGTCCAGCTCGCCATGCGGGCCGCCCATGGAGACCACCCGGACCTCGTCGCCGTACTTCTCGCCGAACAGCGCCATGGCGCCCTGGGCGCGGGCCTCGTCCGGGGACATCAGGCGGGTGATGACCTCGCTGTTGCCGAGCACACGGCGGTTCACCTCGTCCTCGACGGCGGCGATGTCGGCGGCGGTCAGGCCGGTCGGCTGGCTGATGTCGAAGCGCAGACGCTCCGGCGCCACCAGCGAACCCTTCTGGGTGACATGGTCGCCCAGCCGGTGGCGCAGAGCCTCGTGCAGCAGGTGGGTGGCGGAGTGGTTGGCGCGGATGGCGGAGCGGCGCTCGCTGTCCACGCGCAGTTCCACCACGTCGCCGACCTTCAAGCTGCCCTTGGTGACGGTGCCGACATGGGCCCACACCGCACCCAGCTTCTTCAGCGTGTCGGAAACCGCGACCTCGGCCCCGCCGGCCGAGAAGATCACGCCGGCATCGCCGACCTGCCCACCCGATTCGCCGTAGAAGGGGGTCTGGTTGACGACGACCAGCACTTGATCGCCGATGTTGGCAGTCTCGACGCGGGCATCGCCCTTGACGATGGCGGTCACCTTGCCCTCGGCGACTTCGGTGTCGTAGCCGAAGAACTCGGTGGCGCCCAACTCGTCCTTGATCTCGTACCACAGCTTCTCGGTGCCGACCTCGCCCGAGCCGGCCCAGGATTCGCGGGCCTTGCGGCGCTGCTCGTCCATCGCCGCCTTGAAGCCGGCCTCGTCGACACCGCGACCCTGGCCGCGCAGAACGTCCTGAGTCAGGTCGAGCGGGAAGCCGTAGGTATCGTACAGCTTGAAGGCGACGTCGCCGGCCAGCGGCTGGCCTTCGCCGAGATGGCCGACCTCATCCTCCAGCAGGCGCAGGCCGCGCTCCAGCGTCTGCTTGAAGCGGGTCTCCTCCAGCTTCAGCGTCTCGACGATCAGGGCGCGGGCGCGGTTCAGCTCCGGATAGGCGTCGCCCATCTGCTGGATCAGCGCCGGGACCAGACGGTGCATCAGCGGCTCGCGCGCGCCGATCATGTGGGCGTGGCGCATGGCGCGGCGCATGATGCGGCGCAGCACATAGCCGCGGCCCTCGTTCGACGGCAGCACGCCGTCGGCGATCAGGAAGGAGGTCGAGCGCAGATGGTCGGCGATGACGCGGTGCGACACGGCATGCGCGCCGTCCGGCGAGGTCTTGGTCGCCTCGGCCGACGCCATGATCAGCGCCCGCATCAGGTCGATGTCGTAATTGTCGTGCTTGCCCTGCAGGACGGCGGCCAGACGCTCCAGCCCCATGCCGGTGTCGATCGACGGCTTGGGCAGCGGCACCAGATTGTCCGGACCCAGCTGTTCATACTGCATGAACACGAGGTTCCAGATCTCGATGAAGCGGTCGCCATCCTGGTCCGGGCTGCCCGGCGGGCCGCCGGCGATCGACGGGCCATGGTCGAAGAAAATCTCGGAGCAGGGACCGCAGGGGCCGGTATCGCCCATGCGCCAGAAATTGTCGTCGGTCGGGATGCGGATGATGCGGTCGTCCGACAGGCCGGCGACCTTGCGCCAGATCGCCGCCGCATCCTCGTCCGAGGTGTGGACCGTCACCAGCAGCTTGTCGGCCGGCAGCCCGTATTCCTTGGTGATCAGGTTCCAGGCGAACGCGATGGCGTCGTCCTTGAAATAATCGCCGAAGGAGAAGTTCCCCAGCATCTCGAAGAAGGTGTGGTGCCGCGCGGTGTAGCCGACATTGTCCAGGTCGTTGTGCTTGCCGCCGGCGCGCACGCATTTCTGCGAAGTGACCGCACGCTTGTAGGGCCGCGTCTCGGCACCGGTGAAGACGTTCTTGAACTGGACCATGCCGGCGTTGGTGAACATCAGCGTCGGGTCGTTGCGCGGCACGAGCGGCGACGATTCGACGATCTGGTGGCCCTGCTTGGCGAAGAAATCCAGGAACGTGCGACGGATGTCGTTGGCGGTCTGCATACGGTCAAGGCTCCGGGTGCGCGGCTTGAGGCCCTTTACTGGCCGAACCGTGCTTTTAGCGCGAGAATGGCGGCATGTCCACGACGGACGGATTATTACCCTGCGTCACGACAGACAAGAGGCGGCGGCTCACTCGGCCTCCGCCGCAGCCCTTGCCTTTTCGATGCGCCGGCCGATGATGATGGCGATCTCGTAAAGCCCGATCAGCGGAACCGCGAGACTGACCTGGCTGATGACGTCCGGCGGGGTCAGGATCGCCGCGGCAACGAAGGCGCCGACGATGGCGTAGCGCCGCTTCGACGCCAGCGCATCCGTGCTGATGATGCCGACGCGAACCAGCAGGGTCAGCAGGACCGGCAGCTGGAAGGCGATGCCGAAGGCGAAGATCAGCGACATCACCAGATGCAGGTATTCGCCGACGCGCGCCTCGAACTCGATGGGCAGGGCGTTGGCGTCGCCGCCGGGATGGAACTCGAATCCCAGGAAGAAGCGCCAGGCCATCGGGAAGATGAAGTAATAGACGATGCCTGCGCCGGTCAGGAACATCACCGGGGTCGCGACCAGGAAGGGCAGGAACGCCTTGCGCTCGTGCTTGTACAGGCCCGGCGCCACGAACATCCAGATCTGGCTGGCGATGATCGGGAAGGAGATGAAGCAGCCGGCCCAGAACGCCACCTTCACATAGGTGAAGAAGGCTTCGGTCAGGCCGGTGTAGATCATCCGCCGCCCCTGCCCCGCCAACAGGTCGGCCAATGGCTGGACCAGGAAATTGTAGATCCGGTCCGACACGGCGTAGCACAGCAGAAAGGCGATCAGGATGGCGCCGACCGACCACATCAGCCGGTTCCGCAGCTCGATCAGATGATCGATCAGCGGCATCTTGCTGTCTTCGAGTTCGTCCTGCTGCGTTTCGCCGGTCATGGTCCGTCTTCGACCTTAGGTCTGCTTATCGGTGGGCTGGGCGGAGGCCGTTTCGGCCGGTTGGGCGGCCGGCTGAACCGGTGCGGACTGCACCGGAGGCAGCTGGGTGGTGATCGGCGACGGGGCGGCGGACGGCGCCACGCTGTCGGCCACTGCGGGGGGAGCCGCCGGCACCTGGGGCAGGTCAGGTTCCGGAGTGCTGCCGGCATGGCCGTTCAGCCCCACATCGATGCCCTTGGTGTCGAAGGCCTTCCCCACCTCCCCCTTCGGGTCGATGGTGTCCTCCATCATCTTCTTGATGTTCAGGTCGCGGGTCTTCAGGGCTTCCTTGCGAAGCTCGTCCAACTCGGTCTCCCGCATCATGTCGTCGATGTGGGTCTGGAATTCGCGCGCGACGCCTCTCGCCTTACGCACCCATTTGCCGAGCGTGAAGATCGCCTTGGGCAGATCCTTGGGCCCGATGACCACAAGGGCGATGACGGCGATCACCATCAGTTCGGACCAAGCGATGTCGAACATGTTCTTCCGGCTTCACGAATGCGGTGGGCAGGATGGCGCGCGAACGGAACACAGGGTGGCCCCCCGCGCGCCCGCCGGTCAGCTGCGGACCGCCTCGTCCTTCTTGGCCGCGGTTTCGGCCGTGTTGGCCGGCTGGTTCGGGATGACCTTGGCATTGGCGCCGGAAGCGGCGTCATCGCTGTCGTCCTGCAGGCCCGCCTTGAAGGACTTCACGCCCTTGGCGAGATCGCCCATCACCTTCGGCAACTTTCCAGCGCCGAACAGCAGAAGAACGATCAGTAGAACGATGATCCAGTGCCAGATGCTGAAAGAACCCATGGCGCGCCTATCACGTTTGAACGGCCTTTGCGGCGGGCCGGCACTATGGCAGAAAGGCCATTGGGCCGCAACGTTCGCCCCACCATCCTTAACCGGTTGTCATTGAGGTTTCACGGGAATTCGCGCGGACACGCCCGAAATTCGCCGACCGGCTCAGGACTCTCCGCCATCGTCCTCGCCCGACACGGCCAGGCCGCCGTCGTCTCCGGCCGTCCCAAGCCCCAGAAGCACCGGACGGCTGTCCAGCAGGCCAGCGGCGCGCAGGTCGTCGACGCTGGGCAGATCGCGCACGCTTTCCAACCCGAAATGGTCGAGGAAATGATCGGTGGTGATCCAGGTCAACGGACGGCCCGGCGTCTCCCGCCGCTTGCCCGGCCGGATCCAGCCATGTTCCATCAACAGGTCAAGCGTGCCCTTGCTGGTCGCCACACCGCGGATGGACTCGATCTCTCCGCGGGTCACCGGCTGGTGATAGGCGATGATCGCCAGGGTTTCGATGGCAGCGCGCGACAGCTTGCGCGACACTTCCTCCTCCCGCCGCAACTCCGGCGCGAGATCCGTCGCCGTGCGGAAGGCCCAACCGCCGCCGGTGCGCACCAGATTGACTCCGCGCGGGGCGTAATGGGCGCGCAACTCCTCCAGCAGCGGGCCGACCTCCGGCCCGAGGCGGCCGGCCAGCGTCTCCTCGTCCAGCGGCTCCGCCGAGGCGAACAGCAGCGCTTCCAGCAGGCGCAATCGACCGATGCGGGCCTCCGCCTCCTGGGCGTCGGTGACTTCCTTGATCATGGTCCTCGAGAATCCGATGGGTCCGCGGCTGAGTCGCCGGCCTGGCGTCCGCGGACGTAGAGCGGGGCGAAGGCGCCCTCCTGGCGCAGTTCCACCCGGCCGGCCTTGGCCAGTTCAAGCGTCGCCGCGAAATGGGCGGCGAGCGCGGAGCGGGTCAACAGCCCGCCACCCTCACCGCCCGGCAGGAAGCTGGCGAGCGTCGCCCAATCCGGCATGCGGCCCAGCAGAGCGGACAGGCGCTGCACCGCCTCCTCCATCGAATAGAGGCGGACCGGGGCGATGTGCAGGACACCGGACTCCTTGCGGGCCCGCTGCTGGCCATAAGCCCGCAGCAGGTCGAACAGCGTGACCTCATAGACCGACTTGCGGCGCAGGTCCAAATCCTCCGGCGCGCCGCGGGGATGGACGTCGATGCCCAGCCGCGGACGGGCGAACAGCTTTTCCGCCGCGCCCTTCATCGCCTCCAGCCGCTGGAGCTGGAAAGCCAGCGCCGCTGCCATGTCCTCGCCGGACGGCTCCTCGCCCTCCGGCTCGGGCAGCAGCAGGCGCGACTTCAGGTAGGCCAGCCACGCCGCCATCACCAGATAATCGGCCGCCAATTCCAGCCGCACCTTGCGCGCCTCCGCGACGAAGGCGAGGTACTGGTCGGCCAGTTCCAGGATGGAGATGCGCGTCAGGTCGACCTTCTGGTCGCGTCCCAACGCCAACAGCATGTCGAGCGGTCCCTCGAAGCCGTCCAGAACCAGCAAAAGCTGTTCGGACGCCGACACCTCGACCCTGGCGGGAGTGTCGGCCACACGCTCGGCCAGCGGATCGGCCATCGGAAACCCTTCAGTCGTTGCCGGTCAGGACGCGGATGAAATCGATCACCGCATCGACGGGCGGACCCAGCACCCAATGCATGACGCTGAGATCCATGCCGATCTGGCGCCCCAGCATCGGCAGCAGGAAGAAGGCCGCCATCAGAATCAGCAGCCCGACGCGCTCCAGCTTCGCCAGCGGCACCGCCAGGACATCGGGCAGGATGCCGACCGCGACGCGCCCACCGTCCAGCGGCGGCAGCGGGATCAGGTTGAAGACCATCAGGATGACGTTGACCAGCACAGACACCTCGGCGGCGGAGCGGATCCAAAGCTCGATATAGCTGTTTTCCGGATTGACCAGCCGCCAGACCACCGCCGACGCCACCGCCAGCAGGAAGTTGGTCCCCGGACCGGCCAGCGCCACCCACACCATGTCGCGGCGCGGATGGTCCAGCCGGGCGAAGTTCACCGGCACCGGCTTGGCCCAGCCGAAGACGAAGCCGGTGGTGAAATACATCAGCGCCGGCAGCAGCACCGTCCCGAACGGGTCGATGTGGCGGATCGGGTTGAAGGTGACGCGGCCCAGCCGATAGGCGGTGTCGTCGCCCAGCCTCCAGGCGACGAAGCCGTGCGCCGCCTCGTGCAGGGTGATGGCGATGATGGCCGGCAGGGCCACGGCCGTCACCTGGAAGATCCATTCCTCCATCGTCCGCTCCCGTCCGTCAGGTCTGCGCCGTGCCGAGAAGCTCGGCCAGCCGGTTGGTCAATGCCGCGATGTCCGCGGGTTCGGGCGCATGGCGCATTGCCTCGGCCCGCGCCCAGCGCTCCGCCGCCGCAACGCTCAGCACCGGGATGGCGCCGAGCAGCGACCGCATCTCGTCCAGATCGCCATTGCAGTGGAGCACGACATCCATGCCCGCCGCCAGCACCGCTTCCGCCCGCTTGCGGGGATCGCCCTGCAGCGCGTTCATCGACAGGTCGTCGCTGAACAGCAGGCCATCGAAACCGATGGACGGCCCCCGGACCACCTCGCGCACGACGATGGGCGAGGTGCTGGCCGGTGCGGTCGGGTCGATGGCCTTCAGCACCACATGCGCCACCATCGCCAGCGGCAGGTCGGCAAGCGCGCGGAAGGGAGCGAAGTCGGTCGCCTCCAGCGTCGCGCGGTCGGCCTCCACCACCGGCAGTTCGGCATGGCTGTCGGCGAAGGCGCGGCCATGGCCGGGGATATGCTTGAGCACCGGCAGCACGCCGCCGGCAAGCAGCCCGTCGGCAGTGGCACGGGCCAGCGCGATCACCACGGCGGGATCGCGCGAGAAGGCGCGGTCGCCGATGATGTCGTGCGCGCCCTCCACCGGCACATCGCACACAGGCGCGCAGTCCACCGTGATGCCGACCTCCGTCAGCATATGGGCGAGCAGCCGGCCGTTGATCCAAGCGGCCTCTTGGGCGGCCTCTTGGGCGGCTTCGCGCCCGGCAGCGGCATCGCGCCCGGCCAGCGCGCCGAACACGCCCATCGGCGGGTGGGCGGGCCAATGCGGCGGGCGCATCCGCGCGACCCGGCCGCCTTCCTGGTCGATCAGGACGGGAGCGTCGGGTCGGCCGACACTGGCGCGCAGATCGTCGACCAGCCGGCGCATCTGGTCGCGGTTGTCGCAGTTGCGGCGGAACAGGATGAAGCCGAGCGGATCGGCATCGCGGAAGAAGGCCGCCTCGGCGGGCGTCACCTCCAGCCCGGCGCAGCCGTAGACGACTGCGCGCGGGTGATCAGCCGGAGTGGCGGAGGCCACAGAACGAAGGCTCGCGGAGTCGGGGCCGACAGACTTAGGGACGGACAACCACACACCCCACATTCTGTGCGCGCAGCTGGGCGCAGACCGATTTCGCCCGCGCCTCGTCGGCGCCGGCGCCCTGAACCCGGTAGAACACGCCCTTGTCACCCAGTTCGACCTTGGCAACCTGCATCGACAGGCCACCCAGGGCATCCGGGTGGCGTCCGGCAATGCGGCGCCATTCGGCCGCGGCCTCGCCTTCGCTGCGGACGGAGGCGAGCTGGATGCGCCAGCCGCCGCTGCCGCCGGTGACGGCGGGGGCGGTTTTCGCCGGCTGCGCCGCCGCCTTGGCCGGGGCGGCGGCAGGCGGGGACCCCGCCTCCAGCTTGGCGATCAGCTGGCCGACCGAGGGGGCTGCATTCTGTTGCTGTTGTGCCTGGGGCGGAGGAGCGGACGGCGGCTTCACCGCGGCGACCTGCTGCTGCGGAACCGCGGCGGGCTTTGCCGGAACGGCCGCGGGTTGCTGCGGCTTGCCGGCCGCACCCGGTGCCAGCTGGGCAGAGGGCATCTGGGCCGTCGGAGGCGCGGCCGGCAGGGCGGGAAGCCCAGGCGCCGGCTCGGGCGGTGCCAACGGCGCGGCGGCGGCAACCGCGGCGGCGACGCTGTCCCGCGGCACGGTGGCGGTGGCCCCCGGCGGAAGCTGTCCCACGGACGGCACCGACGGCAGAGGCACCACGGCCGGCATCTGCGGCGTTACCACCGGGCGCGGCAGCGGCACCTCCGGCGGCGGCAGCAACCGTTCAACCATCTGGCCGCGCCCGCCTTCATGGTCGCGCAACCGCTCGTAAGCCAGGATGTCCTGGTGCGGCACCTCCAGCCCGCCGGGCTGGTCGGGGCGCGCTTTGACCGGACCGGGGTCGGCGGTCAACAGCGGCGGGCCGTCGCCCGACAGCCGCGCAGGACCGCGCAGACCGACGACCGCCGCACCGGCGAACGCAACGACGCCGACCACGGCAAAGCCCAGCGCCAGCAGCCCGCGCCTGTTCGCGGACTGATGAGGCGGCATCCCATAGGGGTTGGCCGCGTAGTTGACGTCGCCGTCGTACTTCATGAACGCAGTTCCTCCACCGGCTCCACACCCATCACCGTCAGGCCCGAGGCGATGACCGTCGCCACCGCGGCGATCAGCGCCAGACGGGCCGTCGTCAGCTCCGCATCGCCCTCGATCAGGAAGCGCAGCGAGGCATCGTCGCGGCCCCGGTTCCACAGCGCGTGGAAGTCGCTGGCGAGGTCGTAGAGGAAGAAGGCGATGCGGTGCGGCTCATGCGCCTCCGCCGCCGCCTCGACCACGCGCGGCCAGGTGGCCATGCGCTTGGCGAGCGCCATCTCCTCCTCGGCATCGAGGCGGGCGAGGTTCGCCGCCGCGGCCAGGGCGGCCGGCGTCTGGTCCAGCTGCGGCAGGGCGGTTGCGGCATGGCGCAGGACCGAGCGGCAGCGGGCGTGGGCGTACTGCACGTAGAAGACCGGATTGTCCTTCGACTGCTCCGTCACCTTGGCGAAGTCGAAATCCAGCGTCTGGTCGTTGCGGCGGGTCAGCATGATGAAGCGGACCACGTCCTTTCCGACCTGATCGATCACGTCGCGCAGCGTCACGAAGGTGCCGGCGCGCTTGGACATCTTCACCGGCTGTCCGTTCTGCATCAGGTGGACCAGCTGGCAGAGCTTGACGTCCAGCTCGGCGGCACCGCCGGAGATCGCCCGCGTCGCGGCCTGCATACGCTTGACATAACCGCCATGGTCGGCGCCCAGCACGTCGATCAGCGACGCCGCCCCACGCCGGTACTTGTCATAGTGATAGGCGATGTCGTTGGCGAAATAGGTGAAGGAGCCGTCCGACTTCTTCAACGGCCGGTCGACGTCGTCGCCGAACTCGCTCGACTTGAACAGGGTCTGCGGGCGCGGCTCCCAATCGTCGGGCTTCTTGCCCTTCGGCGGCTCCAGCACGCCGGTGTAGATCAGGCCGCGCTCCTCCAGCGCCGCCAGCGCCGTCTGGACCGCACCCGCCGTCACCAGGGCGCGCTCGCTGCTGTAGACATCCATCGTGACGCCGAGAGCGCCCAGATCCTCGCGGATCCAGCCCATGATCATGCCGATGGCGAAGTCACGGCAGGCCGGCAGCCATTCGGACTCGTCCGTGCCGACCCAGCGGTTGCCGTCGCGCTCCGCCAGGGCCTGCCCGACCTCCTTCAGATACTCGCCGGGATAGAGGCCGGCCGGAATCTCGCCGACCTGCTCGCCCAGCGCCTCGCGGTAGCGGATGAAGGCGGAGCGGCCAAGCACATCGACCTGCGCGCCGGCATCGTTGATGTAGTACTCGCGGGTGACGGCGTAGCCGGCCTTCTGCAGCAGCGCTGCCAGCGCGTCGCCGAACACGGCGCCACGGCCATGGGCGGCGTGCAGCGGGCCGGTCGGGTTGGCCGACACATACTCCACATTGACCGGCGCGTTGCCGCCCAGTTCGCTGTCGCCATAGGCGGTGCCGGCGGTCAGCACGTCGCGGATGCGGTCGCGCCAGACATCGGGCGTCAGGCGCAGGTTGACGAAGCCCGGACCGGCGATCTCGACCGACGCCACGTCGGCGCGGCCCTTCAGCTTGGCCACCAGCAGCTCCGCCAGGGCGCGCGGCGCCATCTTCGCCGGCTTCGCCAGGATCATCGCGGCGTTGGTGGACAGGTCGCCATGCGAGGCCTCGCGCGGCGGCTCGACCGTCAGACGGCTGCTGTCCAGCCCGGCGGGGATCGCACCCTCGGCGGCCAGATCTTCCAGCAGCTTGCGAATATCGGTCTCGAAGGCCTTGAAAATATTCATCGTCTCAGGTCGTCTTTTCAGGAGGTCACAGGAGCCTGACGGCTCAGGTCTTCACATGCAGGTCGAACAGCCGGTCATGCTCGGCCAGCGCATAGCGGTCGGTCATGCCGGCGATGTAGTCGGCCACATGACGGGCGCGCACCGCAAGATCGGCGTCGCCCCCATTTTTGGCGATATCGCGCTGCCATTCGGTCGGCAGGGTGTTCGGCTCGTCCATGAACAGCTGGAACAGGTCGCGCACCACGCGCTTGCACTTGCTCATCTCGCGGTTCACGCGATAGTGACGGTACATGCGCTGGCGCAGGAAGGCGCGCAGGGGCCGCTGCGCCTCCAGCATCCCGTCGGAGAAGCTGACCATCGCCAGCGGCAGAGCACGCAGTTCCGCGGCGCTGCCCGGCCTGTGCTCCGCCAGCCGCCGCCGCGTCTCCGTCACCAGATCGACGACCATGGCGTTGATCATCCGCCGCACGGTCTCGTGGATCAGGCGGGAGCGCTCCAGCCCCGGATAGCGGTCGCAGACCTCGCGGACCAGCGGGCCGACCAGCGGCAGCTCCGCCACCTCGTCCACTGTGAACAGGCCGGCGCGCAAGCCATCGTCGATGTCGTGGTTGTTGTAGGCGATGTCGTCGGCCAGCGCCGCCACCTGCGCCTCGGCCCCCGGATTGGTGTGCAGTTCCAGGTCCCAGTCGCCCTGGAAGGCGGCGATGGTGGTGGGCAGGCGGTGGCCGGGCAGCAGCGGCAGCAGCGGGCCGTTGTGCTTGACCACCCCCTCCAGCGCTTCCCAGGTCAGGTTCAGCCCGTCGAACTCGGCATAGCGCCGTTCCAGCCGCGTCAGGATGCGCAGGGTCTGGTCGTTGTGGGCAAAGCCGCCGTATGGCTCCATGCAGGCGTTCAGCGCCTCTTCCCCGGCATGTCCGAAGGGGGTGTGGCCCAGGTCGTGGGCCAGCGCCACCGCCTCCGCCAGATCCTCGTTCAGGCCGAGCGTGCGGCTGATCGAGCGCGCGATCTGCGCCACCTCCAGGCTGTGGGTCAGCCGGGTGCGGTAATAGTCGCCCTCGTGATAGACGAAGACCTGCGTCTTGTGCTTGAGCCGGCGGAAGGCCCCGGAATGCACGATACGGTCGCGGTCGCGCTGGAAGCACGAGCGCGTCGGGCTTTCCGGCTCCGCCACCAGCCGCCCGCGCGTGTCCGCCGGGTTGCAGGCATAGGGAGCCAGCCGATCGTGAAAACAGTCCGCCATCATGGGGCGGACACTACCGGCGGGGGGACGCGGGTGCAACGGCGAAGGCGTGCTATGCCCCGGCCCCCGGCGCCGGCGGCAGACAAGCGTGCCAGAAGCGCAACGGTTCGGCGCAATGGAGCCCATACTTTGACGAAGGCGTCGTTCCCCCTTACATTTATGGTAACTCCCGCACCGCACCAAAGGGGCCACCCCATGCCCGATACCGCACTCCCCACCGAAGCCCGCGTCCTCGGCGTCAGCGAAAGCGCCGCCAGGCGCGTCGCCTTCCTGATCGAGCAGGAGGGCAATCCCAACCTGATGCTGCGCCTGACCGTGTCCGGCGGCGGCTGCTCCGGCTTCCAGTACGGGTTCAGCTTCGACGAGACCGCAACCGACGAGGACCATGTCTTCGAAAAGGACGGCACGAAGGTGGTCACTGACGACTCCTCGCTCGACCTGCTCGCCGGCGCGACGCTGGATTACGTCGAGGACCTGATGGGTGCCGCCTTCCAGATCAAGAACCCGAACGCCACCGCGTCCTGCGGCTGCGGCAACTCCTTCGCGGTCTAAGGCCGCCGTCGGAAGCCAAAGATAAAGAAGAAAAGGCAGGCCCGTTTCGTGAAGATCGCCACCTGGAACGTCAACTCGGCGAAGGCCCGCCTTCCGCTGATCACCGACTGGCTGCGCGCGACGTCCCCGGATGTCGTGCTCTTCCAGGAAATCAAATGCGAGACCGCCGCCTTCCCCGCCGCGGCGTTCGAGGAGCTCGGCTACCACGTCAATGCCGTCGGGCAGAAGGCCTACAACGGCGTCGCCTTGCTGTCCAAGACCCCGGCGGAGGATGTGCTGACCCGCCTGCCCGGCGAGCCGGAGGACGAGCAGGCCCGCTATGTCGAGGCCACCGTGTCCGGCGTGCGCATCGCCTCGCTCTACCTGCCCAACGGCAACCCGGTGCCGGGGGAGAAGTTCGCCTACAAGCTGCGCTGGATGGATCGGCTGTACGACCATGCCCGGACCCTGCTGGCCCAGGAAATCCCGGTGGTTCTGGGCGGCGATTACAACATCATCCCCGAGGCGCGCGACGTGTTCTCGCCGCAGGCCTTCGCCGGCGACGCCCTGTTCCGCCCGGAATCGCGGGCCAGGTTCCGCGCCCTGCTGAATCTCGGCCTGACCGAGGCCTACCGCGCCCTGCATGACGACGACCGCGCCTATACCTTCTGGGATTATCAGGCCGGTTGCTGGCCGCGCGACAACGGCCTGCGCATCGACCATTTCCTGCTGTCGCCGCAGGCCGCCGACCGTCTGGCCGGCTGCAGCATCGACCGCGGCCCGCGCGGTCTGGAAAAGGCGTCCGACCACACCCCGGTGGTGCTGGAGCTGCGCGACGCCTGACCGCGGCCTGTGGAATCCGCGAAACAACAGCATTTTGTTAAAACTCCCGCCATTAAGATGGCTGCGCGGCCGGCATGACAACCGGCCGCCATGGTCACAGCGGGAGCGAAGGGCGGCATGGCGTGGGGGCGCGACAATGGCCGGGAAGAGGTAAAGGGGCTGCTGGCGGCGCTTGAACGTCAGGCGACCGAGGCGTCACGGCTTGCCGACCGGGCCCAGCGCGACATGGGCGACGACCGTTTCTCCTCCTTCCTCGATTTCCGCCGCAAGGTGGAGGAAATCCGTGCCCTGTTCGTCCTGACCGAGGAGCGCCTGCAGGGCGTCGACGAGTCGCGCCTGAGCGACCTTCGCGCCGAGTTCGAGCGGATGGATCTGCTGCTGACCCGCATGCTGGTGCGGGCGATGCGCAACTATTTCTCCGGCATGCGGCAGGATCAGGTTCTGCCCATCGGCGCCCGCGAGCTGTTCGAACCGGAGCTGCGCAGCATCGACCAGACCCGCGCCCGCCTGCTTGGTCCGCGCTATGCCGACCGCGTGGCCCCGGATGTGCTGGACGATCTGGACGCAACGGCGGAGCTGATCCGCAAGACCATCGCCCGCGCCCCCAGCCTTCCCGACTTCTCCGACAGCCCCAGCCCCCCCAAACCGACCCGCCGCCTGCGCACCCTGGGCCGCCCGATCCGGAATTGACGGAGAAATCAACGCCGATCCACGCGCGGCACTTGACCCACCGAGGCGCATTCGCTACTCCCGTGGGCCGAAGGATGGGTGGCCGAGTGGTTTAAGGCTCCAGTCTTGAAAACTGGCGTAGGTGCAAGCCTACCGTGGGTTCGAATCCCACCCCATCCGCCATTCAAATCACGAATTCATCGCCAGACTGGGACGGACGAACCCGGCGCATGAGCAACGGGTTCGAACTCGTCTTGTATCAATCGACCATCAGGACGTCGGCAGAGTCGCAACTTTCGGCTTGCTTCCGGCTTGCACCAGGGCTTGGTGCAAATTCGCATCCTGAACCACCAACTGAACGGCATCCCGCAACGCAGCCGACAAGGCCGGGGCAGCCTGCTCACCCATCATGAGCATGACATCTTTGTTCACACCGACCGCCCGATAGCTTCGGCTGTAGACCAGAGTGCCGTCCTGACGCTTCGCCGTCAGGTCGAAGGCAACCTCAGCGACCGCTTCCGCCGTCCAGAAGCCGGGCTTGAAGTCGTTATAGAAGTTGGTGGTCTGCACGGTGATGGCGATTCCGCCGGGGCCGACGTTGAAGCCGAGAGACGCCAGTTCCGTCTGCACCGCCTGACTGACTTCGGCCACCACGTCGTTGGCAGCGGTGATCTTGGCCATCTCCATGCCGTAGCCGTTCTTCTTCGTCGACACGCGGTCACGGTTCGACACGCGGCCATCGGCTGCGGTAACGTTGATGGTTACGTCCTTGGCTCCCTGCACCACAGAAATATTGGCCGGGGCAGAGTATTTGACCGGAATGGCATCCTCGGTCAATGCACAACCGGACACCATTGCTGCAAGAAGTGCGCAGGTAACAAATTTAATCATTTTTACTCGATCCTACAGTATTTCAATCGACGACCTTGATGCCTTGAGGCCGCGCAATTTGATTCGGCAAGTGATCGGCAGGCAGAACGCGCTGGTAGGTTCCACTGGCCTGCACCATAACGCGCTCGGACGCGCTGAACACCCGGTCACCCGCCGCCTGCTCCTGTACGATGGTGATGGTTTTCCCGTTCGCGAGAGTGATGGTGTACTCGATCCCGACACGGTCGCTGGCGGCCTGCTCCGCCATGGCGCCGATTGCGGCTCCCACGAGAACGCCACCCAGAATCGCCGCGACGTTGCCGGACCCCTGTCCGACATTCGACATCGCCAAACCGCCTGCCGTCCCGCCGACGACCCCGCCAACGCCAGTGTTCTGCCCCCGAATGTCCACCTGGCGGGAGGCCACCACCGTGCCGAACTCGACAGTCGATGCACGACCAACATCTTGGAAGCTGTAGCGGCTTTGCCCCTGCGTGGCGCAACCGGTTAAGCTCGCCGCAAGGCATATGCTTGTGGCGACTGAAATCATTAGCTTTCGCATTGCGGCTCGATACCCCATTTCTGCGATAATGAAATCCAATACTCAACCGTAGAATGGCAGAGCGTGCTCCCGATGTCGATAGCAACGCCATCGCTCCAGGTCGCTCGCCGCACCATCGTCCGTTCGTCATCACCTTCGGCGGCACAGAACGAACTGCATACAATCATATGACCCCCACCCTTTTGCGCCTCCCCGATTGCTCTGTTAGCGTCCCGTTCGGGATAGGGGGAGGAGCAAACCATGGGACTCATCAGCTTTCTGAAGAAGACCGCCGCCGGCCATACCGACCGCCAGAAGCAGGCGCGCTACGACCGGGCGAACGCGCGCGCCAATGACTACATGGAGGTGGCGCAGTGGTATGCCGAGGAAGGCGACGGCAACCCGCGCATCCTGCAGAACTATCAGGAACTGTCGGCACTGCCCTTCCGCCAGGGGCATGCGGCGAAGCTGGTCGGCTATCGCAACGACATCACCCGCAAGCTGGGCCATGCCGCCCACATCGGCACCCGGCAGAACCCGTGGATCGCCGCCTTCCTGCGGCCGGACGACGGCACCGTCTATTGCGCCTATGTGCTGCTGCGCGACGACAACCAGCAGTTCGCGCTGATGAAGCCATACTGGTTCCTCTCCGGCAACGAGACGGAAGCCGGGTTCAAGCGGTCCGTGACCGGCGTCATCTGATCCATTCCGCAGGAAAGCCGCACACATGCCGAACATCGCCGATCTGGTCGCGAATCCTGAAAGCTTCCTCAAGAACAACCTGATCTGGATCCAGTATCAGTCCTACCAGCCCAACTACCGGGTCGGCGGGGTCAAGAGCTTCACGCTCAGCGACGACGGCATGACCTGCACGCGCAAGGGCACCGGCATCATCTCGCAATTCTCGACCAAGAATGTCGATGTCTGGTCGGTGCGCTACGACCAGGGCAACCGGCCGGGAAGCTGGAACGCCTACTGGTTGCCCTACGACCAGGATTTCAAGCATCTCATCGTGCTGGAGGACGAGGCCGACGTGATGTTCACGCCGACGATGGACGGCTGCTCCTTCGGCTTCAGCGACCATGGCGGCGGCACCTTCTCCGCTTCCCACGGCAATCTGCAGACCGCGGAGGGGCGGATCGACGAGGCCGGGCTGCGCCAGGGCATGCGCCTGCACGGCACCACCCTGCACAAGGCGCAATACATGAACGTGCCCGGCACCGACGCGGTGAAGGTCACGCTGGTGGGCGTGCGCAACGGCAAGACATGGCGCTTCTTCTACCAGCAGTACATCGACAACATGGGCGCCTTCACCCTGCTCAAGGTGGCGCAGGTCAAACGGTAGGACGGCCGCCGGTCCAGGCGGTAAGATATTCCATCACGCCGGCATAATATTGCCGTCCTGCGGCAATAAATTCCCATGCGGCACCCCGCGGCCACGGCCCGGCATCCACTGCGGCAGCGATAACGCCCTGCAATCCAACGAAAAAGTGCAAGGTTCCAGCATTGGCACACCCATTGCTACAAAAGCGTGCAGACATGATTGGGCACGGACGTGGCAACATGAGCATCTCCAGCGCAGGAACCTACAACGGCATCGCGGCTGCGGCATACAACCGCAAGATCGGCCGGCAAACCGACCAGGAGGCTCCGCCCTCATTCGCCGACACCATGGCCACCGCCAGTGGAAAGTCCGACCGGAGCGCTGACGCCGCTGCGGCCAAGCCCGATTTCACCCATATGACCCACAAGGGCATATTCGACTGGATGAACGAGAAAATTCGCAGCGGCGAGATGTCGTTCGACGAAAGCACGACCTATGTCAGCATGAGCGTCAGCAACATCGCCGGCAGCGACCGGTTGACGCTCGACAACGAGAGGCAGGTCGATTTCCTGCAAAGAACGAAAGACGGCATGGATTGGGCTCAGAAGCTCGGCAATGCCGATCTGTACAAGCGGCTGTCGACCGCATTGAAGACCATGCAGGATTACCAGGACAAGCCCGACGGCCTGTCGCTGAAGGCCTGACCACCGGCGGATTACCGCCGAAGACTCCCGGATGGCAAAAAGCATGTCGGACTGGCGTGGTGCCGCGCCCCTCCACTCCGGTTGGGTGGGCGATCCGACAACCAGTTCGCTTCCCGCCCAAGACAGCCCACCGCCGCCTTGCTACAGTCCTTGTCCCTCGGACCTGTCCCGACCAGTTTGATCCGCAAGACAGACCCTCCGGACCAGAGACCCAAAGCAGAGACAAGGCACATGGACAAAGGCACGCCGAAGGCCATCCGGCTTCAGGACTATCGCCCGCCGGCGCATCTGATCGACACGGTCGACCTGTTCGTCGACCTGGGCGAGGACGTCACCACCGTCCGCGCGGTGCTGGCGATCCGCCGCAATCCCGACCGGCCGGAGGCGGCGACGGAGCCGCTGTCGCTCGACGGGCAGAGGCTTGATCTGGTGTCGGTGGCGCTGGACGGCCGGACGCTGGGGCCCGACGACTACACCGTCACCCCCGATAACCTGATCGTGCTGCGGGTGCCGGACAGCTTCACCCTGGAAACCATCGTCCGCATCAAGCCGCAGGAGAACACCGCGCTGGAGGGGCTCTACAAGTCCTCCGGCAACTTCTGCACCCAATGCGAGGCGGAAGGCTTCCGCAAGATCACCTATTTCGCCGACCGGCCGGACGTGATGGCGCGCTACAGCACCACCATCACCGCCGACAAGGCGCGCTACCCGGTTCTGCTGTCGAACGGCAACCTCGCCGCCTCGGGAGATCTGGAGGGCGGGCGCCACTGGGCGCGCTGGGAGGACCCCTTCCCCAAGCCCTGCTACCTGTTCGCGCTGGTCGCCGGCAGCCTCGTCCATGGCGAGGACCGCTTCCGCACCGCGTCGGGCCGCGACGTGACGCTGCGCATCTATGTGGAGCCGGGGAACGAGGACAAGATCGACCACGCCATGCGCTCGCTGATCAAGTCGATGCGCTGGGATGAAGAGGTCTACGGGCTGGAATACGACCTGGACATCTTCAACATCGTCGCGGTCGGCGACTTCAACATGGGAGCGATGGAAAACAAGTCGCTCAACATCTTCAACACCAAATACATCCTGGCCAAGCCGGAAACCGCGACCGACACCGATTTCCTCAACATCGAGGCGGTGGTCGCGCACGAGTATTTCCACAACTGGACCGGCAACCGCGTCACCTGCCGCGACTGGTTCCAGCTGTCGCTGAAGGAAGGGTTGACCGTCTTCCGCGACCAGGAATTCTCGTCCGACATGCATTCCCGCGCGGTGAAGCGCATCGCCGACGTTCAGGGATTGCGCACCGTGCAGTTCCAGGAGGATGCCGGCGCCATGGCCCATCCGGTGCGCCCGGACAGCTATGTCGAGATCAACAACTTCTACACCCCCACCGTCTACAACAAGGGTGCGGAAGTCATCCGCATGATCCACACCCTGCTGGGGCCGGAGAAGTACCGCAAGGGCACCGACCTCTATTTCAAGCGCCATGACGGGCAGGCGGTGACCTGCGACGATTTCGTCGCCGCCATGGCCGATGCCAGCGGCGTCGACCTGACCCAATTCCAGCTGTGGTATCGGCAGGCCGGCACGCCGGAGCTGGACATCGCCGGCAGCCATGACGCGGCGGCCAAGAGCTTCACCCTGACGGTGAAGCAGACGGTCCCGCCGACGCCGGGCCAGCCGACCAAACAGCCGATGCACATCCCGCTGACGGTCGGCCTGCTCGGCCCCGACGGGCAGGATCTGCCCTTGCGCCTGGACGGCGAGGAGGCTGCAACCGGCACCAGCCGCATCCTGCACGTCACCGCGGAAAGCCAGAGCTTCACCTTCCATGACATCCCGGCCCGCCCGGTCCCGTCGCTGCTGCGCGGCTTCTCCGCCCCGGTGAAGCTGAAGACCGACCTGACCGACGCCGACCTGACCTTCCTGATGGCGCATGACAGCGACGCCTTCAACCGGTGGGAAGCCGGGCAGATCCTGGGCACCCGCATCCTGCTGACCCTCGTCGCCGACCGGCAGGCCGGGCGCGATCTGGCACTGCCTGAGGGGTATGCCGACGCCTTCGCCCGGATCCTGACCGATGCGCAGCGCGACCCGGCCTTCGCCGCCCAGGCGCTGGTCCTGCCGACGGAGGCCTATCTCGGCACCCAGATGGCCGTGGTCGATCCCGACGCCATCCACACGGTGCGGGAATTCGCGCGCAAGACGCTGGCCGGACGCCTGCGGTCGCAGTTCCTCGACCTCTATCGCCGCAACAGCAGCCAGGAGCCCTTCTCGGTCGATGCCGACGCCATCGGAAAGCGGGCGCTGAAGAACCTCTGCCTCGCCTATCTGATGACGCTGGAGGATGACGAGGCGCTGGAGCTGTGCCTGACCCAGTACCGCGGCGCCAAGGGCATGACCGACGAGATCGCGGCGCTGCAGTTCCTGTCCAACGCCGCCTCGCCCGAAGGGGAGAAGGCGCTGGCCGACTTCTACGAGCGCTGGAAGGGCGAGGCACTGGTGGTCGACAAATGGTTCGGCGTCCAGGCGATGTCGCACCGCGCCGACACGCTGGAGCGGGTGACGGCCCTGCTCGGCCACCCCGCCTTCGAGATCCGGAACCCCAACAAGGTCTATGCGCTGATCGGCGGTTTCGCCAGCGGCAACCCGGTCCGCTTCCACGACCGGAGTGGAGCCGGTTACCGCTTCCTCGCCGACCAGGTGCTTCGCCTGGATCCGATGAACCCGCAAGTTGCGGCGCGGCTGATGGGCCCCTTCTCCCGCCTGCGGCGCTATGACGCGGCCCGTCAGGCGCTGATGAAGGCCGAATTGGAGCGGATCGTCGCCACTGCGGGCCTCTCGCCGGACGTCTATGAGGTGGCGAGCAAGAGTCTGGCCGCTGCCGGCTGAAGACTCGGCACCAAAGGACCGGGTTCATAGGCAAAGGGCCGGAGGCGATGCCTCCGGCCCTTTTCGCCGTCCGCGGTCCCCGGCGCCGGGCCGGGGGACGAGGTCTTACTTCTGCTCGGCCAGGAAGGCGATCAGGTCGGCGCGCTTGGTGTCGTCCTTCAGGCCGGCGAAGGCCATGGTGCCGCCGGGGACGATTTCCTTCGGGGCCTTGATGTAGGCGTCCAGGTTCTCCGCGCTCCAGGCCAGGCCGCCGGCGGCCTTTTCCTTCATCGGGTTCGAATACTTGAAGCCGTCGATCGACGCGGCCGGACGGCCGACGACGCCGAACAGCGACGGACCGACCTTGTTCTTGCCCTGCTCGGTGGTGTGGCAGGCCATGCAAACCTTGAAGACATCCTTGCCGGCGGCGGCGTCGGCGGCCTGGGCGGCACCGGCACCCGTCACGATCGCGGCGAGGGTGGCTACGCCCATCAACAGCTTCTTCATACTTCGGCTTCCCTTCCGATGGATCGACCGGCCGACGGCGCCGACCGGAATCGCGCGGCAGCATACACAATCCAGGGGTACGTCAAACCCCTTTGATATGGCCGTACGACCAATGAACAATCTGCCACACTAGTGAATCAAAGCAAGCGATGCGAGCAGGACCACAACCAAAAGAAGTGCCGCCCACGGAACGTAGAAACCGCCGCTTCCGGTCCCGATTCCTCCGCCGCGCCCGACCGGGAGAGGCAGCGGAATTTCCGGGGGCGGCTCCGCCATGCGTGCCGCCGGCTTCGGGTCGGCGCTTGCGGGGGTGGCCGCCGGGGCCGGATCGGCGGGCGCGGCCTCGGCCGGCGCCGGGCCGACGATCTGGGTGAAGCGCGCGAAGAACTCCTCCGCCATCTTGCGCGCAGTGGCGTCGACCAGCCGCGACCCGATCTGCGCCAGCTTGCCGCCGACCTGCGCCTTGGCGGTGTAGGTCAGCAGGGTGGCGCCGCCTTCGTCGGACAGCGCCACGGTGGCGCCGCCCTTGCCGAAACCGGCGGCCCCGCCCGATCCTTCGCCGGTGATGGTGTAGCCGTTGGGCGGATCGAGGTCCGACAATGTGACCTTGCCGGCGAATTTGGCGCTGACCGGGCCGACCTTGGCCACGACCTTGGCGGTCATCTCGGTATCCGACTGCCGGACCACCTCCTCGCAGCCGGGAATGCACTGGCGCAGGATGTCCGGATCGTTCAGCGCCGCCCACACCGCCTCGCGGCTGGCCTCGATCCGGTGGCTTCCGCTCATATCCATGGTTCGTGTTTCCTCCAACCCTATGCCAACCCTGTTGCGTCCCTTTGCGGGCGCCCGGTTCCCAGGCCATGACCGGAATTTCCGGGGCCGGGGTTCGGTTCGAGAATACGGGATCGGCCGGCGACGCGACAGCCCCGACCGCCTCGTCTCTAAGTCCTATGGGCGCCCCGCCGGGACCTGCCGTCAGCCACGCGGCGCCATGCAGTTGCTGACGATCGGCGTGCAGGCCGACAGCGAGGCGCCCGCCGGATAGCTGACCTGCTCCACCGTGCCGCGCGGGCCGACCACCACCGTCGCCTCGCATCCGGCCGCGGTGGTGCCGCCGACCGGCACGCCGAAGCCGAGGCCGAGCCCCACACCGCCGCTGCCGCCGAAGCTGCCGGCACCGATGCCGATGCTGCTGCCGGGGCTGTAGGCCGCCGTCGGTCGCGCCACATAGGTGTAGTATTCCCGGCCCGACGCCATCGCCTGACGGTCCGGCACGCCGGCACAGGCCAGCAGGTCGGCCTTCGGCATGCCGACCATGGCGGTCTGGGCGCGCCGGGCCACCTCGGGATCGGGGCCGGTGGCGCAGCCCGCAAGGATGGCGGACATGCCGCCGAGAAGGATCACCGCAGCGCCCAGGCTCCGTACGCGGCCCATGTCTCGTCCTCCACCAGGATATCGTGTCATTGCCGGGTTCATCTCAACCGGTTGATATGAAGCTGAAACCCCGCCGCCGCCTGTCCGTTCCCCGGAGGGCCGGACCGGCATTCGCCCGATGGGAGGGCATGACGGGCTGACGGAGATTTGCTAGGAGTTCCGCCACCCGCCCATCCCAGCACATCAGGATCGCCGACGCCATGGCCGAGCTTACGCCTACCCCCTCCTCTCCCGTCACCGTCCATCTGGCGCTGGGCGGCAACATGGGCGACCGCGCCGCCAATCTGGCGGAGGCGATCCGCCGGCTGGGCGGGGCGGTGGAGATCGACGCCCAGTCGGCCCTCTACGAGACGGCGCCGATGTATGTGACGGACCAGCCGGCCTTCCTCAACATGGCGGTGCGCGGCACCACCCGGCTGGATCCGCAGGCGCTGCTTCGCTTCATCAAGGACATCGAGTCGACGCTTGGCCGCGACCTGGGCGGGCTTCGTTTCGGCCCGCGCCCCATCGACATCGACATCCTGCTCTATGGCGACCGGGTGCTGACCGAACCGGAACTGGAGGTCCCCCACCCCCGCATGGTGGAGCGCGCCTTCGTCCTCTGCCCGCTGGCCGACATCGCCGCCGATGTCCTGCATCCGGTGCTGAACCGCCGCATCGACGCATTGCGCGACGAGGTGCCGGGGCGCGAGACCGTGCTGCGGATCGCCGAAGGGCTCTGATCCTGGGAAACGCCGGCCATCGACCGCCGACCGAGCGCGGTGGCGTGCGGCGGCGGCACCGCCTATAGTGCCGGGCAGAACGCAATGCCGGTGGCGGACCGCCGGCCGGGAGAGTGTGTTGTCGGACGATAGCGCAAAACGGGCCGTCCTGGTCCAGCCGGGCGGCGCGCCGCTCACCTACACCATCCTGGTGCGCGGTTTCGCGGCACCGGTCGCCATCGCCGGCCGCACCGACCGGCCGCAGGTGACTTTCGACCTGACCCTGACCGTCGCCCATCCCGGCCCCGGCTTTCCCGACGATATCGCCACCGTGATGTCTTACGAGGACATCGTCGAAGACTTGCGTCGTCTTTGTGCCGAATCCGATGTATCCGGTCCGGACTATCTGGCCGACCGCGCCGCGGCGCTCTGCCTCTCCCACGCGAAGGTCCGCCGGGTCCAGGCGGACGTTACGATTCCGGCCCCCGACTCCGGCGGTCCCTCCGCCGGTGCAAGCCTGACGCGGACACGTCCGGAACAGGGGTGAGCAATAAATCGGACGGTCCACAGACCGGTTGCCGCACCAACCGATACTGGACCTCGGAAAGATATAGCGCTTGTTGACAAAAGGACGGGTGACAATACCACCCGGGCTGCGCTATGGTCACCATATTGTATTTTCAACGCACAATCCGGATCAAAGGGGCTATGTCCCCCGCGGCAATCCGGATGCCGAAAGCCGAGACGAGCGCGCAGCAGGGATTAGGCCAATCGCCATTGCCGGCTTCGACCGTCTGCCGATCCCCCTTCCGGGACGGCACGGTTTGCGGAAGCCGGACCAAAAGGGAGGGACGCATGGACCGGAACACGACGCCGACCCTTTCCGAATTGCTTGCCGATCCGATCGTGATCGCCGTGATGGCACGCGACGGCATCAGCCCCGACAGCATCCAGCAGCTGTTCGAACGCCTTCGCCGGAGCCGTCGAGTACAGGAACAGCGGCTCGCCGCCTGAGTCTGCCGCACGCAGACCCAGCCGCCTGACAACCGCGCAGGCGGAAAGCGCGAGCAGACTAGGGACAAGGCCGCACACGCACCCATCGGATGGAACCGGTCACTGGCCGCGCGGCCAGAAACCTCGGCTGGATCCTCTTTCCAAACACCGCCGGCCATCCGACCGGTCCTTAACCAAGCGGAAACCGCCTGAAACGTGAAGCACCGCCGAGCCGGCATGATGTCCGGGGCTGCGGTGCTTTGCGATTCGGCGCATGGGTTGAGAGAGGGAGGGCGTCGAACCTCCCCTCAGCCCTCCAGAACGGCGCGCACGGCTTCCATCACCTCGGCCGGGGTGAAGGGCTTGCGCAGGGTCCGGTGCGCGCCCAGCGCCTCGGCCACCGGCAGCACGTCCAGCGAGGCGCGGACGCCGCCGCCGGAAATCGCAATGATCTTCAGGGACGGCGAGGCCCGCCGAAGCTCCATGATCGTCGCCAGCCCTTCCTGATTCGGCATGAAGATGTCGGTGATGACGAGATCGATGGGTCGGTGGGGGGAGCGGTCGGCGGAATGCTCACGGAAACGTGCCATCCCCTCCATGCCGTCGCGCGCACCGACCGCCTCGTGGCCGGCCATCGTCATCGTGCGCAGAAGCACCGCCCGCGCCACGTCGTCGTCGTCGATGATCAGCACGCTCGCCATGGCGCGACGCCCTCCTCGTCACTCGGCAGGATGTGCAGGCGGATGGGCCACACCATGCGCTTCGCCCGTCCCGTCCGATTCATCCTCCATCGGCCTCTTGCGGGCAAGATAGCTGTAGACCGTCGGCACCACGAACAGGGTCAGCAGCGTGCCCAAGGTCATGCCGCCGACGATCACGGCACCGATGGCCTGCCGGCTTTCCGCGCCGGCCCCTTGCGCATAGGCCAGCGGCAGAGCGCCCAGCACCATGGCGCCGGTGGTCATCAGGATCGGACGCAGGCGCAGGACGGCCGCCTCCTCCACCGCCTTGCGGATGTCGGTCCCGCCGCGCTGGAGCTGGTTGGCGAACTCCACGATCAGGATGCCGTGCTTGGTGATGAGGCCGACCAGCGTGACGAGGCCGATCTGGCTGTAGACGTTCATCGTCCCGCCGCTCATCTGCAGCGCCGCCAGCGCGCCGGTCATCGACAGCGGCACCGTCAGCATGATGACGAAGGGGTCGATGAAGCTCTCGAACTGTGCGGCCAGCACCAGATAGATGAAGGCCAGCGCCAGCACGAAGACGAAATAGAGCCCGGTGGCGGATTCGCGGAATTCGCGGCTCTGGCCGGCATAGTCGGTCTGGGCGGTGGCCGGCAGCACCTTGTTCGCCGCCGCCTGCATGACCGCCAGCGCCTCGCCCAGCGAGGTCCCCGGTGCCAGCGTCGCGGTGATTGTGGCGGAACGCAGCTTGTTGAAGTGGTTCAGCTCCTTTGGCGCCACCCGCTCCTCGACCTTCACCAGATTGGCCAGCGAGATCATCTGTCCCGCTCCGCCCGTTGCGCTGGTGCCGCCGCGCACATAGATGCCGGCGATGTCGTCCGGGTTGCGGCGGTCGACGTTCGCCACCTGCACGATCACGTCATACTGCTTGCCGTCCTTCTTGAAGCGCGTCACCTGCCTGCCGCCCAGCAGCGTCTCCAGCGTGCGGCCGACGGTGTCGACATCCACCCCCAGGTCGGCCGCCTTGTCACGGTCCAGCGACACCTTCAGTTCCGGCTTGTTCAGCTTCAAATCGGTGTCAAGGTTGACCAGGCCGGGGAAGTTGCGGGCCTCCGCCATCATGGCGTTGACCATCGCCTGCAACTCCTCGAAGGGCAGAGAGGTCTGGATGACGAAGTTCACCGGCTTCTCGGTCGGGCTCTGGCCCAGCGACGGCGGGTTGGTGACGAAGCCCAGGATTCCAGGGATGCCGAACATCTTGGGGAACAGCTGGGCGGTGATCGCCTGCTGCTTCACGTCGCGCAGATCCCAGTCGATCAGGCGGACGAAGGCGATGCCCTGGTTGACCACCGGAAAGCCGACGACGACAAAGAACTTCTCCAGCACCGGGATCTGACGGAACAGCGCCTCCATCTGCTGGGCGTAGCCCATGGTGTAGTCCAGCGTCGAGCCTTCCGGCGCGATGGCGATGCCGACGATGGTGCCGCGGTCCTCCACCGGCGCCAGCTCCGACTTCAGGCCGTTGAACAGCACATAGCTGGCCGCGGCGACGGCGAAACCGACCAGCAGCACCAGCGGCCGCGCCCGCAGCGACAGGCGCAGCAGACCGCGGTAGCCGTTGGTCATCCCCTCCAGAAAGCGCTCGATGGCGCGGTAGAGGAGGCCGTGCTTCGTCTCGTGCTTCAACAGCTTGGAGCACATCATCGGCGACAGCGTCAGCGCGACGAAGCCGGACACGATGACCGCACCGGCCAGCGTCAGCGCGAACTCGGTGAACAGCCGCCCGGTGCGGCCGGTCATGAAGCCGATGGGGGCGTACACCGCCGCCAGCGTGATCGTCATGGCGATGACGGCGAAGCCGATCTCGCGCGATCCCTTCAGCGCCGCCTGGAAGGGGGGCATTCCCTCCTCGACATAGCGGAAGATGTTCTCCAGCATGACGATGGCGTCGTCGACGACGAGGCCGATGGCCAGCACCATCGACAGCAGGGTCAGCGTGTTGATGGAGAAGCCGAAGGCGTACATCAGGGCGAAACCGCCGATCAGCGACACCGGGATGGTGACCAGCGGCACCAGCGTCGCCCGCAGCGAGCGCAGGAAGAAGAAGATCACCAGAACGACCAGGACGATCGCTTCCAGGATGGTGTGGAACACCGCATCGATCGATTTGGCGATGAAGACGGAGCTGTCGTAGCCGACATCCACCCCCATGCCGTCGGGCAGGGCGGCGCGGATCTTCGGCAGAGCGTCGTTGACCGCCTTCGACACGTCCAGCGGGTTGGCGGTGGATTGCTTGACCACGCCGATGGCGACGGCGCCGCGGCCGTTGAAGCGCGCGCTGACCCGCTCGTCCAGCGCCCCCAGCTCCGCCCGGCCGACGTCGCGCAGGCGGACCAGATAGCCGGAATCGTCGCGCAGGATGATGGCCTCGAACTCGGCCGGGCTGCGCAGGTCGGTTTCCGACACCACGGTGAACTCGCGCGCGACGCTTTCGACGCGCCCGGCCGGGATTTCCACATTCTGCCGGCGCAGCGCGTTCTCGACATCCTGCGGCGTCACCCGGTAGGCGGCCATCCGCTGCGGGTCGAGCCACAGCCGCATGGCGAAGCGCCGTTCGCCGAAGATGCGGACCTGGGCGACACCGGGCAGGTTCTGCAGCCGGTCCTTCACGTAACGGTCGGCGAAATCCGTCACCTCCAGCGGCGAATGCCGGTCGGAGGAGAAGGCGAGATAGATGATCGGCTGGGCGTCGGCCTCGACCTTGGCGATCACCGGCTCGTCGATCTCCGACGGCAGGGCGGCGCGGACGCGGCCCACCCGGTCGCGCACGTCGCTGGCGGCGACATCGACATTGCGGTCCAGCCGGAAGCGCAGGGTGATCTGAGACTTCTCCGCCCGGCTGATCGAAGACATCACGTCGATGCCCTCGATGCCGGCGAGGCTGTCCTCCAGCGTCTGCGTCACCTGGCTTTCGATGATCTGGGCCGAGGCGCCCTTGTAGGTCGTCTCCACCGTGACGACCGGCTCGTCGATCTTGGGATATTCGCGCACCGACAGGCGCTGGTACGACACGATGCCGATCAGCATCAGGGCGAGGCTCATCACCGTCGCCAGCACCGGGCGGCGGATCGAGATGTCGGAGAGGACCATCGCCTCAGCTCCCCGTCGACTTGTTGGCCGCCGGTTTGGCCGGCAGCACGGCGACCGGCGCGCCGTCGCGGATCTTCAGCTGGCCGGCGGTGACCACCATGTCGCCGGGGGTGAGGCCCTTGGAGATCTCCACCTCGGCGTTGCGGCGTTCGCCCAGAGTGACACGGGTCTGGGCGGCCTTGCCGTCCACCACCTTGAAGACGAACTGATCCTTGCCGAAGGCGACGATGGACTGTTCGGGCACCAGAACCGCGTCCGGCACCGTGGTCAACGTCAGCGACACGCGGGCGAACAGGCCGGGGCGCAGCGCGCCGTCGGGATTCGGCACGCGGGCGCGGATCGCCAGCGCGCGGCCGTTCACATCCACCAGAGGGTCGATGGCGTAGACCGTGCCGTCGAAGCCGCGCCCGCCGAAGGCATCCACCGCCACCTTCACCGTCTGGCCGACCTTCACCGCCGGCAGGAACATCTCCGGCACGCGGAAGTCCAGCTTCAGCGTGTCGATGTCCTCCAGATTGACGATGTCCTTGCCGGCCTGGACGAAGTCGCCGACCGACACCTTGCGCAGGCCCAGCACCCCGTCGAAGGGCGCGGTGATGACCTGCTTCTCCAGCTGCGCCTTGGCCAGCTGCACCGCAGCCTCGTCGGCCAGCAGCTTGGCGGAGGCCTGTTCCCGGTTGCGCAGCGGACCGCTGTTCTGGCGGACCAGCTGGTCGGCGCGCGACAGCTCGGCGCGGGAGAAGGCGATGCTCGCCTGGGCCTGGGCAAGGGTGGCACGGGCGATGGCATCGTCCAGCCGGACCAGCACGCTGCCCTTGGCGACCCGCTGCCCCTCCTTGAAGGCGATCTCGCTGATGCGGCCGGCGATCTCGGGCCGGATCACCACCGATTCGTTGGACAGCAGCGAACCGACCGCGGTGACGGTCCGCTCCACCGTTCCGATGCGGACGGGAACCGCCTCCACCGGCATCGGCGGGGCGCTGCCCGGCGGCTTGGCTGCCCCGGAGGCGCCGCCCGGAGCCGGCGCGCCGCCGGACACGGCGCCGCTCAGCATCGCAGTCAGCCCGGCGACGGTCCCGCCCTGCTTCACGAAATACCAGTAGGCCCCGCCGGCGAGAGCCGCCAGGACGAGGAGAGCAGCGATGCGAAGCGTGTGGCGCATGGGACCGGAATCCGGACGGGTTTCACTTTGCCGCAGCGCAACCGGGAGGCGCGCCGGGCAAACTGAACTATATCGTTCAGTTCAAATCCGAAGTCGAGAAGGTTCAACGATCCGAACCGTCCGCCTGACCGTTTGTGGCCGCCGCATCGGGACGCGCGGCGGTCTCCAGCCTGCCCGCCCGCATCGCGACCGTCCGTCCGCCGCACAGCGTCACCCACAGGTCCGCGGGATCGCCGCCCGCCACCGCTCCGCCATCGTCGATCCGGCAGACCGTGCCGCCGTCGAGGTCGAGACCGGGCGCGCAGCAGGGGGACTCGCCGGCCGGAACCAGGGCCCGCACCCGTCCATCCTCGATCCGGATATCACGCAGTCCATCGGGAAGCCGCGCGTTCTTCAGCCAGAACTTGCCATTGGCGGGAATGCGGGCGAGGCAGCAGGTCGGGGCGCTCATGGGGTTTACCCGTGTCCGGTCCGGCGGTGTGCGACGCATCGAGGCTGACACAAAATGGTAAAGCAAAACCAGCGGGAGCTTGGATTTCCGGGACTCATCCTTCCCCAAGCGCCAGGAATTCCTGAAAATTGGCGCAACGTCCGGCCCTGAAGGCGGCTTCGTATGCGGCATTGCGGGCGCGCTTGGCGGCGATGGCTTGCGTGAACCGCTGGCGCAGCCCCCGGTTCCGGATGCCCAGGCCGTCGCCGGCCAGCCGGTTCAGCACATGGCGGTAGCAGTGCTCCGCCCGCTCCCCGCTGTCCGCGGAGAAGGTGATGGAACCGGCACGCTGGCGGTATTCGTAGAATGGCGTCGCCACCAGCGGCACCGGTCCGGCGGCGTCGAGCACCCGGACATTGAACACCACATCGTCGCAGAAATTCACGTCCTCGTCCCAATGCGGAACCAGATCGCGCCGCACCACCGGAAACATCGGCACCGAGGTTGCCAGGAACCCACCGCCGTCCAGCCGTGCCGGCGCCTGCCCCTCCCCATACAGGCACAGCAGCGGCGAATCGTCCTCGTCGCGCACCACCGCGACATTGTCGAAGGTAGCGCCATGGGCAAGCGCCAGCGGCGCCAGGGCGGACAGCCGGCCGGGGCGGAACCGGTCGTCGGCATCCAGCGGCGCCACCAACGCCAGCTGCGCAGCATCCAGCCCGGCATTGCGGGCGGCGGGCGCCCCGGCGCCCACCCGGCCGGTGCCGGTGAAGACCAGCCGCGGGTCGTCGATCCCGGCTGCCTGCAGGGTCGGGCGGTAGTCGGTGCCGTCGTCGCTGACGATCACCGCCTCCCATGCCGTCCAGTCCTGGTCCAGCAGACTTTGCACCGCCCGGACGATGGTGTCATGGGCGCGGTGGGCGGCGATGATCACCGAAACGCCCGTCGATGGGCTGCGGGGCATCCCGGCGAGCGTCTTGGAGGGCGTCTTGGCGGGTGCGCCCTGCCCCATTCCGTTCCCGTGCATTCCACCGCCCCGATGCCCACCTGTGCGAGAGTGTGACTGCGGGCGGCGAACGGCGTCAATGGGACAGACCCTTGCCGCTCCCCCTGCCCCGGCCAGGATTTCGAACCTCCTCTTACCGGCTCCGCCGCCGCGTGGTAGGAAGGGGTATCGTGCGTGCGGCCTTGGAGACCACCATCTTGCTCGGCGGGTTGAACAGTGGAACAGGGCCGGAAAACCGTTGCACGGCGTTTCAAGCGTTCCAACCGGCCGCGGCTCCGCCCATCGATTTTGCCCCGCCGGACGTTGAACATGAAGCCCGGACGGGCTATGTGGTGAAGCAGGCAAGGCGCATGCGGCAACGGGACAGCAGTCGGGGCACCCCCGGCAGCGCATCCCGGTCCCGATACCCCGCTTCCGATACCAGGGAGAAGAACATCAATGGCGCAGGTCGGATACACCCGGTTCGACGACGAACCTGAAAAGGAACCGGACGAGAAGTCGAAGGAAAGCGCCCAGCCGCAGTTCGCCGCCGTGCAGCAGAGCCTGTTCAAGGCGCGCACGGTCCTGATCTTCGGTCAGATCGATATGAAGCTGGCGCAGGGCGTGTCGGCCCAGCTGCTGGCGCTCGCCCATGAGAATGACGACGACATCACCGTCGTGGTCAACTCGCCGGGCGGCCATGTCGAGGCGGGCGACACCATCCACGACATGATCCGCTTCATCAAGCCGCGGGTGAAGATGCTGGGCACGGGCTGGGTCGCCAGCGCCGGCTGCCACATCTATCTGGCGGCGAAGAAGGAAGACCGGTTCTGCCTGCCGAACACCCGCTTCCTGATCCACCAGCCGCTGGGCGGAACGGGCGGCCGGGCGACGGACATCGCCATCGAGGCGAAGGAAATCATCCGGATGCGCGAGCGTCTGAACAAGATCATCGCGCGGGAGACCGGGCAGCCTTACGAAAAGGTCGCCAAGGACACCGACCGGAACTATTGGATGCTCGCCGACGAGGCAAAGGAATACGGCATCGTCAGCCATGTCATCGACACCATGGACGAGCTGAAGTAGAAGCCCGTTCCGGCGGATACCGAAAAAGGGCTTTCCTCCTGCCGGAGGGAAGCCCCTTTTTCTTTCAGCTTTGCCTTTCAGCTTTGCGTTACGCCGCAACCGCCCCCGAAAACGGCTCTTCACACGGACAGGTTCAGAAGCGACCCGCGCTTGTGGTAGCCCTGCCCGTTCACCTGGGCGGAAAGGGCGTTGGCAACGGTATCCACCGACTGATTGCCCTGGGTGGCGGTGCGCGTCTCCCGCGTCTGGTCGGCCTTGCCGGCCGCCTGGGGAGCGGTGACGGTCTGGGTGCGGACCGGCGGAGCCGTCTGCTGCGCCGCCTGCACCGCCGGAGACATCGCGATCTGCACCGCGGGTGTCTGCGGGTTGGGCTTCAGCGTCTGGTAGGACGGTATGGCCGGATTGAGTTGCATGGACAAAATATGCGCTCATCCAGCGCAGGATTCAAGAAGCCCAGCCGTAGCTTTCCCGGCCTCAGGAGGTTTCGGGCACCGCCGCGGCGGTTGACGATGGCGATGCCGGACCCGCAGTGACCTTGGCCGTGACCTTGGCCGGCAGCCGCCGGGTCCGTCGCCGCTCCAGCACCAGCGCCAGCACCAGCAGCAGGGCGATGCCGCCCAGATTGACCGCCAACACCGCCGCCGTCCCCTTGCCCGCCATCAGCACTGCGGTTCCGGCAATCGACAGCACCACGCCGACGCAGAAGACCGGCAGCGAATGCCGCCCGCAGGCCGTCAGCAGCCGCGCGGGCGCCGAGCGCAGCCATGCCGCATCCCCCGGCACCAGCAGCGCTGCCGCACAGGCGAGCGCCAGGAAATGCAGGAGCCGCATCGGTCCCAGCGTGTCCTTGTCCGCCCAGGGGATCGTCTGCTCCGGCAACCAGCCATGCAGCCCGGCCGGAACCAGCGCCCGGCCGAGGTCGGAGGCCGCCCCCTTCCACAGCGCCATCCCCACCACCACCGCCAACGCCGCCGCCAGCAGCCAGCGGGAGCGCGGCAGCGTCATATTGCCGCTGCGCACCACCAGCGCCAGGCTGGTGCCGAGGAAAAACACGCATTGCCAGGCCAGCGGGCTGAAATTCCAGCTCCCCTCCCACAGGTTGGGCGGCATCAGGCCCGGCGCCGCCTGGGCGAGCAGATAGAGCGCCACGGACCCCGCCACCGCCGCCATGCCGAAGCGGGCATGGGACCACAGGAACAGCGGCGCCGCCGCCACCAGCAGGATGTAGAGCGCCAGGATGTCGAGCGCGAAGGGCAGGTAGATCAGCACCAGATGCCACGCCATCGCCACGACCGGGCTGTCGAACAGCGGCGCGAAGCTCTCCAGCCGGTTCGACGCCTCCATCGGCAGGTCGCCGACATGGACAGCCAGCGCCACCACCAGCGCGCTGACCAGCATGGTCGCGATGTTGGCCGCCCACAATTGCCGGCAGCGGCCGAGCGCCTTGCGCTGGCAGGCGGCGAATCCACGCTCCGCCAACACCGGACCATAGGCCAGCGCGATGGCGTATCCCGAGATGAAGACGAAGATCTCCGCCGAGTCGGATGGGCCGAAGCGGCCGGGCGTCACCGTCGCCAGCGGGTTTTCGCCCACATGGTTGATGAAGATGATCAGAAGGGCTGCGCCCTTGAACAGATCGAGCCGGACGTCGCGAACCTGACGTTGCTGCATGCGGCTGCGCCTCTCCTGCTGTCGCGGGGCTTCCCGTCGGGCGGAACCGGCCGCTCGCCACTTTCGGCAAGGGCGCACGAAGCGCGGCGATGCGGAGCCGCCTTGGGTCCGGAATCGCCACGGGGAATATCGCTCACCATGGCCATTTTCGCCGGCCGGGTGTCCGGCGCGATGGGGGGATCCTTCCATCGCGGCGCAGCAGGGGAAAAGCGTTACGCCCTTCTCATGACCGTTGCGAAAACCAGCCCGGAATCGGGCCGGCCCTGGCGGATCGGAACCCGTCGGGGGCAACCTTGCTGGGACTGTACGGCCGATCCGGCCTGAGCGAGGACGCAAAGCATGCCCCCGATCAGAACGATCCGCGACCGCATCCCATGCCGATGTCCGATGTCCGATGTCCGATGTCCGATGTCGGGCACGGCCCCGGCCGGCCCCTGCTGCACCAAGCGGGCGCGAGCCTCGACCGGACGGCGGCGCAGCCGCTCGGTCAGGCGCTGGCGGGCGACGAACAGCACCGGAACATTGACGATGCCGATCACCGTAGCCGCCACCATGCCGCCGAACACGGTGGTGCCGATCGACCGCCGGCTGACCGTTGACCGGGGCGGACATGAACTGGTCGTAGCGGGTGATGCTGTCGGGAGCGAGCGTGGTGCGCACCGAGATGCGGCACCTCCGCGCAGTAGGTGCTGAACACCGCCTGCGGAGTCGGGTCCTGGTTGGCGGCGACCAGCAGGCCGCACAGCGCCGGGCTCGGCGTCAGCGAATTGATGCCGGAGATGATGAAGGATGCCGCGATGGTGAGGGCGAACTGGCGGTGGAGCTGCCCGGTGATGCCCGGTCGGCAGGCCACCGGCTCCTTCGCCGAAAGCTCCGGATGCTCCTCCTTCACGCGGCGGACATTCTCCGCCACCACGAAGGCGTCGTCGACGACGAGGCCGATGGCGAGGATCGGCGCGAACAGCGTGATGGTGCATGCTGCAGGGCGGGACGGCGGGCATGACGATCTCCGGCAACGTTTCCGATTGGCCATTCGCGGTCACACCCCCGGTGACCGTTCTGCTCCCTCGTCTTACGGTCAATCGGGCGTAAACGCCGCCTTGCCGGGAACATCCCGCCGCCCCGGTCATTGGACAGGACGGAGAGAGCCCGGATCCCGCGAGGCCACGCCATGCCGACAGACGCCCTTCCCTCCGTCCCCTACTGCGGTGCCCCGCCGGTGCCGGGTGGCTTGTCGACGGCCTGGAACACCGACCCATGGCTGCTGGCCGCCTTCGTCCTGGTGGCGGCCGGGCTGGCGGCGGCAAGCCGCCGGGCGCGGATTTCGGGCAGCCCTTCCGGCCACCGGCCCTGGTGCCTTGCCGCCGGCTGGCTGATCCTGGGCATCGCCTTCGTCTCTCCGCTGTGCAACCTGACCTCAGCCCTGTTCTCCGCCCGCGTCGCCCAGCATCTGCTGACCGTCCAGGTCGCGGCCCCGCTGTTCGTACTCGGCTGGCCGGCCGGGGCGGTGAACTGGCCGGGATGGCTCCGGACAGCGGTGAAATCGCTGGAACGGCCGGAGCTTGCCTGGGTCCTGTTCGGCATCACGTTGTGGGTCTGGCACCTGCCGGGGCCGTACATGGCGGCGCTGACGAACGACGCCGTGCTGTGGTCGATGCACGGCACGTTGCTCGCCGGAGCGGTGGCCGCGTGGCGGAGCGTGCTGGCGCCCGCCGACAACGCCATGCGCCTGCGCGGGCTGCTGGCGGCCTTCGGCACCTCGGTCCATCTGGCGATGCTGTCCGCCCTGCTGATCTTCGCCGGGACGTCGCTGTTCCCCTACCACCTGACCACCACCGCCGCCTGGGGCCTGTCGCCGCTGGCCGACCAGCAGTTGGGCGGGCTGATCATGGGGGTGGTCGGGGCGCTGGCCTATGTGGCGCTGGTGCTGGCCGGGGCGGCGCGCTGGCTGCGGCAAAGCGCTGAAGACCGCATTGAGGACGGCCGGTTCTCCGGCGGAAAGGCCGGGTGAGGGCATGCGGCGCACCCTGACGACCCTCGCCCTGGCGGCGGTGGCGGCCGGCATCGGCGGGCTGCTGTTCGCGTGGTCCGGCCTCTACAGCGTCGCGGCGACCAAGGAGCATTGGACGCCCGCCGAGATGTTCTTCGAGATGGCGATGCGCAGCTCGGTGGAGACGCATGCCGCCTTCGTCGAGGAGCCGCCCGACCTGAACGACCCGGCGCTGATCCGACGCGGCGCCGGCCATTACGAGGACGGCTGCGCCCCCTGCCACGGCGCGCCCGACGCGCCGCGCAACCCGATCTCCCGCCACATGATGCCGGAGCCGCCCTATCTGCCGAACCAGCTGCCGGACTGGAAGCCGCGGGAGCTGTACTGGATCACGCTGAACGGCATCAAATACGCCGGCATGCCGGCTTGGCCGGCGCAGCAGCGCAAGGACGAACCCTGGGCGGTTACCGCCTTTCTCCTGCGGCTCAAAGGGATGAGCGCGGAAGAATACCGCAGCCTCGCTTTCGGCGGGACCCAGCCGGATGGGCCTGCCCGCGTCGCCGACCTGACCGGCCCGGTCAGCGGCCCGGAAACCGGCCGGCTGGGAGAGACCCTGCAGGACTGCGCCCGCTGCCATGGCCGGGACGGCAACGGCGGCGCCGACGACGCCTTCCCGCGCCTCGCCGGGCAGTCGGCGGATTACCTCTACGAGACGCTGCGCGCCTACGCCCAGGGCAACCGCTTCAGTGGCATCATGCAGCCGGTCGCTGCCGGCCTGGACGAGAAGGCCATCCGTGCGCTGGCCGACCATTACGCCGCGCAAAAGCCTGAAGCGCCAGGCTTTGCAGCCGCCCAGCCCTCCCCGGAGCTGCTGGAGCTGGGCCGGCGGATCGCGGAGGCAGGCGATCCCGGACGGGGCGTCGCCGCCTGCTCCGGTTGCCATGAAAGAGGGGACGACAGCCGCCATGCCCGCGACCCGCGCTATCCCACGCTGGACGGCCAGCATGCCTCCTACATCGCCGGCCAGCTGCGACTGTGGCGCGACGGGGCGCGCGGCAACACGGCACTGTCCCGCATCATGGAGGCTGCCGTCCGCCGCCTGAGCGACGGGCAGATCGATGCAGTCGCCGAGTATTACTCCCGCCGTGCCCACGGTGACGCCATGGTGAAGGGCGATGACGGAAAATCCTGAGACGACGCCAGGGAACAAGAAGGCCCGCTGCTGATTGTTCATCACATGACCCAGCTGTCGCTTGCCGTGCGGCGGGACAGTACAGGCCGCACCGGGCGGCGGGTCGCCAACATCGAAGCGTAATCGAGAAGGATGGCAACCATGCTTGGGAATTCGAAGAGGATTTCGAAGATCGTCATGACCGCCACGGCCGCCGGCGCCCTGTTCGCGCTCAGCGCCTGCGGCAGCACCGAGACTTCCCGGACGGCCACCGGCGCGGGCAGCGGTGCCGTGGCCGGCGCCGTGGTCGGCGGCCCGGTCGGTGCGGTGGTCGGTGGCGTCGGCGGCGCCGTCGCCGGCAACACCATGGACGAGAGTCTGAGCAAGAAGACCGACCGCGTGACCGACCGCGCGACCGCCGAAGTCCGGGAAGAGACGTCGGGCAGCGGTTCCGACCGGTCGTCGGCCCGCCGCTCCGGCAGCATGTCCTCCAGCGGCCTCAGCAGCGAGCAGGTGCGCGAAATCCAGCAGGCGCTGAACGACCGCACCGACGGCCGCGACATCGCCGTCGACGGCATGTGGGGCGCCAATACCCGCCGCGCCCTGATGCAGTTCCAGCGCGAGAACGGCCTGCGCGCCACCGGCCGCGCCGACGAGCAGACCATGGCCGCGCTGAACCTGAGCGGCACCGCCGGCAGCACGGGCACGACCGGGAACACGGGCTCCGGCACGACCGGAACCAGCAATACGGGGACGGGCAGCACCGGCACCATGCCGAGCGACACTCCGCGGACTCAGAACACCCCGCAGGGCTCGATGGGGCAGACCGGCTCCCAGCAGTAACCCGACTCTCCGAATACCGCATCGCCGGTTTCGAGGCATCCGCGGCGGCCACTCCGGCTGCCGCATGTGCTTCGGAACCGGCGATGCATTTTCGGGGGTTCGCCATCATCCGCAGGCCGGCACCAGCAGCGCCGGCAGACCGACCCACAGGATGGCGACCAGTGCCGAGCCCGCCCCGGCGACCACGAACCAGCGGGCGAAGCGGCGTGGATCGGCGGAGGCGACATGGCCGGCCGGGCCGCTCCCGCGCAGCGCCATCACCAGCAGCACCGCGACCCAGGCCATCGCCAGGACCGTCGCGGCGGCGACCAGGGCCACCGAGAGGGGATAACCGAACAGCATCGCCCCCTCCGGCGACCGCGCGCAGACCGCGCCGTTGATGGCATAGACCAGGCCGAAATGCCCGGCCCAGATCAGGAAGGGCGCCAGCATCGCGCCGAAGGTAACGGGAAAGCTGCGGCCCGACATGACGCCCCCTTTCAAATCGCCAGACGTGGGAACAGGTGCAGGAGCAGCAGGGCAATCGATCCCTGCGCCGCGCTGTACCAGCCCATCAGCAGGGTGTTGTCGAAGGTCACCCGCCGCTCCGCATGCAGAAGCCCGGCGGCCGATCGGGCCAAGGTGTAGCCCAGCATCAGCGTCATCACCGCCACATGGAAGGCCTGCCACGCCACCAGCATGGAGGCGATGGCGCCATAGGCGCTGGCCGCGGCGACGAGGCCGGTCCCGATCTGTGCATTGGCGTCCAGCAGGATGCCGACCACCATCGCCGCCCAGGCCAGGATCAGGCCGATGCGGACGTGGCCGTGCCGGTTGCGGTCGACCGCCCTCCGCGCCCAGCCGATGGCCAGCGCCGACAGCCCCCATAGTGCCAGCCCGCCGGCAAGCCAGGGCAGTCCCGGCAACCCGCCGCCACCGGCGGGCCAGACGTCGGGGCTGACCGTCCACAGGAACAGATAGGTGAAGATCAGGCAGGCGAAGGCGGTGCCGTCCACCAGCAGCAGGACCACCATGCCCCACCAGGAATGGTTCTTCGGCCCCTGGATGTAGACCGGCACGCGCCAACCGCCGCCGACATCCTGCGGCGGGTGGTCGGCACCGGTGTCGAGGCCCCACAACCACCAGATCACCATGGCGATGGCCAGCACCGCCGGGACCAGCGAGGGATAATACCACTGCACGGTCAGGCACATGAAATGCACCGCGGTGAACAGCCCGGCCAGGAACGGACCCCAATGCGGCCCCGGCAGCGGCATGAGGTATTGCGGCTTGGCCTCGATCGGGCTGGTGACGATGGTCTCGCGCCGGCCCGTCGGGGCGCCGGGCAGGTAATGGGCGCCCTCGCGCACCTCGCGCGGCAGGTCCGGCTGCTCCCACAGGGGATAGAGGCCGGTGACATGCGGAATGCTGCGAGTGGCGTAGAGCTCGTTCGGCAGCCATTCCAGCGTCCCGGCGTTCCAAGGGTTGTCGGGCGCCTTTTGCCCGCCGCCGAAGGTGCTGCGCGCGATATCGATCAGCACCAGCAGCACGCCCAAGGCCAGCACGAAGGATCCCACCGTCGAGATCATGTTCAGCAGGTTCCAGCCGAGATCGCCGGGATAGGTGTAGACCCGGCGCGGCATGCCCAGCAGGCCGCTGATATGCATCGGGAAGAAGG
Organism: Azospirillum humicireducens; assembly: GCF_001639105.2. NCBI lineage: Bacteria > Pseudomonadati > Pseudomonadota > Alphaproteobacteria > Rhodospirillales > Azospirillaceae > Azospirillum > Azospirillum humicireducens. The sequence goes on from NZ_CP028903.1 coordinate 49,469, forward strand.
CGACGTTGAAGCCGATGAACATCAGCCAGAAGGCCCAGCGCCCCAGCCGCTCCGACAGCAGCCGGCCGTTCAGCGTCGGCCACCAGTGGTACAGCCCGGCGAAGACCGGGAACACCATGCCGCCGATCAGCACGTAATGCAGGTGGGCGACGACGAAGTAGCTGTCATGGGCCTGCCAGTCGAAGGGCACCACCGCCACCATCACGCCGGTCAGCCCGCCCAGCACGAAGATGAACAGGAAGCCGAACAGGAAATGGGTGGCGACCGTCCATTGCACCCGCCCCGCCCCCAGCGTGGCGATCCAGGCGAACACCTGGATGCCGCTTGGCACCGCCACCGCCATGCTGGCGGCGGAAAAGAAGCTGAGCGACAGCGATGGGATGCCGGTGGCGAACATGTGATGGACCCACAGTCCGAAGCTGAAGAAGCCGGTGCCGACCAGCGCCAGCACCACCCAGTCATGTCCGACCAGCGGCCGGCGGGCCAGCGTCGGCACCATCATCGACACCAGACCGGCCGCCGGCAGGAAGATGATGTAGACCTCCGGATGGCCGAAGAACCAGAACAGATGCTGCCACAGCAGCGGGTCGCCGCCCCGCTCGGCGATGAAGAAGGGCCAATGGAAGGCGCGCTCGATCTCCAGCAGGGCGGTGGCGACGATGACGGCGGGAAAGGCGAAGATGATCATCCCCGCCATCACCAGCATCGACCAGGCATAGATCGGCAGCTTGTCCAGCGTCATGCCCGGCGGACGGGTGCGCAGGATCCCGATCACGATCTCGATGGCGCCGGCGATGGCCGAGATCTCGATGAAGCCGATGCCGAGCAGCCAGAAATCGGTGTTGATGCCGGGCGAATGCTCGTAGCTGGTCAGCGGCGGATACATGAACCAGCCGCCGTCGGGCGCCGCGTCGAAGATCAGCGAGCAGAAGAAGAAGATGCCGCCGAAGAAATAGGCCCAGAAGGCGAAGGCCGACAGCCGGGGAAAGGGCAGGTCGCGCGCCGCCAGCATGGAGGGAAGCAGGAAGACGCCGATGGCCTCGACGATCGGCACGGCGAACAGGAACATCATCCCGGTGCCGTGGACGGTGAAGAACTGGTTGTAGGTGCCATGGTCGAGCAGGTCGTTCCCCGGCACCGCCAGTTGCAACCGTATCGCCAGCGCCAGCACCCCGGAGATCAGGAAGAACAGCAGCGCGGTGCCGATGTACCAGACGCCGACCTGGCTGTTGTTCACCGCGGTGACGCGGGCGATCCCCTGCGGCAGACGCCAGAGGCGGCGCAGTTCCTCCTCCTCCCCCGGCGGCCGGGGGATGGGGCTGGGGGTCGGCCGGCCGCCGGGGAATTCGTCGCGGGGCTCGTCGGTGCGCAGCGTCATTTCAGGCTCTCCAGCCAGGCGGCCATGGCATGCAGGGTCTCGCTGTCGGTCACGTCGAAGGACGGCATGCGGTTCTCGGGCTTGATGTGCTGGGCGCCCGCGATCCAGGCGGCGATGCTTTCCACCCGCGTCGGCAACGTCCCGGCGGCGAGCGAGGCGCGCGCGCCGATGCGGCTGAGGTCCGGCCCGGCCAGCCCGTCCGCCTCGGTGCCGCGCACCGCGTGGCAGGATTGGCAGCCGAGCGCGAAGAAGGCATCGCGGCCGCGCGCCAGTTCCGGCGTCGGCGGTTCCGGCACCGGGCGACGCTGCGCCGCCATCCAGGCGTCGAACTCGTCGGCCGGCAGCACCCGAACGTCGAAGGCCATCAGGGCGTGCTGCGCCCCGCAATACTCGGCGCATTGGCCGCGGTAGAGCCCCGGCCGCTGCGCCACCACCGGCAGGCGGTTCACATGGCCGGGGATCATGTCGATCTTGCCGGCGAGGCTGGGCACCCAGAAGCTGTGGATCACGTCGGCGCTGGCGACCCGCAACTCCACCGGCCGGCCGGCCGGCAGCACGATTTCGTTGGCGGCACGCAGCGGCTCCTGCCCCGGCACGAGGTAGCGGACGTCCCACCACCACATCAGCCCGGTGACCTCCACCACGAAGGCCGTTTCCGGCGCCAGCGTCGCCAGCCGGCGGGCGAGCGCGAATTCATGAATCTGGAGCGCGGTCAGCGTGACGACCGGGAACAGGATGCCGCCGCCGATCACCCAGGCCCGGCGGCCGGGAAAGCGCTCCGGCCGGACGAAGGCGGCATAGAGCGCCAGCGCCATCACCATCAGGAAGATCGCGGCACCGCCGATGAACAGGATCCAGCTGGTGGCCAGGATCTCCTGCGCACTGACGCCGGCGGCATCCAGCGCCGACTGCCGCCCCTCGCACCCGGCAAGCGCCAGGGCCGCCGCCGGCAGGGCCGGCCGCAGGAGATGTCTCGCCGTTCGCCGGCCCGCCCCGTCCATGCCGCTCCCCCCGTCGGCAGGGGCGGCCTATCGCCCACCGCCTACCGCCCATGCTCCGACCGCCCCATGGTCTCCTCATGGTCAACACAGCAGAGGCTCGACGGTTTCCTAGCCATCGTCATCGTCCTTCGCTTTGCGCGGAAACCTGTGCGTGGCCGTAAGCGTTCATCCTGGAACGCGGACCGCGACGACCCTGCGGCCGGGTTGGGGAGACGATGCATGACCGCCGATACCGGCCGGCCCGAAGCCGCCACACCGGACACGCCCGCCTATGAGGACAACCGCTCCTTCCTGGTCGGGTTGGCGCGCGCCTTCGCCGGGGCGCTGATCTTCTCGCTGCCGATGCTGATGACGATGGAGATGTGGTGGATCGGCTTCACCATGACGCCCTGGCGGCTGGTGCTGCTGCTGGTCCTGCTGATCCCGCTGCTGATCGGGCTATCGGTGGTCAGCGGCTTCAAGATCAACGCCAGCCTGCACGACGATATCGCCGACGCCTTCGTCGCCATCGCGGTGGCGGTGGTGATGTCGGCGGTCATCCTCGGCATCTTCAAGGTGCTGTCCTTCGACATGCCCGCGCGCGAGGTGATCGGCAAGATCGCGCTGCAGAGCTTCCCCGCCGCCATCGGCGCCATGCTGGCCCGCGACCAACTGGGCGAGAAGTCGGCCGACAGCATGCAGCGCCAGGACTCCATGACATACGGGCAGGAGTTGTTCCTGATGGCGGTCGGTGCGCTTTTCCTCGGCCTCAACGTCGCTCCGACGGAGGAGATGGTCCTGCTGTCCTACATGATGGACCCGTGGCGGGAGATCGCGCTTCTGCTGCTGTCGCTCATGCTGATGCACGCCTTCGTCTATGCGGTGGAGCTTCCCGGCGGATCGAAGCCACCCCGCGGCGTGGGATTCTGGAGCCTGTTCCTGCGCTTCACCGTCGTCGGCTATGTCATCGTGCTGGCGATCTGCCTCTATCTCCTATGGACCTTCGGCCGGACCGACGGCACCGGGCCGGCCGAGATCATCAGCGCCACCGTCGTGCTGGGCTTCCCCTGCGCCATCGGCGCGGCGGCTGCGCGCCTGATCCTGTGACCGGAAGGGAGGCACCCCCATGACCACGCAAGACGCACAGCCATCCCCGCGCATGGACGGCGCGGCGAAGCTCCGGGACGGCAGCGAGCGGGCAACGCCGACCTCCCCCCTCGAATGGGTGGCGGCGGGCATCGGCGCCCTGCTGATCGCCGCCATGATCGCCTACATGGTGCAGTACGGCCTGCGCGAGCGCGGCGAGGTGCCCGGCCGGATCGACATCGCCGTGGTGCAGACCCAGGCCGGCGGCCATGGCCACACCGTTCGCTTCCAGATCCGCAACCGCACCACCGCCACCGCCGCCACCCTGCGCGTGCGCGGGGAGCTGCGGTCCGGCAACCGCGTGGTCGAGGCGGCAGAGGCCGAGTTCGACTATCTCCCGCCCTATTCCGAACGCTTCGGCGGCCTGATCTTCCAGCAGGACCCCACCCGCTTCGAGCTGCGCATCGTCCCCACCGGCTACAGCGAACCGTAGCGGCCTTCCGGACCCGCAACATCGACCCAGCCATGTCCCTCCGAATGATCGACAGCGCCGCCCGTCATGGTTAAATAGCGACCATTCAACCAGCGGCGCCGCCCAGACCGGGAGTGGCGCCGTCGCAGGGCGGGACAGGACGGCCATGGACAAGCTTCACGCGATGCGCGTCTTCGTTCGGGTCGTGGAGGCCAACAGCTTCACCAAGGCGGCCGACACGCTGGGGCTGCCGCGCGCCTCCGTCACCACCACCATCCAGAACCTGGAGGCGGCGCTGGGCGTCCGGCTTCTGCAGCGGACCACGCGCAAGCTGAACCTGACGCTGGACGGTGCCGCCTATCTGGAGGGCGCCACCCGCATCCTGCAGGAGATCGAGGAGGTCGAATCCTCCTTCACCAGCGCGCGCAAGACGCCGCGCGGCCGGCTGCGCGTGGACATGCCGGGCTCCATCGGCCGGCTGGTCATCATCCCGGCGATCCACGAGTTCCACAGCGCCTATCCCGACATAGAACTGATGCTGGGGCTCAGCGACCGGCCCATCGACCTGATCCAGGAGGGGGTGGACTGCGTGCTGCGCGTCGGCGAGCTTCAGGATTCCAGCCTGATCGCCCGGCGGGTCGGCGCCTTCCGCTCGGTGACCTGCGCCAGCCCGTCCTATCTAGCCGCCCATGGCACGCCGAAGACCCTGGAAGAGCTGCAAACCCACGTCGCCGTCAAATATTTCACCCGAACCGGCAAGGTCCATGAGCCGAGCTTCGTGCATGACGGGGTGGAACGCGAGGTGAAGATGTCCGGCACCGTCTCGGTCAACGATGCCGATGCCTACGTCACCTGCGGGGTGGAGGGGCTTGGCATCATCCAACCCGCCCGTTTCATGGCATTGCCACACCTGCGCAGCGGCGCGCTGATCGAGATCCTGCCGGATTGGCGCCCGGCCCTGATGCCGATCTCCGCGCTCTACCCGCAGAACCGCCATCTGTCGCCCAAGGTGCGGGTCTTCGTCGACTGGGTGGCGGAGATCTTCGAGCGCTGCCCGCTGATGCAGGGAGAGGATCTGCCGGCCGACGCCTGCCGCGGCGAGGCCCACCGGCCCAGGATGCCGGAGAAGGCGCCGAGGCTGCCGGTCGCCGTCGATTCCGTCGCCATGGACCAGGAGGGCGCCTGCCTCTGCGTCGTGTGAACCGGCCCCAACCCGTTTTTTCATGTCACTTCAAACCCCTTTCCCCTTGCGTTAAGGTGCCCGCGCTTGGTGTGGCAAGGGGGATGAGATGGACGCTGTTGGTGGCGCGCCGTCGGATGCGCGGCATCTGGACATCGACGAGCGTCTGAGGAGCGCGTCTCTTCTGAATGGCTTCTCGGACGAGAATATCCGGCAGCTGGCCGCCATCATGGACGGCCCCCGCAAGATCCCCCAGGGCCAGCTTCTGTTCGAGGAGGGCGATCCCGGCGATGCGCTCTTCTTCATCCTCTCCGGCAGCTTCGAGGTCCTGAAGCGCGAGGAGGGCAGCGACGTCCGCCACCGCCTCGCCCTGCTGACGGCAGGCCAGTCCATCGGCGAGGTGTCGCTGCTCGACAGCGGCCCGCGCTCCGGCGCCGTCCGCGCCGCCGAGGACAGCGAGGTCATGGCCGTCCCGCTCGCCCGCCTTCGCGAGCATCCCGACCGCCAGCTCGGCGTGGACGGCCGGCTCAAGATCAATCTGGCCTATGAGCTGGCCGCGCGCCTGCGCCGCACCAACGAGGTGACGGTCCAGACCCTGCGCCGCCAGCTGAACGAGGCCGAGAACCGGGTGGAGATGAGCAAGTTCATCTTCCGCCTGCTGGTCGGCCTCTGCTTCTACATGTTCGCGCTGGGCGTCACCACGGCGCTCAGCAAGGTGGTTCCCGACACCTCCCTGATCAGCCTGCCGATCCTGACCGCCTTCGCCTTCGGTGTGTACCGCACCGTCAAGACCAGCCCCTGGCCGCCCAGCGCCTATGGCTTCACCCTGAAGAACTGGCGGCGTAACGCGCTGGAAGGCGTGGTGCTGTCCATCCCCATCGCTCTGCTGATCGTCGCGTTGAAATGGGTCGGCGTGACGATGATCCCGTCGCTGCAGGGGCAGCCGGTGTTCGACCTCGCCCGCTCCACCGGGCTGTCGCTGGGCGAAATCCTGCTGTACGGCAGCGCCTATTGCGCCTTCACGCCGATCCAGGAAACCATCGCCCGCGGCACCCAAGCATCCTTCCAGCTGTTCCTGACCAGCAAATACAAGACGGTGGAGGCCATCGTCCTGTCGAACATGCTGTTCAGCGCCACCCACCTGCATGTGTCCATCGCGCTCGCGCTTGCCGTCTTCCCCATCGGCCTCTATTGGGGCTGGATCTTCGCCCGGCAGGGATCGCTGGTCGGCAGCAGCGTGTCCCACGCCATCCTGGGCGTCTTCGGGCTGATGGTCGTCGGCATCCCCATCTACTGAGTCCGGAACCAGCCGGCCAGGGCGGACAGCCACGGGTCGGCCTCCTCCACCCCCTCCCCCGCCGCCATGCGGCGGGCGAGACGGGCAAGCGGCCGGTCGGACGGGACCGCGTTCAACACCGCCTGGATGGTCGCCGCACGGGGCAGGCCGATCCCTCGCATGGAGGCGATCCCCCTCGCCGCTTCTTCGAAGTCCGGGCGCGGTTCGTTGGGGCGTTCGGCGGCGGGCGCGGGGCCGGTCCCGTTGATCGCGTCGAGGACGGCCCGCTTGCGCTCCGCCAGGGGCAGGCTCGCCAAGTCTTCCGGCCACAGCAGCCTGCCGATATGGATGTCCTGACGGGCAAAGCCCAACGGGAAGTCCAGCCGCTCCGGCGCCGGATCGACCGGCAGCGCGCCGGCGAAGCGGACCGGAATGATGGGAAGCTCCAGCGTCGCCGCCAGATCCAGGAACACCCCGGACAGCCGGGACACCGGCGTCCGGCAGGTCAGCGACCGCGTGCCCTCCGCATGCACCATGATCGACAGGCCGTCCCGCCTGACCGCCTCGCGTGCCTGTTCCATCAGCCCGAGCATGGCCGCCGGATCATCGCGGTCGAACAGCAGCATCATCTGCGGCAGGCGCAGGTCCGGAGCGCTGCCGGACAAAGCCAGCAGGCTGCCCAGCCATGTATGGCGATGCTCCGCCTTGGCGACGGTCAGGATCGGCCGGCCGGTCAGTGCGGCGGCCACCAGCGTGAAGGTCAGCGATTCCACCGCCACCTGATGGTTGCCTAGGAACAGCGCGCCGCGTTCACGGATGCGGGCGAGTTGCTCCGGCTCCGCCACGCGCACCTGACCGACGAATTCGCCGGCCAGAGCCGCGAACAGATCCTCGACCGGCCAGTCGGCGGCCCCCAGTCGGGAACGCCAGAAAGTCTTGAGCGGCGCGATGTCGGGACCTGCGGACAGCTCCCCGCTCACCACCCAGTCGGAACCGTCGCGCGTGACCGACAGCGGCACCGGGTTGAGCGGGGCGGCGGCGCAACGGGCGACATCGTCCTCGACCGTCACCACACCCGGATGGACGCCGAACTGCGCCGCCGCATGCTCCTTTGCCGCAATGGCGCGAGCCATATCGGACGGATTGCCGGACACCCCGTAAATACTCTCCAGCGTTCCCGGCAGCCAGTTGCTCGCCGCCACCTCGCGCGCGCTCAGCCGACTGGCGCCGTTTCTCTCCCGCGACAGGCGCACGCCGGGCGCCGCCTTGCGGTCGCGCAGGAACGCCTGCCGCGCCAGGGCAGGAGCCTTTCCGAGCGCCCCCTTGGGGAACAGCACGTCGGCAAGCTCCATCTCGGCCCAGACCCGGCCATCGGCAATCCAGTGCAGCCGCGAGCGGGCACGCCCCTGGGCGTCCAGAGGAAGGGCGCGGACCTCTATGCGGACCATGCCGCTACGCGGGGTAGGACCGAAGAAACTCAGCCGCTCGATGGCGCTGGGATATGCCAGCATCCCCGCCGCCTTCTCCCCCCACCAGAGTTCGGGGGCATGGCGCGGCGTGGCATGGAGCCCGCCATCCAGCAGCGCCGGACCGATCGGCCCCGGCACCCGCGCCGCCTTGGCCGCGTCCAGATCGGCCGACGCGCCGCGGGAGCCGACCTGCAAGCCGCTCAGGATTTGGAAGGCCGGTCCATGGAACAGCTCCGCCGCGGCATAGGGGCATGGCGAAGGCGTGGCATCCTCCAGCGGCGTGAAGGGCTGCGGCGGGACCGGCCATGCGTCCGCCCGGATCACCCGGCCGGTCGCCAGGATGCCGCACTCGTCCCGCAGGGTGACGCGCCCATCGGGCTCCACCTCCGGAACCAGCGTCACCGGCACCGTCGCCCAGCGCTGAACCCTGACATCCTCCAGGGCGACGACGCATGCCCCATGAGCTGCCGCCGCCATGATGTCGGCAAGACAGGTGAGCGGAACCGCAGCTGCGGTATGGGTGGGACGATGGTCGCCCAGCCAGGGGGCGCTGTCCAAATCCAGGCGGATTCCGCCGCCATCGCCGGGCACCAGCCGCGCCGCCAGCCCGTCCACCTCGTAGATGCGCAGATCGTCGGCCCACAGGCTGCCGCGAGCGACGGCCAGAATGCCGCGTTCGTCGCGCTCGATCCGCGTGATCTCGATCTCGGTGGTGACGGTCCGGTTGGTGGGGACGACCTGACCGCGATACTTCCAGCGCAGCGCCACGTCCAGGGCGGCCCCTTCGAAGCGCGGCGACGGCAGCTCGGCGTCCAGACCGGCCAGGATCATGGCACGCTCCAGCAATTGCAGCAGCGCCTCGACCCCCAGCGAGCCGGGCTGAACCGGATCCTGGAAGAAATGGGCCTTGAAGTACCAGGACTCCGGATCGACCGTCTGCCGGCCGCGGATCAGCCCCAAACCACTGGCCCCGCCCTGCGGCCACCAGCCGGTGACCTCATCCACCATGCGCAGCATGCCGTCCGCCAGCTTGGCACCGCGCGGCTCCACGACGGGCCTGGCGGGAGGGATCCTCCGTGCATCGTCGGCCGGCAGGGGCGGCAGGCCGTTCTGCTTTGCCAGCGCAGCGGACGCGAAGAAGCCGAAGGAGGTCTCCAGCTCCATCAGCGGCCGGTCGTCGACCCAGGCCCGGACCTTGAAGGCGATCAGGGTGATGCCGCCGGCGCGGGAGAAGCGGGTCAGCATCGCCTCGGTGCGGATGCGGGCGTCGGCGGGCGTCACCTCGGTCAGCACGCGGGCGGCGTCGCCGTCCAGGTTGCGGATCGCCAGATCCTCGGTGGACGCCAGCGCGAAGCCCATGTAGGAGGCCAGCCAGCCGCAGGGCTGGAGCAGCACCTCCATCAGCACGCAGAAAGGCATGACCGGCGCGGCATTGCGCGCGAAGTACCACGCCTCCGGCTCCACCGCGTAATCGACCAGGAGCGTGCCGCCGACGGTCGGCTCCCCGGCCGGGCAGTCCACCGACACCACGCTGGTCATGAAATGATAGGGCAGCCCCGGCAGGCGCGGCACCCGCCCGGCGTCGAAACGGGCATACATGCTGCCGAAGGCCAAGGACGGCGCCCCCCAGGCGCAGGCCAGAAGCGCCTCGTAATCGCCGCGAACGTCGCCGCGGGTGCCGACGATGCGCGGCGCCTCCGTCAACGCCGGCAGAGTGTGCCGCCCATGGCCGAGCGGCCAGTCCGGCACCATCCGCACGGCGAAGACGCGGCAGTGGAAGACCTTGAAGCCGTCGGCGCTGCACAGCAGGGCGGCGCGGACGATGGGCGTCGGCCCGTCCTCGATCTCCTCGACGAAGACCTCATAGACCAGATGATGGGCGCCGTCCGGGATCACCTGCCCGCGGCAGACGAAGCGGGCGGGCTCGTCCGGCACCGGCTCGAACCGCCAGGAATCGCGCCCGATGGTGAAGCCGCCGGCCGCCATGAAGGTCGCCACCGCCTGCACCGCCCCCTCTGCCATCAGCGTGCCGGGCATGCAGGGGTCGTTCTTGAAGTGGCCGGCATAGAACCAGGCGTCGGCCGGGACATGGCTTTCCGCCCGCAGATACCCCCGGCCCCAGGGGCCGCCCTGCGGTTCGAAGACGCTCACGCTGTCGATCAGGCGCATGCGCCCCTGCGGGATCGCCGGCGTGCGCTGGTGGCTGCCGGCCAGCTCGAACCCCTCGCCGAAACAGGCGAAGGCCCGGCCGGCAGTCCAGAGGTCGAGCTGCTCGGCGGTGAAGGAGCGGTGGCGCGACGGGCAGGGCAGCGGGTCCAGGCGGGCGCCATCCTTGGGCCGGTCCTCCTCTGCGCTCCACAGCACGCCGCCGGAGTTGGCGAGTTCGTGGTCGGTGAAGAAGCCGGCCTGCCCATTGCGGACCGACAGCACCAGCCGGTCGCCGATGCGGCAGTCGTAATGGAAGAAGAACAGCCCGACCTCGCCCATCCTGGCATGGCCGTCGATGTGGATGTCGTAGCGCAGCGTGTCGCCCACCCGCGGCAGGCCGCCCTCGTGGTAGGTCATCTCGCAGCCGAGCAGGCGGTAGACGCGCTCCCCCCGGTTGCGGAAATCGGCACCCAGCCAGGAGATCAGCAGCAGGTCGGCCTGCCCGGATTCGATGGCGAGCCCAACCGGCATGCGGTCGTTGTGCAGATACCAGCTGTCGGGCGTGACGTCCGTCTCGGTGACGATGGAGCCCAGCCCCATGCCGCCCGGCTCGCCGGTGATGGAGACGACGCGGTCCACCAGCAGCAACGGCGGCTCCGGCATGCGGACCTGCCGCGCGTAGCCGTCCTGCTGCGCGAACAGCGGGCCGAAGATGTCGGACACCTTGCCGGATGCCAGGATTTCCAGCTGGGCACGGTCCCAGAGCGGACGGTCCGGGTGGGACGATCCCCTCTCCCCCCCGGGGAGAGGGNGAGGGAGCGGACAGCTTCGGCATGCCGAAGCCTTGCAGGTAGCTCCGGTGCAGATCCGACGCGGTCTTCAGATAACCGGTGTGAAGCTCCGCCGTGCGGGCGAGGATGCGGGCGATTGGATTGGCGGCCGCTGGGACCGCAAGAAGCGTATCGGCGACGACCGGCTCCGGTTCGGGCACCACCGGCTCAGGCTCCGGCGCCTCGTCAAGCGGACAGCGGGCGGCGAGATCGGGCGGCGGCAGGTCGGCGACCGGCGGCAAGGGTGGTGCGGGGGGCATCGGCTGTCCCAGGACGACCGCGACGGGCGCGGCATGGGCGGCGAAGGTCAGGGGCTGGGCCGGTGGCGCGTCGGCCCGGCGCTCCAGGCGGCGGGCGACTTCGGCCATGGCGGGGTCCTGCCCGGCGGCGAACAGCTCGGCCGCGACATGGGCCAGTTGCTCCAGCGGCGCGCGGCCGGGATGGTCCAGGCTGACCGCCAGATGCTCGCGGCCGGCCAGCGTGGCGGCGATGGAGCGGGTCAGGGCGTTGCGTGGGCCATGCTCGACGAAGATCCGCAGCCCGTCGTCATGGGCCCGGCGGATCGTGCGGGGGAAGTCCACCCGCTCCAGCGCCTGACGGGTCAGCGCCTCGGCGCACAGCTCCACCGACGGGCGGTAGGATTCTCCGAAAGCGTTGGCATAGACGGCGATGCCCTCGGGCGGTGTGGTCCTGCGGCTGTGGATCCGGCGCCAGACCGGCGCGCAGGGCTCCATCTCGGCGCAATGCACCACCATGTCCTGACCGAGCGGCAGGGCGCGGTGCGCTCCAATGCGGGCGATCACCTGACGGCACGCGTCGGCATCGCCGCCGATCACGCAGTCCTTCGGCGCATTGACGATGGTGATCGACACGCGCGGCAGGCCCTTCAGCGCCGCCTCCACCTCCCCAACGGGAGCCAGCAGGCGCCAGTTGCGCCAGTCGGCGGCATGCCCCTGCCCCCAGGATTGCGAGGCCGCAAGGCAGTCGCCGGTCAGATGGCGGCCATAGATGCCCGACTCGTCGATCTCCGCAAACATGGCGCCCATGTCCGACCACACCCCCGCGGCGAACAGCGCGTTGGTCTCGCCGGAGGACAGGCCCATCACCGCCTCGGGCCGCAGTCCGAGCACGTCGCGGCTGACCTCCGCATGGGTCTGGCAGATCAGGGCGCAGGTCTGCAGCTGCGCCATCGCGTCGAGCGGCCCGGCCGATCCGTAGAGCCGCGCCGCCGCATGGGCAAGGATGGGGAAGCGCGCGGTCACGCTCCGGCCGACATCGGGCATGGACAGGAAAAGCTCGCGCCCCATCCCCCCATAGGCCGCCGCGGCCCCGGTGAAGACCAGGGCCAGCCCCCCGCCGAGCGGGCGCTCACGGAAATGGATGACGTCGGCAGCAGCCTCGCGCCCTTCGGCAAGGGCCAGCGCGCCGGCCAGGGTGTCGGACTCCTTGCCGGCCGGACAGGCGAAGGCCAGCCGTACCGGCCCCTGCCCGCCATCCTCGCCGCGCCGGATGCGCGCGCACAGCTCCGCCCGGCTGCCGGCGGCGAACCAGCGCAAGCGCACAGCCGGCGGCGGCACGGCCGGCTCGGTGATGCCGCCGCTCTCGACCACCAGCCCGTCGGTCGCTCCGCCCAACGCCTCGACGCTCACGCGGGCGCGCAGGCGTCCGGCGTCCAGCCAGGGTTGGGCAGCGCCCTCTCCGGGCTTCATCCGCCCGCGGCAGGCGACAACCGCAGCGGCCACATGCAGCAGGCCGGATGCCGCATGGGCATGTCCGAAACGGCGGGTGACGGGGCTCGCCCCCAAATTCGTCCCCTGCGGCCCGGAGATGGTGAACTCCCCCTGCGCGGTAGCGGACAGCTCCAGAATGGCGTGGATCGGCTCGCCCTCGGCCTCCGCGCACTCAACCCGACGCAGCACCAGGACGACGGCAGCGTCGCCGGGCATGTCGAGGTCGGGGCGCAGGGCAGCCAGCGCGCTGCGATGCACCGGCTCGCAGGACAGGTCGACCGCGCCGACCACCGCGGCGTCCAACTCGCCCGTCACCAGGGCGCGGGCGGCGATGCGCAGCGAGACGATGCCCGACAACTCCTCCGCCGACACCGAATAGCTGGGGCCGCGCCAATCGAACTGGGCGTTGAAGCGGTTGGCGACGATGTTGGGCATGGTGCCGATGACGCCGGCGGCGTTCAGCGGCGGGCCGAGATCGACACTGGCATCGGGACCGCACAGGTCGGCAAGCCGCACGCCCAGGCCGCGCCGCGCCACCTCGGCGTCGCAGCCCATACCCATCAGAACGCCGGTGGTTTCCGTCGGCAAGGCCGGGGAGCCGGCGACCGCCTGTGCCACCGCCTTCATCGCAAGAAGCTGCTGCGGCAGGGCATGCTGCAGGTCGGCAGGCGGAAAACGGGTGCTGGCAAGGTCCAGTGTAATTCTATCCAGGGCGCGCGGAGCGTCTCCCGGCGTCGGCGCGGCGGCGAGCGCCGCGGCGAAGTCATCGGCGGCGGTGACGACCGAAAGACCGACGACGGCCACGCGCAGCGGCGGCGCGGGAACAGCAACCGGCACGGAGACGGCGGCGGGCCGCCACTCCTCCAGCAGCAGATGCGCGTTGTTGCCGCCGAAGCCGAAGGCACTGATGCCGGCGCGGCGCGGGCCCTCCGCCTCCCACGGCTCTGCTTGGTGGAGCAGGCGGAAGGGCGAGGCGCCGATGCCGTCCAGCGGTGCCGCTTCGGCATGCAGGGTCGGCGGGCGGATGCCGGCCGCCATCGCCTGGATCACCTTGACCATGCCGGCCAGACCGGCGGCGGCGATCAGGTGGCCCAGGTTGGACTTCAGCGACCCGATCGGCACATCCCGCAGGCCGGCGAAGACATGGCCCATGCTGGCGATCTCGGTGGCGTCGCCCAGCGCGGTGCCAGTGGCGTGGCATTCCAGCAGCGACACCGCCTCCGGCCCGAAACCGGCCTGGGCATAGGCGCCAGCCATCGCGCGCTCCTGCCCCCCGGCGTCGGGTACGAGGAAGCCGCGGCTGCGCCCGTCGTTGGACAGGCCGACGCCGCGGATGACGCCGAGGATGCGGTTGCTGTCGCGCACCGCGTCGTCCAACCGCTTCAGCACCACGCAGGCCGCCCCTTCGGCGGGGATCAGCCCGTCGGCCTCGCGGTTGAACGGCCGGCTGCGGCCGGTGGGGCTGAGCGCGTTCAGCGCGGTGAAGCCCATATGCAGGAACAGGTCGTCGCCGCGGTTGACGCCCGCCGCGATCATCAGGTCGGCGTGTCCGTCATGCAACTGGTCGCAGGCCAGCTTGACGGCATAGAGCGAGGAGGCGCAGGCCGCATCCAGGCAGAAGGCCGGCCCACTCAGGCCCAGCGCGCGGGCGGCCTGCTGCGCCGGCAGGCCCGACGAGAAGCGGTTGGCGGGCTTCGGCCCCTCCCGCTCCAGCCACACCGCCTCGGCATAGGCGCTGAGGCTGGCGGTGGGATAGGACAGGTTGCCGGCGATCAGACCGCAGCGCCCACGCGGCGTGACGTCCAGCCCGGCCTCGCGCAGCGCCTCGCGCCCGCTGTGGACCAGCCAGAGCACCAGCGGGTCGAGCCCGGCCAACTCCGCCGCCGGGCAGGCGAAGCCGCTGGGGTCGAAGACGGCGTCGAATCCCTGAACATAGCCGCCGCGGTCGGTCGCCGAACGCTCGGGCGCCTGGGGCGACAGCGCCTTTGCGGTATCGACGCGCCAGACTCCCGGCGGCACCGGGCCCAGCAAATCCCGCCCCTCGACGACGGCGTGCCAAAGCTCCGCCGGCCCGAGGGCGCCCGGCAGCACGCAGCCGTGGCCGACGATGGCGATGGGCGGGAACCGGCTCATGCCTGACGCCCGATGCAGGAGACGACGGCATCGCCGGCCGGCGGCTGCGCCAGCTCGCGCAGCATGAAGTCGGCGCCGTCCGCCGGCGCGATCAGGTCGACGGACATGCGGCGGAAATGCTGCTTCAGCGCCGGTCCGACCATGCCGCCGTCCCACGGACCCCAGGCGATGGCCTTGACCGTGCAGTCCGGCCGGCGCGCCGCCTCCGCCCGCGCCACGGCGTTCAGCACGCCGTTGGCCATGGCGTAGTCGCACTGCCCGGCGTTGCCGTGCAGCGACGCGATGGAGGAGAACAGGCAGATGACGCGCAGCGGATCCTCGCGGGTGGCTGCCAGCAGGTTGGCGATCCCCTCCACCTTGGTTCTGAAGACGGCGTCGAACTGGTCGCGCGTCTTGTCGGCGATGCGCTTGTCGGCCAGCACGCCGGCACCATGGACGATTCCGGAGATGGGGCCGACCTCGGCACGGACCGCCGCCAGCGCCTGCGCCACCGATGCCGCGTCGCGCACGTCGGCGCGGCAATAGCGGACACGCGCACCAGCCGCTTCCAGCCGGCGGATGGTGGCGCGGGCCTCGTTGGCGGACAGGATGGCCTTGACCATCGCCTCGATCTCGCGCGGCTGCCTGCCGGCGCCCGGACCGGCGATCACCGCCCGGCGGACGGTGGTCTCGTCGGCATTCTCGGCAATGCCGGGCAGGACCGGGGCAGCGTCGGGATCGCTGCGGCCCAGGATGACCAGGGTGGGACGGATGCGGCGGGACAGCTGCTCCAGCGCCACGGCGGTCACGCCGCGCGCCCCGCCGGAGACGACGATGACCGCGCCCTGCTCCAGCGGCAGCGGGCCGTCCGCTGCCTCACCCTGGCGCAGTGTCCGCACGAAGCGCTTGCCGTCGGCGGCCAGCCGGACCTCCGCATCGCCGTCCCCGGTGGCGATCTCGGCGGCGAGAGCGCGGGCGAGTTCGGCGGCAGAGCGGCATCCCGGCTCCAGCTCGATGGCCTTCACCCGCGCCGCCGGCCATTCATGGCCCGCCGTCAGGACGAGACCACCCAGCCCCAGCCACGCCTCGCCGCCCTTCTCGACGGTGACGAAGGCCCCGCCGGTCCTGCCCAAGCGGGCATCGGCGGCCTTGGCCGCGGCGAGCGCACGCCAGTGCAGGTCGGCGGCCGAAGCCGCATCCGCCCCGTCGAGCCCGGCCAGGAACAGCACCGCGTCGTCCTGCCCGCCCGGAAGTTCCGCGATCCGGGCTGCGAGGCCCTTGGCCGACAGCAGGGACACCAGTTCGGCGGCGACGCCCGCCGAATCCGGGACGATGGCGACGCTGGTCAGGCCACGCAGCATGTCGGCACCGCCCGCCTGCCGCTCCTCCAGGATCGAGCAGCTGCGGATGGTGCCTGCCGATAACGCGGGCAGGGCCTGGCTCTGCGGCGCCGGCGTCTGCTGGGCGGCCGGAACGCCGCCCTCGATGCGGGCGATCACCGCGCCCACCGTCTTCAGCGCGGTCAGCTCGCGCATCTCGACCGACGCCAGTTCCGGCAGGCGTTCGACCAGGGCGGAGAAGATCTCGACCTGCTTGATGGAATCGATGCCGAGGCCGGCTTCAAGTTCCATCTCCGGGCTCAGCATCTCAACGGGATAGCCGGTCTTCTCGGCCACCAGCCCCATGAACAGCGCACCGACATCGACGGAGGGAGCCGCCGGAGTGGGCGCCGGAATCGCTGCAGCCACGGGGGCAGCCACGGGGGCCGCCACCGACGCCGGTGCGGGGGTGGCCCCGCTGCGGCTGTCGGCCATGGCGAGGATCTGGCCAATGGTCTTCAGCGCGTTCAGTTCGCGCATGTCGGCACCGCCCAGCGCCGGGATGCGCTCCTGCAGGGTCGAGAAGATCTCCACCTGCTTGATGGAATCGATGCCCAGGCCGGCTTCCAGCTCCATTTCCGCCGTCAGCATCTCCACCGGATAGCCGGTTTTGTCGGCGATCACCGCCAGCACGATGTCCCGGGCATCGACCGCGGGTGCTGCGGCAACGGGAGCCGGAGCGGCCGCGGCAACCGGAACCGGCTTGGGCGCGGCCGGCATCGCCGCCGGCTGGGGCCGGGCCGCGACGGCAGGCTGCGGAACCACAGGGGTGGGCGCCGGCCTTTGCACCGGCATGACCGGCGCGGGCGGCTGCATCACCGGAGCGGCGATGGCGGGCGCGGCCGGCATCATCGGAGCGGCCGGCGCCGTCATCGCCACCGGTTGCGCCGGCAGGCCGCCGAGGCTCTGGATCGCCTGTCCGGCGACCGCCAGGAAGGCTTGGTGGCTCTCGGCGATGGCGCGCTGGAAAGCGGCATGGGCGTCGGCGACGTGGTGATAGATCGTCTCGACCGCCGCGGTCGCGACGGGGGTGGACGCCGGCTGCGGAGCGGGAGAGTTCGTGACCATGATCGGAGCTTCTTCGATGGAATGGGGGCGGACCGGAATGGATGGAACCGGGGTGGAGGCACCCGGCGCGGGCAGTGCCACGGCCGGGCGCGGCGGGTTGGGCTTCGGCAACGCCGCGGCCCCGCCCGGCGGCGGGTAGATCTTGCCGAAATTGGCGCCGTTGATCCGGACGGCGGCGGGCGAGGCGGGCTTCGGCTTGCGTTCTTCGGCGAAGCCGGCCCACAGCGCCGCGAAATCCACGCACACACCATGCACCGCCAGCGCGCCCAAGCCTTCAAGCAGGCAGGCGACGCCGTTGGAGCCGCGCCGGTCCAGTGCCACCGCCAGATGCGGACGGTCGCCCAGGCATTGCGCCACCAGACCGCTCAGCACCGCGCCCGGCCCGACCTCCACGAAGGTCCGGACGCCGTCGGCATAGAGCGCCTCGACCGTCTCGCGAAAGCGCACGGTGCCGGCGATCTGCCCGGCCAGCAGGCTGCGGACATCGGCAGCGCCATAGGGCGCGGCGGTGAGATTGGCATAGACCGGGACCGTGAAGGACCCGAACTCCATGCCGTCGAGCACCGTGCGGAAGCTCTCGGCGGCCTGCGCCACCACCGGGGAATGGAAGGCGCTGGCGACCTTCAGCCGGACCACCCGCAGCCCCTCGGCCTCCAACAGCACCGCGGCATTCTCGACCGCCGCGCGGGCGCCGGACAGGACAACCTGATCCGGCCCGTTGTCGTTGGCCAGCACCACGTCCAGGCCCTGCAGAAGCGGCTCCACCCGCTCGCGACCCGCGGCCACCGCGATCATGGTGCCGTCGCAGCCGGTCGCGGCTTCCTCCATGCAGCGGGCGCGCTCGGCTGCCAGGGTCAGGGCGGTGTCGCGGTCGAGGACACCGGCGGCGCACAGCGCCGTGATCTCGCCGAAGGAATGGCCGGCGACGGCATCGGCGCGGATGCCGGCCCGCTCCAGCACGGCCAGCAGGGCGAGGCTCGCCGTCCCGATGGCAGGCTGGGCGTGGATCATGCGGGTGAGGGACGCTTCCTGCGCCTCGGCCTCCTCACGAGTGAAGGCGGGTGGCGGGAAGACCACGCGATGCAGCGGCGGCTGTCCCGGCACGGCCGGCAGGGCGGCCTGCCCGTCCCAGACCGCGCGGGCCTCGTCGAAGGCAACAGCCAGATCGGCGCCCATCGCCACATACTGGCTGCCCTGGCCGGGGAACAGGAAGGCGACCTTGCCGCCGCCACCATGGCCCACCGCCAGATGGATGCCGGGCGCGCTGAAGGCCCCCGTCTGCTTCAGCGCCGTCGCCAAGCGCGCCTCGAACTGTTGGACATCGGCGGCGACGATGGCGAGGCGGTAACGGGACGAGGGATCGAAGGCGATCTGGCTGTCGCGGGCGACCGCTTCCAGCCCCTCCTTTTCCACGCGGGCGCCGAGGGCGCGCACCGCATCCGCCAGGGACCGCGCATCTGCGCCCCCCGCCAACAGCAGCGCCCCGCCCGCCCACAGGCGGGACGCCGCTTGCGGCCCGGTGTATTCCTCCAGGGCGACATGATAGTTGCTGCCGCCGAAGCCGAAGGAACTGACGGAGGCGCGGCGGAGGCCATCCGCCTTCACCCAGGGCCGGGCACGGGTGTTCAGGTAGAAGGGGCTGCTCTCCAGATTCAGGCGGCTGTCCGGCCGCTCGACCTTGATGGTGGGCGGCAGCACCTTCTGATGCAGGGACAGTGCGGCCTTCAGCAACCCGGCGGAGCCGGCGGCGGCCTTGGTGTGGCCGATCTGCGACTTGATCGAACCGATGGCGCACCAAGCGCCGGATTCCGCGTCGGCCTCCCGGAACACCTGGGTCAGCCCGGTGAATTCGGCGAGGTCGCCGGCGCGGGTGCCGGTGCCGTGGGCCTCGACCAGCTCGACGCTGCGCGGCCCGTATCCGGCATCGGCATAGGCACGGCGCAGGGCCACCGCCTGCCCCTCCGGCCGCGGCGCGTAGACGCTGGTGGCGCGGCCGTCGGACGACGACCCGATCCCACGGATGACGGCGTAAATGCGGTTTCCGTCGCGCTCGGCATCCTCCAGCCGGCGCAGGGCGAACAGGCCCAGCCCCTCGCCGACGATGGTGCCGTCGGACGCGTCGGAGAAGGGACGGCAGTCGCCGCTCTTGGACAGGGCCGGCGTCTTGCTGAAGCACATGTACATGAAGATGTCGTTCAGGGCGTCGACGCCGCCGCTGATGACCATGTCGGAATGGCCAAGCTCCAGCTCGTTCATCGCCATCAGCAGCGCCGACAGCGAGCTGGCGCAGGCGGCATCCACCACGCAGTTGGTGCCGCCGAGGTCGAGCCGATTGGCGATGCGCCCCGCCACCACATTGCCCAGCACGCCGGGGAAGCTGCTTTCCTGCCACTCCACATACTGCGAGGAGATGCGGTCGCAGATGGCCGTCACCTCATCCTCCGGCAGGCCGGCCTCGCGCAGGGCCTTGACCCAGACCGGCCGCTGCAACCGCGCCCCCATGGTTCCCACCAGTTCGGTGGCGGACGCCACGCCCAGCACGATGCTGGTCCGGCTGCGGTCGATGTCGCGGAACTGCGTGCGGCAAGCCTCGTCCAGCGTCTCCTTGGCGACGATCAGTGCCAGAAGCTGGGCGGTGTCGGTGGCGCTCAGCGCCTGGGGCGGGATGCCGAACTCCAGCGGATCCAGCGTGGCCGGCGGCAGGAAGGCGCCGCGGCGGCAATAGGTCTTGTCCCGCGCCGTGGGGTCGGGGTCGTAGAAGTCCTCCACCAGCCAATGGGTGGCGGGCACGTCGCCGACGCAATCCCGGCCGGCGAGGATGTCGCGCCAGAAACCGTGCGTGGTGCCGGAACCCGGAAACATGGCGCCGATGCCGACGATCGCGATGGGGTGGCGGTTCTTCAAGGCGGTCTCGGATGTTCGGAGGGGGATTGGAGCGGAAGTGCGCTTAAGGCCGATCAGGCGAGCCGGCGCGGCACCCAGGTGAAGGCCGCGGCCGGAACCGGCAGGCCCGCCGTCCGCATCTGCTGGGCGCGGGTCACCACGGCGGCTCCCTCCAGCAGGTTGCGGGCGATCTGTTCGACCGTGCGTTTGTCCGCCGCCTCCAGGAAGCTGCCCTTCACCCAGTCGTTGAAGGCGCCCATCGCCGGGCCGCACCAGACCTGGAAGTCATGGCGCCGGGTGCTGTCGTCCAGCATCGGCCAGCGGGCGGCGTTGAACAGATACCAGCGGAAGACCAGCGCCATGCGGTGGCGGGGATCGGCCTCGGCGCGCGTCAGTTCCGCCGGGTCGCGGACGGCGAAATGCTCACGGGTCTGGCGCCAGATCTCCTCCAGCGGTGCCTGGAAAATGTCCTTCTCCAAGGTCGCGCGCTCTGCCGCGGGAAGGTCGTCCAGGCCGGAATGGCGGCAGTACAGCTCATACAGGCGCTGGGCGCGGAAGGGGAACATGGTGCCCCGCTTCATCACCTGGACCTTGACGCCCATCTCGAACATGTCGGCGGCGGGCGCCATCGTCACGTCGGTGCTGGACAGGTCGGCCAGCATGCGGCGGACCGACAGCGGCTGCCCCGCCTCCGCCGCCGACTGGTTCACCGAACCGATGACGACATAGGCGGCGCCCATGGCGAAGGCGCCGGCCAGTGCGGCGGGAGTGCCGAGCCCGCCGGCGGCGCCGACACGGATGTTGCGGCCATAGCCATGGGCGGCGACCAGCTCGTCGCGCAGGCGCTGGATGATCGGGAACAGGACGGTGAGCGGGCGATTGTCCGTGTGGCCGCCGGAATCCGCCTCCACCGTGATGTCCGCGGCCACGGGGATGCCGGCGGCAAGCTCGGCTTCCTCGGCGGTGAGGATGCCCTGCGCCACCAGATCGGCCAGCATCCGCCGCGGAGCCGGCGTCATGAATTGGCGAGCGACCTCGGCGCGCGAGACCTTGGCGAAGATGTGGGTCAGCCGGCGAACCGCGCCGGTGGCCGGATCGCGGCTCAACCCCTTGGCGGCCAGTTCCACCACCGACGGCGTCAGCGCCATGAAGGCCGAGGCGGAAACCCGCCGCACCCCCTGCTGCAGGAACAGCCGGCAGACCGCCGCCTCCAGCGCGGGGTCGTTGGGGCTGTGGATCAGGTTGGCGCCCCAGTTCGGCGCCTGCGGCCCGAGCGCTGCACGGATTTCGCCGATGCCCTCCTCCACCCGCTGCGGCGACAGGCCGGCGCTGCCGTAGAAGCCGAGCAGTCCGGCGCCGGCAGCGGCGACCACCATCGCCGGGGTGGCGATGCCCCGCGCCATCTCCCCCGCCACATAGGCGAAGCGGCAACCATGGGTTTCCTGGAAACTGCGATCGCCCAGCCATTCCGGATAAAGCGGCGGCAGGGTGGCGACAGGTTCAAGCCGCTCAGCAGCAAAATCGGGCGGCCGTGTCGAGGCGCCCAAACGACCATCCTGACTTCTGATTATGTAAAGTGGCTCCCGAATCCTCTGAGCCATTTCCAAAATCAGAGACGGATCGAAGCCTGCTGTCGCCGACACCAGCGGCGGCACTGCCGTCTCCAGGTAATTCATGTCCACATCGACACCCGAATATTGTCCATTGCCGTCTCCTCGGGCGGGAGATTTAACACAGCCGCCCAACTGCCGGAACAGGGCATGCCCGCAAGGCGGAGGCGCAATTGAGTGTTGCATTGCCGACTGCGCGGGCCCGCCATCCCAAGGTCGGCCTGCCGTTCGAACGCCGTAAAAGCGATTCGAACCGCGCCCTGTCGCTGCCAACAATCCGCCCATTCAGCAACAATTCCGCTCACGACCGCACTCACACCCAACAAGCCATTAGTGTTTACTGATGAAAAATACGCCACCTTCCGCTCTTATTACTTATCACTCCCGGAGAACCGCAAGCATGAATTCGATTTCATGAATTCCATTGCTTGTTTCATGGTGGAAATATTTTTACCTTCCTTAAATATTTTCTGCAGAAATGTCGACAAGGCTGGAAACGTGCAAAGTGATGCACATGTCCAGATCGCCGAGTCGCACAGGCTTGGATTGCAGCAGGTCACGACCATATGGTCGGTGCCGACTGGGCGCACGCATCCTGGTGCTGCGCACCGGGTCACCCTATTCCGGCGGCGACTATGGCTGGTTCCTGGCGGAATCGAACGGCCTCCGCATCGCTTATGCCCGCGGCTATGGCGGACAGATGCTGTCTCTGGTTCCGTCGCTCGGGCTCGCTGTCGTCACCTCCGATCCCGCCCGGTCGGACAGCTATGTCGGCGGGGTGGGCGCCCCGCTGACCGGACACATCATGCCGGCGGCGGAGCAGACCCGACCGGCGGCCTCCTCCGGAAGAAGGAACGGTGACATGCGGACCGACGATCCATACGATCTCCAGCGCTTCCTGAACGCGCAGGCCCCTGTCTTCGCGACCGCGCTCGACGAGTTGCGGGGCGGGCACAAGCGCAGTCATTGGATGTGGTTCGTCTTCCCGCAGATGCGCGGGCTCGGCCGCTCCCCCGCCGCGGGGGTCTACGGCATCGCCTCCCTTGCCGAGGCGCAGGCCTATCTGGCCCATCCCGCGCTCGGACCCCGGCTGGAACAGGCCACGCGCGCGGTGATGGAGGTGCATGGGCGGACGCTGCACGAGATCTTCGGCTCGCCCGACGACATGAAGTTCCGTTCCTCGATAACGCTCTTCGCCCTCGCAACCGGGCAGGCGGACTCGCCGTATGACAAGGCGCTGGCCCGCTGGTGCGACAGCCGGATGGACGATGCGACCGTGAGGCTGGCGGGGGCGCCGCCCCTTCCCCCGCCGGCGTGAGGAAGAAGACGGCCGCCCGGCGCAAGCCCGCCTTCCGTCAGGCAACCCGATTCATCTGCTGGACGTGCTGCGGGTGGAGTTCAGGCGATGCGTTGCAGATCGGCCATGTCGCTCTCCCACTCGAATTCCGTCGATGGTCGATCAACAGCGCAGACGGCATTCCGTTCGGACAACGGATCGCAGTTGGAGCTTCGAAAATTCCACTCTCCGAACTTTTCGCCCTGCCCTGCGGCAATCCGGGGGACCGGATGCGACCATGGCCTGTTCCCCAGTTCGGCAACACGGAGACAGACATGGCCAAAGCCAACATCAACGACCGGTCGAGCATCGAACGCATCTACGACCGCCCCAGCTTCGAGCGGGACGCGGCGGCGAACGCGCGCAGCAAGGCGACAATCGTCCACGGCGTGAAGATCCTCTCCGCCCCCGATGCCGACGGGCAGGTCGAGATCTCCCGCGCCTCCCATCATGTGGCGGAAGGGAATCCAGAAGGGGACACCATCTTCATCCCCGCCTTCAGCCTTCATGATTCCACCGCCGCCGACGGCAACATCCATGTCGGCTCTGTCGCGCCGGTGGCGACCCCTCCGGGCGAGGCCGCCGACGAGTACCGGAGCTTCATCGACGATGTCCTGAACGCTGCGAAGCAGGGACATTTCAAGTCGGAGATCGGCCGCGGCGAGGAGCGCCTGAAGGGATTCCAAGGCGGGTGATGGCCACCCGGCCGGCAGCGGCAGCGCGCGTTACCGCAACCGGCCGGGTGCCATGAGGGGCTAATCGCGCCCCCAAATCCCGCGTTCGCCCAGGTCCTCGCCGCGCTGGCGCTCCAACGCCTGGGAATAGCGGCGCAACGCGAAGGACTCCGTCACATAGCCGATGATGCGCCGGTCGGTGGGCGAGGACAGGACCGGCAGCGCCTCCACCTCAGCGGTGCCGAAGCGGTTCAGCACGGTGCGGGCGTCGTCGCCGGGCATCAGAACGGCGTCCGCCTTGCTGGCGAGCGTGCCGACGCGGGTTTCGGTGGCCGCCGCATCCTGGTCGGGATCGTGGACCTGCGACATGTCGATCAGTCCGGCATATCTACCGGATTCATCGACCGCGAACACCGTCTTGGTGGAGCCCAGCGGGTAGAGGCGGCGCAAGGCCTCCACCGTCAGCGCGGCGGGCACCGTCTTGGCATCGCGCCGCATGAGCCGGAAGGCCGTCAACTCCGACAGCCAGCCGATGTCGTAGGCGCCGCGGATCGGCACGCCGCGCAGATGGAAGCGCCAGGTGGCAAAGGAATAGCCGAAGGCCTGCCGCACCACGGTGGTGGACAGCACCACGCCGATCAGCACGCCCGACGCCGCCCAGAGATCCTGCGTCGTCTCCAGCACAAGCAACACCATGGTGACCGGCGCACCGACGACGCCGGCGGCGACCGACCCCATCCCGACCAGCAGCAGAAGTCCGCCGTCGATTCCCAGTTCCGGCAGCAAGCTGGCCGTCGCGACGCTCAACAGACCGCCGAACAGCCCGCCGATGAACAGGGAGGCGCTGAACAGGCCGCCGCGGAAACCCGATCCCAGCGACACGGCCGACGCCAGGATCTTCGCCACCAGCGTCAGGGCCAGAGCCAATGCGCCGCCCGCCAGTTCCGGCGGCACGGCGCCGGGGCCGCTGCCCATCACCGCCGGCACCGCCAGCGCCAGCGCGCCGACCATCAGCCCGCCCACCGCCGGTCGCATCCAGCGCGGGACCGGCAGGCGCCTGAACCCGCGCTCCGCCACCGTCACCGCCTGCATGGCGAGGATGCTGAGCCAGCCGGCCAGGAAGCCAACGACGCCGCAGGCGGCATAATCCCATCCGGCGATTTCCACCGGCCGGCCGAGCGCCAGCGGCACCTCGCCGCCGGTCAGCAGGGCCGATGCCGCCACCCCCAGCGCCGCCGCAGCACCCACCGGCGCCAGCGCCGCCAGCGTGTAGCCGCCCAGCACCAGCTCGAAGGCATAGAAGGCGCCCGCCAGCGGCGCGTGATAGGCTGCGGCGATGGCCGCCGCCGCCCCGCAGCCGACCATCATGCGCAGATCGGCCCGGCGCAGCCGCAACCGCTGCCCGAGGGAGGAGGCGAGACCGGCGCCCGCCTGGGTATAGGCCGCCTCCATGCCCACCGACGCGCCGGACGCGTTGGACAGCGCGGTGGTCACCGTCAGGCGCAGGCTGTCGATCAGCGACATCTTCCCGCCGTAGAGCGCGTTCGCCTCCACCGCGTCGACGATGTCGTTGGGCCGCCAGCGCCGCACCAGCGTCGACAGGATGCCCAGCAGCAGCCCGCCCGCCACCGGCACGCCCAGCGTCCTCAGCAGGTCGGGCGCCCCCTGACCCAGCTTCTCGCCCACCGGCAGGTCGAAGGCCAGCGCCTGGAGCAGCAGGACCGCCTCGTGCAGCGATCCGACCGCCAGTCCGACCGCCCCGCCGACCAGCCCGGCAAGAACCACCACTGCCAGCGCGCTGTCGCGCACGTTCCAGCGGTCGGACAGGGTGGTCGCTGCCGAGGCGTCGAGCGCCGCATAAGGGTCGTTGCCGGCGCGGGCGTTTTCGCCCACGCCGTCGATGGAGGCGGAATTGTCCGGCATGATCACACGAGCGATGGAAACGATGCAGCTTGGATACGTTCAGCTATATCATCGGGTTCCCATTGCTCCGGTTCTATGATTCAGGACGCTGGAATTCGGTTGTCACATACCGCATCGTCGCCTTGAGGTCCGAATGCGCCCCATAGCCTCGTGAAAACGGACTGCCTTACCCCAGGATCAGGCCGAGACCCGCTGCCAGCCAAGCCGCTTGTAGCGCGCTTCCAGAATGGTCGGCGTCGCGCAGGCATAGCCGAACCACAGCCCCACCAGCATGAGAGCGCCGCTGGGCCAGAGCAGCAGGGCGACGACGGTCAGAACCGCATGGATCGCGCTGTGCATCCACTCGCCCTTGGCGGCGAAATAGAAGGGACCGCCCAGGAACGCCCAGACACCGGACCTGTTGGACACCGTTTCCGTCTGACCGGTCGAGGGATTCTGGAAGATCGTGGCCGATGACGGCTGCGCCATGTTCGTCTCCTTGGTTTGCCGGAGCCAGTGGCTTGCCGGACCCAGTCTGGACGACGGCCGCTGACCCGTCGCTTCCCCCGGGCGGCTTTCCCGCATGGTGGACAATCGGGCAGTTGGACGGCCGCCCGCCGGCTTTCACACCGCGCCCACGCTTTCCTCGCCTCCGGTTCCGCGCAGGACATCCAGGAACCGCTCCAGCACCAGATTCGGCTGGGCGCCCTTCTTCGTCACCACCTGGAATTTCAGGGCGTGATGGTAGGTATCGGGCATCAGCGCCCGCATCATCCCACGCTCGACCCATTGCCGCGCGTAATGGGTCGGCAGAAAGCCGACATAGCATCCGGTGAGGATCAGAAAAGCCACCCCCTCGCGGTCGGTCGCCGTCGCGGTGTTGTTCAGCTCGTGGGGAAGCTGCGCCTGGGTCGGCGCCACGGCGTCGGCGGCCTCGACCGCTTCCCGCGTCAATCCGGCGGCGGCACAGTCGAACAGCGGATGGCCGTCGCCGCAGTAGAGCAGGGACTCCTCCTGGTAAAGCGGAAGACCGGCCAGTCCCGGCAACCCACGGCGGACCGGCACGACGCCGACATGCAGTTGCCCGTCCAGCACGCCCCGCTCGATCTCGTTGGGCGGTATCATGCGGATGTTGACGCGAACCTCGGGCGCCAGCTGCTTCAGGCTGCGCAGGGCGTGGGTCACCCGCATCTGCGGCATTGTGACGAGGTTGTCGGTGATGCCGATGTTCAATTCACCGCGCAGACGGCCATGGACGGTGGCGATCTCGCTGCGGAAGCTCTCGGTGCTGGCCAGCAGGCGCAAGCTCGCCTCATAGGCCAGATGCCCTTCGTCGGTCAGCCGGAAGCCGGCCCGCCCGCGCCGGCAGAGGGTAAGCCCGAGCCGCCGCTCAAGGTCCGCCATATGCTGGCTGATCGCCGCCCGGCTGATGTTCAGCTCCACCTCGGCAGCGGAAAAGCCGCCGCACTCCACCACCGTCCGGAACACGCGCAGCAGCCGGATGTCGGCATCGCCGATGGGGGCCAGGGACCGGGCTGGCTTGCTCATGCTGGCACCACCATGATCTGGGCAAGATAGTTAAGCGCAGGGTTATGTGAAGTTCTTATAGTTTGGATTTAATCGCAACCGGGAAGCGCGCACACTTGCCGCCGACAGTACCCCTGACACATATGGGAGAACCGCGGATGGCCCCCCTGGACAACGATCATGCCAACGCTCTCGGCCAGTCCCTGGACAAGGCTGCCGGACTGACGCGCGAGGAACTCGACGCCTATTGGATGCCCTTCAGCGGCAACCGTCAGTTCAAGAACAACCCGCGCATGATCGTGAAGGCCGAGGGGACCTGGTACTGGGACGCCGAAGGCCGCAAGATCTACGACAGCCTGTCCGGCCTGTGGTGCAGCGGCGCCGGCCATTGCCGCCGCGAGATTTCCGAAGCGGTGGCCCGCCAGATCGCGGAGCTGGATTACAGCCCCGCCTTCCAGCACGGGCACCCGGCCGCCTTCAAGCTGGCGCACAAGCTGGCGTCGATGACCCCGGCCGGCCTCGACCATGTCTTCTTCGTCGGTTCGGGATCGGAAGCCGCCGACACCGCGCTGAAGATGGCGCGGGCCTATTGGCGGATGAAGGGCCAGCCGGCCAAGACCAAGCTGATCGGCCGGTCCAAGGGCTATCACGGCGTCAATTTCGGCGGCACCAGCCTGGGCGGCATCGGCGGCAACCGCAAGCTGTTCGGCACCGGCGTCGACGCCGACCACCTGCCCCACACCCTGCTGCCGCAAAATCTCTTCGTGAAGGGCATGCCGGACGAAGGCGCCTTCCTGGCCGACGCGCTGGAGGAACTGGTGGTGCTGCACGACGCCTCCAACATCGCCGCCGTGATCGTCGAGCCGCTGGCCGGCTCGGCCGGCGTGCTGCCGCCGCCGAAGGGCTACCTGCAGCGGCTGCGCGAGATCTGCGACAAGCACTCCATCCTGCTGATCTTCGATGAGGTCATCACCGGCTTCGGCCGCATGGGCGCCCCCTTCGGCGCCGATGCCTTCGGCGTGGTCCCGGACATCATGAACGTCGCCAAGGGCCTGACCAACGGCGCCGTCCCGATGGGGGCCGTCGTGGCCAAGCACGACATCTACCAGGCCTTCATGGACAATGGCGGCCCGGACTACATGGTGGAGTTCCCGCACGGCTATACCTATTCGGCCCATCCGGTCGCCTGCGC
Organism: Azospirillum humicireducens; assembly: GCF_001639105.2. NCBI lineage: Bacteria > Pseudomonadati > Pseudomonadota > Alphaproteobacteria > Rhodospirillales > Azospirillaceae > Azospirillum > Azospirillum humicireducens. Next base: position 77,701 of record NZ_CP028903.1, read on the forward strand.
CGCCGGTCTGGCCGCGCTCGACCTCTTCGAGCGGGAGAAGCTGTGGGAGAAGGCGGCTGCGCTGGCGCCGCACTTCGAAAACCTGATCCACGGGCTGAAGGGGCTGAAGAACGTCGCCGACATCCGCAACTATGGCCTGACCGGCGCCGTCACAATCGCGTCGCTGCCGGGCGAACCGGCCCGCCGGCCCTATGAGATCGGCGAGAAGTGCTGGAAGGCCGGCTATTACGTACGCTTCGGCGGCGACACGCTTCAGTTCGGCCCGCATTTCTACAGCGAGCCCGCCGACCTCGACCGCCTGTTCGACGTCGTCGCCGACGCCATCCAGGCGACGGCGTAAGGGCGCCACGGACGAAGCCACCTCCCTCCCACGGCTTCGCCGCGGGTCCNCACTCCATAATCTCCCCCAGGAAAGCCCGACCATGACCATCGTTGCCCACCTGATCGGCGGCAAGACTGACGCGCCCGCCGGCAGCCGCACCGCCGACATCGTCAATCCCGCCACCGGTGACGTGGCCGGACAGGTCGCCCTGGCGTCGCGTGCCACCGTGGAAGAGGCCATCGCCGCCGCCGAGGCCGCGTTTCCGGCATGGCGAGCCACGCCGCCGGCCAAGCGCGCCCGCGTCATGTACCGCTTCAAGCAGTTGCTGGAGGAGAATGCCGACCGCATCTGCGCCCTCATCACGGCGGAGCACGGCAAGGTTCTGGACGACGCCTTCGGCGAGCTGACCCGCGGCATCGAGAACGTCGAGTATGCCTGCGGCGTCCCGGAACTGCTGAAGGGCGAGTTCTCCAAGAATGTCGGGCCGGCCATCGACAGCTGGTCGGAATTCCAGCCGCTGGGCGTCGTCGCCGGCATCACGCCGTTCAATTTCCCGGCGATGGTGCCGCTGTGGATGTACCCCATCGCCATCGCCTGCGGGAACACCTTCGTCCTCAAGCCGTCGGAGCGCGACCCCAGCTCCGCCCTCTACATTGCCCAACTGGCGCTGGAGGCCGGGCTGCCGCCGGGTGTGCTGAACGTCGTCAATGGCGACAAGGAGGCGGTCGACACGCTGCTGACCGATCCGCGGGTGCAGGGCGTCAGCTTCGTGGGATCCACCCCCATCGCCGAGTATGTCTATTCGACCGCCAGCACCCACGGAAAGCGGGTACAGGCGCTGGGCGGGGCCAAGAACCACGCCATCGTCATGCCCGACGCCGATCTGGACAACGCGGTCAGCGCGCTGATGGGCGCGGCCTACGGTTCCTGCGGCGAGCGCTGCATGGCGATCTCCGTCGTGGTGGCGGTGGGCGACGAGGTGGCCGACCGGCTTAAGGACAAGCTGTCGGCGGCGCTGCGCGACCTGAAGGTCGGCGCCGGCACATCGGCCGGCTGCGAGATGGGACCGCTGGTCACCCGCGCCCATTACGAGAAGGTGAAGGCCTATGTCGACCAGGGCGTCGCCGAAGGGGCGGAACTGGTGGTGGACGGCCGCGGGCTGGTGGTGCCGGGGCATGAGAACGGCAACTTCCTGGGCGGCTGCCTGTTCGACCGCGTCACCCCGGACATGACCATCTACCGGGAGGAGATTTTCGGCCCGGTCCTCTGCCTCGTCCGGGTCAAGTCGATGCAGGAGGGCATGGACCTGATCGATGCCCACGAGTACGGCAACGGCACCTGCCTGTTCACCCGCGACGGCGAGGCCGCCCGTTACTTCAGCGACATGATCAAGGTCGGCATGGTCGGCATCAATGTGCCGCTGCCGGTGCCGGTCGCATACCACAGCTTCGGCGGCTGGAAACGGTCGCTGTTCGGCGATCTGTCGGCCTATGGTCCCGACGGCGTGCGCTTCTACACCCGCCGCAAGACCGTTACCCAGCGCTGGCCGACCGGCGGGGTCCGCGAAGGCGCCCAGTTCGCTTTCCCGTCTATGAAGTAAAGAAGCACTGGCTCTGGCGACTCCGGCGCTCAAAAACGCGCCGGAGTCGCCTGCCATCTATGCCGGATCTGAACGGACACGAACTCAGCATCTGCGGAAGACGTCAGCACTCCGGCAGATTGACCGCAAGCCCGCCCAGGCTGGTTTCCTTGAACTTCGTGCTCATTTCCTCGCCGGTCTGCCGCATCGCCTGGATGCAGTTGTCCAGCGGCATGAAGTGCTGGCCGTCGCCGCGCAGCGCCAGGGAGGCTGCGGCCACCGCCTTGGTCGCGCCGATGGCGTTGCGCTCGATGCACGGCACCTGAACCAGGCCGGCGACCGGATCGCAGGTCATGCCGAGATGATGCTCCAGCGCGATTTCCGCCGCGTTCTCCACCTGCTCCGGCGTTCCGCCGAGCACAGCGCACAGTCCGGCCGCGGCCATGGCGGCGGCGGATCCCACCTCGCCCTGGCAACCGGCCTCCGCGCCGGAGATCGACGCATTGTGCTTGATCAGGCCGCCGATGGCGGCGGCGGTCAGCAGAAAATCGCCGATCTTCGCCGGTTCGGCCCCCGCGCAATGGTCCAGGTAATAGCGCAGCACCGCCGGCACGACGCCGGCCGCACCGTTGGTGGGCGCGGTCACCACCTTGCCGCCGGCCGCATTCTCCTCGTTGACCGCCATCGCATAGACGCTCAGCCAGTCGGAGGCGACATGCGGCTGGCTGGAATTCGCCCCGCGTTCGCGTAAGAGCTGCTGGTGAATGGCCTTGGCCCGCCGCTTCACCTTCAGGCTGCCCGGCAGCTGGCCATCCAGGCTCAACCCGCGTTCGATGCAGCCGTTCATCACCGTCCAGATGTTGCCGAGCTTCTCCTCCACCTCGGCGGCGGAGCGGACGACGAGCTCGTTGGCGCGCTTCATCCCGGCGATGGACGCGCCGCTTTCCCGCGCCATCCGCAGCATTGCCGCCGCGTTGTGGAAGGGATAGGGCCAGCCGACGGACTCGGTCCCGGCCTCCTCCGGCGGAGACTCGCGTTCCGCCGCCGTCACGACAAAGCCACCGCCGATGGAATAGAAGATCTCCGAAAGCACCACCCTTCCCGCCTTGTCCAGCGCCTGGAAAACCAGTCCGTTGGCATGGCCCGGCAGCGGCGGCCCGAAATCGAAGACCAGATCGGTTTCAGGATCGAAGTCCAGTTCCGGCAGGCCGGCAGGATGCAGCCTGCGCGTCCGCCAAAGCTCGGCGATGCGCACTTCGGCTTCGTCGACGTCCAGGTTGTCCGGCCGGTAATCGAGGAGCCCGAGCACCACGGCCCGGTCCGTCGCATGCCCCTTGCCGGTGAAGGCGAGCGAGCCGTGCAGCCGCACCTTGAGCGCCGCGGGTGCAGCATCCAGCTGCGCCCGCAGCATGTCGAGAAACCGCACCGCCGCGGTCATCGGCCCCATCGTGTGCGACGACGACGGGCCGATGCCGATCTTGAACACATCGAAAACGCTGAGAAACATCGGGCGCCTCGTCAGGATTCGTGAGTTTTTGGAAACTGTTATCGGCCGTCATCCCCGCGAAGGCGCTACGGGATGCACACAATTCCAGGCATTTCTAAGCTCCTGGAACCAAAGGAACTTTGCGTCATCCCCGCGAAGGCGGGGATATGTCGGGCCGGCCNTGTCCGAGAGGAGTTCATGATCTCTCGGCAAGACCTTCAAAAACTCACAAATATTCAGCCGTAGATCGGGAAACGCTCGCACAGTTCCCGAACCTCGCCATGCACGCGCTTCTCGACCTCGGCATTGCCGTCCGGGCCGGCCACGGCGAGCGCATCGACCACGGTCAGGATCAGCTCGCCGATGCGGGCGAACTCGGCCTCGCCGAAACCGCGGGTGGTGCCCGCCGCGGTGCCGAGCCGCACGCCGGAGGTCACCGCCGGCTTTTCCGGGTCGAACGGGATCGCGTTCTTGTTGCAGGTCAGGCCGGCACGCTCCAGCGCACGTTCCGCATCGCGGCCCTTCACTCCCTTCGGACGCAGATCGACCAGCACCATGTGGCAGTCGGTGCCGCCGGACACGATGTCCAGCCCGCCCTTGACCAGCGTGTCGGACAACACCTTGGCGTTGGTCACCACCTGCGCGGCATAGGCCTTGAACTCCGGGGTCAGCGCCTCGCCGAAGGCGACGGCCTTGGCGGCGATGACATGCANTGATGTGCTCGATCGACTTGAAGCCTTCGCGCACCGCCAGGCGCAGGGTCTTGTGGGTGGTGGTGGTCACCACATGGGCGTGCGGCAGCGGGTCCGGATACTGGCCGGTGGCGACCAGACCGGCGTAATGGGCCATGTCCACCATCAGATAGGCGCCGACCTCGTCGGCGATGCGGCGGAACGCGGCGAAATCGATCACTCGCGGATAGGCCGATGCACCGGCGACGATCAGCTTCGGCTTGGTTTCGAGCGCCTTGGCGCGCAGGGCGTCATAGTCGATCAACTGGTCGCTCTCGCGCACCTCGTAGCTGACGATGTCGAACCACTTGCCCGACATCGTCACCGGCGAGCCATGGGTCAGGTGGCCGCCATGGGCCAGCGACATGCCCATCACCCGGTCGCCCGGCTGGAGCAGGGCGAGGAACACCGCCTGGTTGGCCTGGGCGCCCGAATGCGGCTGGACATTGACGAAGCCGGCACCGAACAGCTGCTTGGCGCGGTCGATGGCGATGGTCTCGACCTCGTCCACGAACTCGCAGCCGCCGTAATAGCGGCGGCCCGGATAGCCTTCGGCGTATTTGTTGGTGAGGATCGAGCCCTGTGCGGCCAGCACGTCCGCCGAGACGATGTTTTCCGAGGCGATAAGCTCGATCTCGTACTTCTGGCGGTTCAGTTCGCGTCCGATGGCGGCGGCAATCGCGTCATCGGTGAGATCGGGCTTCGGCAGAGACTGATGACGGTTCATGTGCAGTCCTCTCACAAATCAGATGCCGAGCGCGATTTCGCGGCTGGCGGCTTGCAGCAGGCCCCAGACATGGTCTGCGAAGGAACGCCAGACCTCGATCCGGAAGCGGTTCTTGTCCTCGCGGATCAGGACGATCTGCGCCTTGTCGAAGATGGTGCGGCAGCCGCTGCCGACCGCCATCGCCTCGACATCGAAGGCGATGGCAGAGCGCAGGGCGAGCGCCGCGGCCTCCCCCTCCACCAGGATGCCCACCTCGCGATGGCCGATATCGACCAGACTGTGCGGCTCCTGCAGGGCGGCGAAGGCCTCGACGATGCCGTCGCTCTCGCCGACCGGCGCCAGCAGAACCCATTCGTCGGGGCCGAGTTGCAGAGCGCTCCGTCCGCCGGCCTCCACCAAACCGCCGATGCGGGTGGGGAGCGGCGTGCCGAAGGCGGCCCCGGCCGCCTGGACGGCGGCGGGGTCCATGCGCAGGCTGAAGCGGGCGACATCCTCGGCGGCACGGATGCTCAGCCGGCTTGCGGTATCGCCGGGGATCGTCTTGCCCAGCAACGGGTGATTGGCCAGAAGCACGGGTGGGCCTCCTATGCGCTGAGACGCTTGTTCTCGGGGTCGACGAACACCATGCCGGTGATCGTCGCGGAATGGACCTTGTCCGGCATCGGCACATGCACGGTCTGGCCCTGCAGGGAGCGCCCGCCCTGGATCACCGCAAAGGCGATGGACCGCCCCAGCTCGGCACTCCAGTAGGACGAGGTCACATGGCCGACCATCTCCATCGGAACCGGCTGGTTCGGGTCGAGGACGATCTGCGCCCCCTCCTCCAGCACGGTCTTCGGATCGGAGGTCAGCAGGCCGACCAGCTGCTTGCGGTTCGGCGCCAGCATGTCGGGCCGCACCAGGGACCGCTTGCCGACGAAGTCCGGCTTGGTCTTGCCGACGGCCCAGGACAGGCCGGCATCGTCCGGCGTCAGCGTGCCGTCCGTGTCCTGCCCGACGATGATGTAGCCCTTCTCGGCGCGCAGGACGTGCATCGTCTCGGTGCCGTAGGGGGTGATGCCGAAGCGTTGCCCGGCCTCGAACAGCTTTTCCCACACCGCGCGGCCGTAGCGGGCCGGCACATTGATCTCGAAGCCGAGTTCGCCGGTGAAGGACACGCGGAACAGCCGGGTTGGCACGCCGCAGATCTTGCCGATGGCGACCGCCATATGGGGGAAGGCGCCCTCCGACAGGTCGATGCCCTCGACGAACGGCTCGATCAGCTTGCGGGCGTTCGGACCTTGCAGCGCGATCACCGACCACTGCTCGGTGGTGGAGGTCAGCCACACCTTCAGGTCCGGCCATTCGGTCTGGAGGTAATCCTCCATCATGTTCAGGACGCGCGCCGCGCCGCCGGTGGTGGTGGTGACGTGGAAGCGGTCATTGGCCAGACGCCCGATCACGCCGTCGTCCCGGATGAAGCCGTCCTCGCCGAGCAGCAGGCCGTAGCGGCAGCGTCCGGGCGCCAGCTTGGTCCAGGCGTTGGTGTACATGCGGTTCATGAACTCGGCGGCGTCGGGGCCGACGACCTCGATCTTGCCGAGGGTGGAGGCGTCGAACATGCCGACCGACGTGCGCACCGCCTTGCATTCGCGCGCCACCGCCGTGTGCATGTCCTCGCCGACCTGCGGGAAGTACCAGGCGCGCCGCCACAGCGACACCGGCTCGTACACCGCGCCGTTTTCCTCGGCCCAGCTGTCGATCGGCGTCTTGCGCGTCACGTCGAACAGCTCGCCCTTGTTGTAGCCGGCAAAGGTGCCGAAGCTGGTCGGTGTGTAGGGCGGGCGGAAGGTGGTGAGGCCCACGGCGGGAATCGGCCGCTTCAGCGCATCCGACGCGACGGCCAGACCGTTGATGTTGGACGTCTTGCCCTGGTCGGTCGCCATGCCGTTGGTGGTGTAGCGCTTGATGTGCTCGATCGACTTGAAGCCTTCGCGCACCGCCAGACGGATGTCCTTGGCCATCACGTCGTTCTGGAAATCGACGAACGCCTTGGCATGGCCCGGATCGCGGTCGGTCGGCAGCTCGCGGCCGGTCACCCCGGTGAAGGACAGCTCGCCCTCCACATGGTAGGACGCCGGTTCGGTCTTGAACCCGGCATCGGCCGCCGCCGCGGCGCCGGCAGCGGCTCCGTCCTCGAAAGCGGTCTTCAGCCCGAAACGGCCCTTGCCGGCGCCGGCCAAACGGCACTCCTCCTTGCCGCGGCCAGGCAGGAACATCTGGCCGTCCTCGTTCCAGGTCAGCGATCCCTGGGTGTGCGAGAACAGATGGACGCTGGGGGTCCAGCCGCCCGACATCAGCAGCGCGTCGCAGGCGATGGTCTCGGCACTGCCGACCTTGCCGCCACCGGTGACGGGATTGACCCGCACCGACGAGACCCGCAGGCGGCCCTTGGTCCCGGTGACGGTCCAGCCGATCAGCGTCCTGATGCGCAGAGCGTCGGCCGCCGCCGCCAGCTGGGTCGGCACGGTGCCGCGGACATCGACGATGGCTGCGACCTCTACGCCGGCCTTGGCCAGATCGAAGGCGGCATGCCAGGCGCTGTCATGCGTGGTGACGACGACCACCCGGTTGCCGACCTTGACGCCGTAGCGGTTCAGGTAGGTCCGCGCGGCACCGGCCAGCATCACGCCCGGCCGGTCGTTGCCGGCGAACACCAGCGGCTTTTCGAGGGCGCCCTGGGCCAGCACCACCTGCTTGGCCCGGACCTTCCACATCCGCTCGCGCGGGGCGCCCTCCGGCACGATGCTCAGATGGTCGGTCAGCCTCTGGCACAGGCCAAGGAAATTCTGGTGGTAATAACCGATGGCCGTCGTGCGCGGCAGCACCGTGACGTTCGGCATCGCCGCCAGCGCCGCGCTGGTGTCCTCCAGCCAGTCCCAGGCCAGCTGACCGTTGATCTCGGCCGTCGGCTCCGACAGCAGCGAGCCGCCGATTTCCGACTGCTCGTCGCACAGGATGACCGAGGCGCCGCTGCGCCCGGCCTCCAGCGCCGCGGCGAGGCCGGCGGCGCCGCCGCCGACGACCAGCACGTCGCAATGGGCGAAGCGGCTGGCGTAGGTGTCGGGATCGGGGGCGGTCGGCGCCTTGCCCAGGCCGGCGGCATTCCTGATGACCGGCTCATAGACCTTGTCCCAGAAGCTCTTCGGCCACATGAAGGTCTTGTAGTAGAAACCGGCCGAGAACAGCATGTAGAGCGCGTCGTTCACAGCGCCGATGTCGCGGCTCAGCGACGGCCAGCGATTCTGGCTTTCGGTCTTCAGCCCTTCGAACACCTCCAGCACCGTCGCCCGCGTGTTCGGCTCGAACCGGCCGTTGCCGCGGTCGGTCCCGACCAGCGCGTTCGGTTCCTCCGACCCGGCGGACAGGAAGCCGCGCGGCCGGTGATACTTGAAGGACCGTCCAACAAGATGGACGCCGTTCGCCAGGAGCGCCGACGCCAGGGTGTCGCCTTCGTAGCCGGTGTAGTCCACGCCGTCGAACATGAAGCGGACCGAGCGGCTGCGGTTGAGCCTGCCCTTGCCGGCAATGCGGAAATTGCTCATGGACGTGCATCCTCGGCGGGGGTGGCGGCGCTGGAGGCGAGCGCGATCTCTTCGTCGCTCGGACGCGGGGCCCCGGACTTGTAGGTCATCGCGAATTTATCGGTCACGGTGTCGCGCACCGCGTTGAAGAAGCGGCCGCAACCATGCATGTGGCGCCAGCGTTCGAAATGCCGGCCGCGCGGGTTGGTGCGGATGAAGAGAAAGTCGCGCCATTCGTCGTCGGACAGGGCCGAGGGGTCCGCCGGTCGCGCGATGTGCGCCTCGCCGGCATAGGTGAACTCCACCTCGGGGCGCTCGGCTTCGCAGTATGGGCAGCGGATGAGCAGCATGATCGTCTCCTCAATGCGCGACGGCGGCGGCGGCGGCCTCGTCGATCAGCCGGCCGGTCTTGAAGCGCTCCAGCGTGAAGGGCGCGTTGATCGGGTGCGGCTCGTCGCGGGCGATGGTGTGGGCGAAGACGTTGGCCGACCCCGGCGTCGCCTTGAAGCCGCCGGTTCCCCAGCCGCAATTGACGTACAGCCCCGGCACCGGCGTCTTGCCGATGATCGGCGAGCGGTCGGGCGTGACGTCGACGATGCCGCCCCATTTGCGCAGCATGCGCATGCGGTTGAAGATCGGGAAGACCTCGCAGATCGCGGCAACGGTATGTTCGATCAGCGGCAGCCCGCCGCGCTGGCTGTAGGAGGTGTACTGGTCGGTGCCCGACCCGATCACCAGCTCGCCCTTGTCGGACTGGCTGATATAGGCGTGCACGGTGTTGGACATCACCACGCAGGGGAAGGCCGGCTTGATCGGCTCCGACACCAGCGCCTGCAACGGATAGCTTTCCAGCGGCAGCCGGACGCCGGCAGTGTCCATCACCACCGAGGTGTTGCCGGCGGCCGACACCGCGACCTTATTCGCCTTGATGAAGCCGCGCGCCGTTTCCACACCCATGACGCGGCCGGAAGCGTCGCGGCGGATCGCGGTCACCGGGCAATTCTGGATGATGTCGACACCGCGCGCCGAGGCGGCCCGCGCATAGCCCCAGGCGACCGCATCGTGGCGGGCGGTGCCGCCGCGGCGCTGCAGCGCGGCTCCCATCACCGGATAGCGGGCGTTGGCGGCGATGTTCAGCGGCGGGCAGTATTCCTTGGCCTGCTCGGGCGTCAGCCACTCGTTGTCGATGCCGTTCAGGCGGTTGGAATGGATGTGGCGCTTGAAGCTCTGGATGTCATGGACCGTGTGCGCCAGCATCATCACGCCGCGCTGCGAGAACATGACGTTGTAGTTCAGCTCCTGGCTCAGCCCTTCCCACAGCTTCACCGCATGCTCGTACAAACGGGCGCTTTCGTCGTAGAGATAGTTGGAGCGGATGATGGTGGTGTTGCGGCCGGTGTTGCCGCCGCCGAGCCAGCCCTTTTCCACCACCGCGACATTGGTGATGCCGTGTTCCTTGGCGAGATAATAGGCCGCACCCAGACCATGCCCGCCCGCGCCGACGATCACGACGTCATATTCGGATTTCGGTTCGGCATCGGGCCATTGAGGCTGCCAGTTCTTGTTGCCGGTCAGCGCGTTGGTCAACAGCGAGGTAAGTGAGAAGCGGGTCATGGCAGCACCGCGAAGTTCAATGTGCTGACAGTATCGTGACGCGCCCCTTTGTTGGACAGGATGAATGCGACAGATTAATGTCACGGGTGCGACGATGTGTCCGCCGGAGATCACATGACGAACAGCATCAAGCCAAGCGCGGCCAGGGCGGCCGCGACCAGGGCCGGCCGGTACGCGGATCGTCCTGCGGCACCGCGCCTGTCCGTCGGCTTCATCCTAGCCCACCGTTTCACGCTGTGCGCCTTCGCGAATTTCGTCGACGTGCTGCGGCTCGCCGCCGACGAAGGCGACCGCAGCCGGCCGATCCTGTGCGACTGGGCCGTCCTGTCGGACCAGATGCGGCCGGTGGCGTCGAGTTGCGGCATGCTGGTGCAGCCGACCGAGCGGCTGGGTGACCCCATGAAGTTCGACTACATCGTCGTGATCGGCGGGCTGATCGACGAGATCTCCAACCTCAGCCCCGACTACATCCGCTATCTGCGTCAGGCGGCGGCATCGAAGATCCCGCTGGTGGGCGTCTGTACCGGTGCCTTCATCCTGCAACGGGCCGGGCTGATGGACGGATACCGCTGCTGCATCAGCTGGTTCCACCATGCCGATTTCCTGGAGCAGTTCGACGGCATCACACCGGTGTCCGACCAGATCTTCATCGTCGACCGCGACCGGTTGACCTGTTCGGGCGGGACCAGCTCGGCCCATCTCGCGGCTTATCTCGTCGAAAAGCATGTTGGACGGGCCCAGGCCCGCAAGAGCCTGCACATCATGATCATCGACGATGCGCTGCGCGGGGAGAAGCCGCAGCCGGGCATCCCGCTCGACTTCACCACGAACGACGAGGTGGTGCGGAAGGCGCTCCTGCTGATGCAGCAGAACATCGACGTGCCCTTGTCGGTGGCGGAGATGGCGCGCCGGCTTGGGGCCGCCCGGCGCCAGATGGAGCGGCATTTCCAGAACGCGCTGGGCATGACGCCAACCGAGGCCTACAGGATCATGCGGCTGGAACATGCCGAATTCCTGCTGCGCAACACCGAGCAGTCGGTGACGGAGATCGCAGCCGCCGTCGGCTTCTGCGATTCCTCGCATTTCGTCCGCGCCTTCAAGGAACGCCGCGGCATGACTCCCTCCGTCTTCCGCAAGGGCTGAGACCGCGGGACGGCTGTTTCATTCAACGCCGGCGACGCACCCGTACAATCGGCGGGTGGATCCCTTCGCCATGCTGTGTCCAACGGATCGTGGCGAGCACAGAGCATTGGCCATGCCCCCGACCAGCATTGCGGCAAGCCGCCCTCCGCGGCATGCCGGACAGACAAGGATGGCGAACATGCCCGACGACAACGAGACCATGCAGATGCATTGGCGTGAAGCCGGCATTCCCGAAGATCTGTGCCGGGAACTCGCCCTCGCGTCGACGCCGATGCGGCTGCACGCCCACCCGCCGGTGCGCACCGTCGCCGATGCCGAAGAGCACTGGCGCAGCGTTCCCGGTGTGCATACCAAGAATCTGCTGCTGAAGGATGCCAAGGGCGTTCTTTGGCTGGTCGTCCTGCCGCACGACCAGTCGGTGAACATGAAGGAACTGGCGCCGGTCATCGGCTCGGCCAAGCTGTCCTTCGCCTCGCCGGTCACGCTGGAGCAGGTGCTGTCCATCGAACCGGGCGGGGTGAGCCCGCTGGCCCTGGTGGCGGACAAGGAGCGCCGCGTCCGTCTGGTGCTGGAGCGCCGCGTTCTCGCCGGCGAGGTCGTCAATTTCCACCCGATGACGAACTGCGCGACTCTGTCGATGCATCCCGACGACCTGTCGGCGTTCTTGCGCCGGCTCGGGTACGAGCCGACGATCGTCGATCTCGCCTGACCTCATCCCCGGCCATTTCCTGCCGCGCGAGACCTGCGATGCGTTCCAATCGAAACCACTTCTACATGACCGTCAGCTGCCGGAGCCGGCCGGGGATCATCGCCGCCATTTCGACCTATCTGTCCGAGCGGAACTGCGACATCATCGAAAGCGCGCAGTTCGTCGATCACGACGGCGAGCATTTCTTCCTGCGGATGGCCTTCGACGTTCCGGAAACGATCCGAAGCGAGGCCGTTCTTCTTGAAGACCTGCAGCCGATCGTGGCGCGCTTCGGCATGACCCTGACCTTGCGGGATGCGCGCCGGCGGCCGAAGATCCTCATCATGGTGTCGAAGTTCGGCCATTGCCTGAATGACCTTCTCTACCGCCACAGCATCGGGGCGCTGCCCGTCGACATCGTCGGGGTCGTGTCGAACCACGACGCCTTCAAGTCGCTGGTCGGGTCGCATGGCATTCCCTTCCACCACCTCCCGGTCTCCCCCGGCAACAAGCTGGCGCAGGAAATCCGCCTGATGGAGATCGTGGAGACGAACGATGTCGAACTCGTCGTGCTCGCCCGCTACATGCAGGTCCTTTCGCAGACTCTCTGCCGACGGATGGCGGGGCGGGTCATCAACATCCACCACAGCTTCCTGCCCAGCTTCAAGGGCGCCAAGCCCTATCACCAGGCTTATGCGCGCGGCGTGAAGCTGATTGGCGCCACCGCGCACTACGTCACCGACGACCTCGACGAAGGACCGATCATCGAGCAGGAGGTGGCCCGCGTCGATCACTCCATGTCGCCCGACGATCTCGTCGCCATCGGCCGCGATGTCGAAAGCGTCGTCCTGGCCCGCGCCATCCGGCTGCACGTCGAGGCGCGCGTCATGCTGCACGACCACCGGGCCATCGTGCTGCGGTGAAGCCGGCAGCCGGTTCGCAGCGCTGCACAGCCGGCCGGCAGCCCGCCGGCCGCGTCTCATCCGAAGGAGTCCAAGGATCATGCAACTGATCGACGAAAAAGCCACCCAGGCCATTCGCCGGGCCTTCGCAGCGGGCGGCCTTGGCGCGGCGGTCCAGGAATTGCGCCGGTATGTCGTCATCGAGGATGAGCGCATGGCGCTCGCCACCGTCGAAGCATTCCTGGCCAGCGACCGCAACGGCGGTGCCGAAACGCAGGGCCGGTGACGGGGCGAATGCCGACCGAACCATCGGCGGAGCCGTCCGTCGCGGGCGCCATGATGCCGCACGCTCCACGTCCCCTCATGTCGACATGGACGCCGGCACCGCCCGGCCTGCAAACATCCAGTTCCCGCCCGGCCAGGAAACCCGATCCCGGCACGTCGCCGTCTTTCCTCCTTCTTCGGATCAAGCGATGTCCCTCATCCAACCCATCGTCCCGTTGCTCGTCGCAGTGTTCCTGATGATGGGGGGGATGGGAGCGCTGACATCCATCGTCAGCGTCCGCATGGATGCGGCGGGCGCCTCGCCCATCCTGCTCGGCGCCCTGACCGGCGCCTATTTTCTCGGGGTGACGATCGGATCGACACAGGCATACCGGCTCATCGGGCAGGTCGGTCATATCCGCGCCTTCAGCGCCTCCGCAACGGTTCTCGTCGCCGCAATCCTGGGACATAGCCTGGGCTCCGATGCCCCGGCCTGGATCGCTCTCCGGCTCGTCGAGGGCTGCTGCATGGCCGGCCTCTTCGTCTGCATCGAAAGCTGGCTGAACCAGAGCGCCACGTCCGCCACACGCGGGCAGGTCCTGGCTCTCTACATGATCGCCCTCTATGGCGCACAGGGGGCGGGCCAATATCTGATCGTCATCGAGGACCCGCACGGATTCCGGCAGTTCGTCCTGGTATCGATCCTGGTCGCCCTTGCCGTTCTGCCGGTTGCGCTGAGCCGCAAGGCCCCGCCCCTGATGCAGACGCTGGCGCCCATCCGCATCCGTCATCTTTACCACGCGAGCCCGCTGGGATTCGTCGGCACGGTGATCAGCGGACTGGTGGTCGGCTCCTTCTATGGGCTGGGTCCGGTCTATGTGCGGCACCTGGATTACGATCTCGGACAGTCGGCAACCTTCGTCAGCGCCGCCATCATCGGCGGCATGATCCTGCAGTGGCCGTTCGGGAAGCTGTCGGACCTGATCGACAGACGGCTGGTCCTGGTCGGACTGTTCGCCGCGCTGGTGATCGTCAGCATCGGCATGACCATGCTTCCGCAAAGTGGATTTGGCCCGCTGGTCGCCGGGGTCGCCCTGTTCGGCGGGATCATCTTCGCGATCTATCCGATCTGCGTCTCGCACACCAACGACTTCCTGACACCGGCCGAGATGGTGCCGGCGAGCGGCGGCATGGTGTTGGGGTTCTCGATGGGCGCCATCGCCGGCCCCTTCGTGGCGTCTCTGGTGATGTCGATGTTCGAACAGGATGGACTGTTCCTGTTCTCCGCGCTGGTGGCGACGCTTGCCCTGATCTTCGCGCTCTGGCGGATGACGGTCCGCCCCCCTGTCCCCTTGGATCGGCGCCTGCCCTTCCTTCCCCAGACACCGATCGCGGGGCCGTTGGACGGCGTGACGACGGGCGGCGAGGGGTCCGGTGGACGCGCTTTCTGACCTGTACCTCCCAGGGCAGGCGGCCGGAGGGGCGCGCCTGCCTGAAGAGGGAGAAAGAGCGTAAGGTCCGATGCCTCGGGCCTTACGCCCGGTAAAGACTCACTCCTGAGCATCCAACATGAAGTGCCGGACCTTGTGCCGGTTTTCGATCAGTTCCTCGATGGTGGGTTCATCGCGCATTGCCCGGCCGATGGCGATCTTGGTCGCTTCGTAATTGGTGCGATAGAGATCGGCACGGTCGAGGTTCGGATCGGTGGGACAGCGCGGGTCGATCCAGACCATCACCAGGATGCACAGGTCGTTGACGCGATCGCGCGGCAGCACGCCGTCAATGACGCAGTCCAGCACAGCGTCCGCCGTGGCGGCCTGGACGATCCCCCCGAACAGATCGACATAGGCGCTGGATTTCATGGTCACCTTGGACACCATCATGGTGGCCGGGCGAACCATCTGGTTGCAATCGCGCACCGCGAACATGCGGGTATGACCGGCGGTCTGCCCCATCATGGTGGCAAAGGCATGGCCGGCCGGACCGTCGACCGTGCCGATGACGATCTCCGGCATGGCATCGGTGAACTGGCCTTCCTTGGCGAACACGGTGGCCTCGCCGACGCGAAACAGAACATTGCTCATTGGATCGTTGCTCTCTTGCAAAGGGTGATGGTTCAGGTCATGCGGCACGGATGCCGTCCAGCAGCCGCTCGATGCTGCGGCGCAGCAATTCGGTCTGGCCGGCCAGATCCGCCGCCGCGCTCAGGACGTGCCGTGTGGCGCTTTCGGTGTCGCGGGCGCCGCTGGTGACATTCCGGGCGTTGCGGGCGACGACGCCAACCCCGGATGCCGCCTGGTCGATGCTGGAATGAATGGTGGCCGAGGCGGCGGCCTGCGCCTCCATCGACCGGGCGATGGCGAGCGAGATGGTGCTGATCTCCTCGATCACCGCCGTGATGCTCTGCAGGGCTTGGGCGGCGTTGCCGGTTGCGTCCTGCATCGTCTGGATACGGAACGAAACGTCCTGCGTCGCCTTCGCGGTCTGGCTGGCCAGCTGACGGACCTCCTGCGCCACCACCGCAAAGCCTTTGCCGGCCTCGCCGGCGNACGTTGCCGATGTCCTGGGCCGACTCCCGCAGGCTGTGCACCGACTGGTCCGCCTTGCGGGCCTGCTCGACCGCCGACAAGGCGATGCGGGCGGAATCGTCGATGCGCAGGCGGATCTCGTCCAGCGACCGAAAGGTGTCGTCGGCCAAGGCCGAGACCGACTGGACATTGCTTGCGATCTGCTCGGCGGCCACGACGGTCGAGGATGCCTGCTCGTTGGTGCGGTCGATGATGCCGGTCAACTGGCGCGCGGTGCCGTCGAGCGCACCCGCCGACGAATCCACCGTATCCAGACCCTCCATCGCCGTCCGTTCGAAATGGGAAATCAACTCCTCCAGGTGGGCCGCGCGCAGGCGCTGGCGCCGACTGGCCGCAATGTCCTGGAAGGCGGCCCGAACATGCTCGTTCGCTGGGGATTCGAGTATTTCGTCCGGAGTGCCGATCTGGGTGATGCGACCCGTTTCCATGAAGGCGATAAGGTCCGCCAGCCGCACCGCTTCCTCCGGTTCCTGGGTGGTGAGCAGAACGGTCGCGCGATGCGCCCGCTGCCATTCGAGGAATTCGGCCTCCAGCTCCTGCCGCAGGACAGGGTCGACTCCGGCAAACGGCACATCCATCAGCAATATCGATGGATCGCCCATCAGGGTCCGCGCCAGACCGATCCGCAGCCGAACCTCGAACGGCACCTCGTGCGGGAGCTGAGCGGCGACATGGCCCAGCCCGATGCGTGTCAGCACGGCAAGTGCCCGGTCCCGACGGTCGCGCCGGCGCAGACCGGCAACCTCAAGTCCGAAGGCGACATTGTCCAGAAGACTGCGATTCGGCATCAACGCCGCGGTGCCGAACGTCATCGCCATGGTGTCGCGGCGGACGGCCACCAGATCGGCCGGCGTCATCGCCCCCATGTCGCGCCCGTTCAGGAACACGGTCCCTCCGGTGGGTTCGACCAGACGGTTCAGCATGCGGATCAGGGTCGACTTGCCGGAATTGGACCGGCCCAGCAACGCCAGTATCTTGCCGGCCGGCAGGTCGAAGGAGACGCCGGCCACGGCCACCGACGCGCCGGTCTCCCGCCGGATGTCGGCGCGGTCCGCGCCGGCCCGCAGCATGGCCAGAGCCTGGGAGGGATTGCCGCCATACAGCTTGCATAATCCCTCAGCCGACAAGATCACGCTGCCGGTCGACGCGATGCCCTGCATGTGTTCTGACGAATCCATCTGCGTTCCCGATCATCGAGTGGCTGGGAGTGGCTGGAAGCGACTGAAGGCGGGAATGGCTGGAGACGGCCGTCCCTCACGCCCACACGTTCGGAACGGACCGCCTCCATGAACAGCGCAGGAAAGGGTGCGCAGCCGCCGCAAGGCCGGCGGTGGCGCGGCAACGGATCAGAGCTTGCCGGTGACCCAGTAATCGATGCGGGCCTTGTTGTTCTTGATGTAGTTGTCGACCGCCTTCTCATAGCTGGATTGGCGGGCTTCCTGCATCATCGCCTCCAGATCGCCGATCGGCAGGACCATGCGGTTCAGGAACTCGTACACGTCCGGGTGATCCTGGTAGAAGCCCTTCCGGACGATGGCGTTCACGCTCTCCAGGCCGCCCAAGGCACCCTTCGGATCCTCGATGTAGCGCAGCTTCCAGTTCGCGAACATCCAGTGCGGGCTCCAGCTCGTCACGACGATCCACTCGTTGCGCTTCATGGCGCGCTCCAGAGCGGCGAGCATCGCGGCATCGCTGGCCGACACCAGCTGCATTCCCTTCAGATCATAGGTCTTCAGAGCCTTCTCCGACGCCTGCATCAGCCCCGAACCCGGATCGATGCCCTGGATCTTGCCGCCCAACTGCTTCTGCACCTCCGGCTTCTTCAGGTCCTCGATGGATTTGACCTGATCGACGGGGATGTAGTCCGGCACGACCCAGCCCAGACGGGCGCGGGTGTAGAGCGGGCCGAGATCGACCACGTCCTTGCCGACCTTGTCGAGATAGGGCTTGTGGGTCAGCGGTTGCCAGGACATCAGCATGGCATCCAGCTTGCCGCTGGCGATGCCCTGATACTGGATGCCGATGTCGGCCATGGTCAGTTCGACCTTATAGCCGAACCGCTCCTCGATCACATGCTTGGCGAGCTTCGTCACCGCTTCGGCATCCGACCAGGCGGTCCAGCCGATGTTGATGGACTTCTCCGCCGCGTGCGCCTGGTTGGCGATCACACCGGTCCCAACACCGACCGTCACGGCCGCCGACAGCAGAATGCCCAAGGCTTTACCGAAGATTTTCATCAAGAAGCCTCCTATTATCGTTTGTTTGTTCGGATTGACCGGTCCGCCATGCGGAGACTTGTGCCGGGCGCGTGCAGGTTGCCCGGCAGATCGCTTCCGTCTTGCCGGTGGCCGTGATCGGACGATCGACAAACATCCAGCCTGCGGATGGTCGAAAACCGTCGCGGACCGAGGCGGAAGGCCGTTTCCAACTGATGCGAACCGTCGCACACATCAGTACCGATTGAGGAAGAATGCAGGCCCTGAAAGCAGAAAACCTTCATCAGAGCGGCAATTCGTATCGGATTTGCGACAGCCTTGCGCGGACCCCGCCCGGCGCAAAAAGACCGGACTGGCTGTCGGCCTTTTTAAAGTTGATGTCGCAATCCAGAACGCGGCGCGGTCCGGCCGGCTGCACGCTGTGCTCCGTGGAATCGAAAGAAGCACGGCCTTAGGAAGGTTGAAACGGTTCCACGAACAAACGGCCCCACTCCCGCAGAAGGTCAACCGTCATGCCGTCCGAGATCTCCATAGAAGCCCTGCTGACGCGCCGCAAGAAGGGGTACAGCCTGGAAGCCCCGTTCTACACAAGCGAGGACATTTTCAAGCTGGATATGGAGATCATCTTCGGCCGCCACTGGCTGCATGTGGGCGTCGAACCGGACGTGCCGGAACCGGGCGACGTGATGGTGGTGGATATCGGCAAGACGTCGGTCATCGTGATGCGAGATGACGACATGGAACTGCGCGCCTATCACAATGTCTGCCGCCATCGCGGAGCGCGCATCATCCTCAAGGAGAAGACCTCGGTCGGCAATCTGGTGTGCAGCTATCACCAGTGGACCTATGGCCAGGACGGCGAGCTTCTGTTCGCGGAGCACATGGGCAACGACTTCGACCGCAAATGCCGGAACCTGAAGAAGGTGCACATCCGGTCGGTCGGCGGCCTGATCTTCATCTGCCTGGCGGAGGAGGCCCCGGACGACATCGACCGCATGGCCGCGGCCATCGAGCCCTACATTCTCCCGCACGACCTGAAGAACTGCAAGGTCGCCAAGACGGTGGACCTGATCGAGAAGGGCAACTGGAAGCTCACGATGGAAAACAATCGTGAATGCTACCATTGCGTCGGCAACCACCCGGAACTGACCATCCCACTGTTCGAATACGGCTTCGGCTTCGCTCCCGACGGCACCAACCCGAAGCGGATGGAACACGCCGCCAAGTACGAAGCGCTGGTCCAGTCCTGCCACCTCGGCTGGGAAGCGGCCGGTTTCCCCAGCCGCGAGGTCGAACGCCTGACCGACGTCACCGGCTTCCGCACCGAACGCCTGCCGCTGGACGGCGCCGGCGAGGCCCATACCAAGGACACCCGCAGCGCCTCCCAGAAGTTGCTGGGCTCGATCACCGAGCGCAAGCTGGGCGCCCTGTCCTTCTGGACCCAGCCGAACTCGTGGAACCACTTCATGAGCGACCACGTCGTCACCTTCTCGGTGTTCCCGCTCGGTCCCGACCGCAACCTGCTGCGCACCCGCTGGCTTGTCCACAAGGATGCGGTGGAAGGCGTCGACTATGACCTGAACCGCCTGACCGAAGTGTGGGAGGCGACCAACCAGCAGGATGCCGATCTGGTCGAGATCTCGCACAACGGCGCCATCAGCCCCGCTTATGAGCCGGGCCCCTACTCGCCCTACACCGAACCTCTCGTCGAGAAGTTCACCGAATGGTATGTGAGCCGCATGTCCGAGCATCTGCTGGGCAAGCAGGCCGCGGTGGGCGTCGCCGCCGAATGACGCGATGCCAGGGCGGTCCCGGCCGGCAAGCCGCTGGGATCGCCCGTTGTTCACGGCTCAGGGAGAGAGATGACGATGCAGCAGGATGCGGCTCCGCCTCCGGTCCGGGACTGGGATCCCGAAATCGACGACACGCTGGTGTGCCGGGCGGTGCGGGACGAAACGCACGATGTGAAGACCTTCGTCTTCGCACCGCGGCACCCCTGCCAGTTCCGGTTCAAGCCGGGTCAGTTCATCACGCTGGAACTGTCCATCGGCGGCGAAACGGTCCATCGCAGCTACACCATCTCCTCCTCCGCCGCGCGGCCGAACCGGCTCTCCATCACCGTCAAGCGCGTGCCAGGCGGCCCGGTGTCCAACTGGCTGCACGACACCCTGAAGCCGGGAGACACCATCCGCGCGGTCGGTCCGCTCGGCGAGTTCACCCCCGGTGACTCCGTTGCTCCGCGCAAGTTCCTGTTCCTCTCCGGCGGCAGCGGCATCACTCCCCTGATGTCGATGACCCGGACCTTCGACGATCTGGGCGATGATCACGACATCGTCTTCGTCCACGCCGCCCGTACACCGGCCGACATCGTCTTCCGCCGCGAACTGGATGCGCTGACCGGTCCCGGCCGCCGTCTGCGCGTCGCCCATGTCTGCGAAGGGATCGGCACCGAGGCCCATTGGGCCGGCTTCACCGGCCGGCTGTCCCTGCCGATGCTGGGACTGATCGCTCCGGACTTCATGGAGCGGGAGGTCTATGTCTGCGGTCCCGGTCCCTTCATGAAGGCGGTGCGCAGCTTCCTGGAGGGGGGTGGCTTCGATATGGGCCGCTACCATCAGGAGAGCTTCAACTTCGAGGAACTGGCCGCGGAACTCGCCGCGCAAGACACCTCGGCCCAGGCGGCACCGGTCCAGGCCGCACCGGACGGCGGCATGCCGGCCACGGCCGGATTCCGCATCGAATTCACGAAGACCGGCAAGGTCTTCGCCTGCCCGCCCGACATGGCGGTGGCGGATGCCGCATCGGCTGCCGAGATCCGGGTTCCGACCTCCTGCTCCCGCGGGCTGTGCGGAACCTGCAAGACGAAGTTGATCTCCGGCACCGTGGAAATGAACCACACCGGCGGCATTCGCAAACGCGAGATCGACCAGGGGTTGATCCTGCTCTGCTGCAGCCGCCCCACCAGCGATCTGGTGATAGAGCGATAGAAGCATCGCCAGTGAATTGTCTTCCGGGTGCCGGCCACTGGGGCTAGCATTCGGGAAGACGAATCAGAATGCGATCGGACTGGGGCGATCAGACTGGAGCGATCAGACTGGGGCCGTCGGACTGGGAGGATGTCCTGGTGGGGAAGACAGTGGAATATCGCCGTTTCGGCGGTAGCGGTCCCGCCCCCCGGCAGGAGGAACGCGCGCTTTTGTCGGTCGGGTTCATCCTGACCAACAACTTCACCCTGACGGCGCTCGCCCCCTTCATCGACGCCCTGCGGCTGGCCGCCGACGAAGGAGACAGATCGCGGCAGATCCGTTGCCACTGGACCATCATCGGATCGCGGGCGGAACCGGTGATGTCCAGTTGCGGCATCGGCGTCGCCCGCTGGGAACCGCTGACCGATCCCCGCCGCTTCGACTATCTGGTCGTGGTGGGCGGGCTTCTGCACGCCGGCCCTCAGCTCGACGACGAGACGCTGGCCTATCTGCGCGCCGCGGCGTCCTACGGCGTGACCCTGGTCGGCGTGTGCACCGGCAGCTTCGTGCTGAGCCGCATCGGCCTGATGAAGAACCGGCGCTGCTGCGTCAGCTGGTACCACCATAGCGATTTCATCGAGGAATTCCCCGATCTGGTTCCGGTGGCCGACCAGCTTTACGTGGTGGACCGCGACCGAATCACCTGTTCGGGAGGCGCCGGGGTGGCGGATCTGGCCGCCTTCCTGATCGAGCGCCATCTGGGCCGCGCCACGGCGCAGAAAACCATGCATATCCTGCTGATCGACAAGGCGCGTCCCGCCAGCCAGTCGCAGCCACAGCCGCCGACGGTCATGGAGATCACCAACGACCGCGTCCGCCGCGCCCTGCTGCTGATGGAGCAGCACATCAGCGACCCCCTGTCGGTGGAAGAGATCGTCAGCCGCCTGAACGTCAGCACCCGGCAATTCGAACGGCTGTTCAGACTGGCCGTGGGCACCAGCCCGGCCACCTATTACCGCAGCCTGCGCCTGCGCTATGGCCACTGGCTGCTGCGCAACACCAAGCGCTCGGTCACCGCCATCGCGAACGAGGCCGGCTTCGCAGACTGCGCGCATTTCTCACGCCAGTTCCGGGAGCTGTTCGGCGTCCCGCCGTCGGAGGTGCGTCGCACCGGCGGACCGGATGTGGAGGCGGAGCCGCATTTTTCGCCTCTCGCCGCTTTCCGCCGCACCGACGGCGAGTCCCTGCTGCCAGACCGCCGCCTGTTCGAGGACCCCGCGCCGACTGTCAAGGACAGCGCACCGGTGGAGTGACGGGACGCGGATGCTCCGATTTCCCCGAAATTTCAGATGCTTGATTGCGCTGCGCCGCTCCATTCCGCCCCTGTCGCAAAAAGGTAATTCCCGGTCGCGGGGGGCAACGCGACAATGGCGGCGATGGTGAATTCTTGGCAGGCTCAATACTGGGGATCGTTCCTGCCATGTCCTCACCCGCCGAAGCCCTTCTGAAGCCTCTGCAGATCAAGCATCTGACGATCCGTAACCGCGTGATGAGCACGAGCCATGCGCCGGGCTACGGGTCCGAAGGCAAGCCAAAGGAACGCTACCAGCTCTACCATGAGGAAAAGGCCAAAGGCGGCATCGGTCTGACGATGTTCGGCGGCTCCTCCTCGGTCGCGGTGGACAGCCCGGCGGCTCCGTGGAATCAGATTTCCGTCGCCGACGACAGCGTCATTCCCTTCTTCCGCGAGTTCTCCGACCGGGTGCACCGCCATGGCGCAGCGCTGATGATCCAGCTGACCCACATGGGACGGCGCACCCGCTGGGACACCGAGAACTGGCTGCCCACCGTCTCCGCCTCGGCCGCCCGCGAGCCGGCACACCGCAACACGCCGAAGGAGATGGAGGATTTCGACTTCAAGCGGATCATCGCCGGCTATGCCGCAGCGGCCCGCCGCTGCAAGGAAGGCGGGCTGGACGGGTTCGAACTGTCGGCCGCCCACGGGCACCTGATCGACCAGTTCTGGAGCCCGTCGGTCAACCAGCGCACCGACAAGTATGGTGGCAGCCTGGAAAACCGCATGCGCTTCGGCATCGAGGTGTTCGAGGCGATCCGTGCCGAGGTCGGCGACGACTACGTCATCGGCATGCGCATGTCGGGCGACGAGCTGATCGACGACGGTCTCAGCCACGAGGACTGCATCGCCATCGCCCGGACCTATGCCGAACGCGGGCTGATCGATTTCGTGAATGTGCTGGGCGGACAGGCGCGCGATCATCTGGCGCATGCCATCTCGCTGCCCAACATGTCCTTCCCGGTGGCTCCCTTCCTGCATCTGGCCAGCGGCATCAAGCGCGAGGCGGGCATCCCGGTCTTCCATGCCCAGCGCGTGACCGACCTCGCCACCGCCGCCCGCGCAGTTGAGGAAGGCCATGTCGACATGGTCGCCATGACCCGCGCCCACATCGCCGACCCGCATCTGGTGCGCAAGCTGATGGAAGGCCGGCTGGACGATGTGCGCCAGTGTGTCGGCGCCGGCTATTGCATCGACCGCATCTATGTCGGCGGCGACGCGCTGTGCATCCAGAACGCCGCGACGGGCCGCGAGCGCACGATGCCGCATGTGATCCCGAAGGCGGAGCGCAAGCGCCGCGTCGTCGTGGTCGGCGGCGGGCCCGGCGGCCTGGAAGCCGCCCGCGTCTGTGCCGAGCGCGGCCATTCCGTCGTGCTGCTGGAACGCAACGCCGCTCCCGGCGGCCAGATCGGCATCGCCGCCAAGGCGACCTGGCGCGAGGCGATGAGCGGCATCACCCGCTGGCTGTCGCAGCAGGTCACCAAGCTGGGCGTCGACGTGCGCCTTGGGGTCGAGGCCGACAGCGCCACCGTCGAGGCCGAGAAGCCCGACGTCGTGATCCTCGCCACCGGCGGCCGTCCGAACCGCGGCGACTTCAAGGGCGCCGATCTGGCGGTGTCGACCTGGGATGTCCTGACGGGAGCGGTGGAACCGACAGGAACCGTGCTGATGTATGACGGCACCGGCCAGCATCATGGCGCGTCCTGCGCTGAATTCATGGCCAAGCGCGGTGCGCTGGTGGAGATCGCCACCCCCGATCGCATGGTCGCGGAGGAGGTCGGCACCACCAACCAGCCGATCCACCTGCGCGAACTGTACAAGCTGAACGTGGTGATGACCACCAACCACCAGCTCGTGGAAATCTACCAGGAGGGCAACCGGCGCGTCGCCGTCCTGCGCAACGAGTACACCCACGAGGAGGAGGAGCGGCTGGTCGATCAGATCGTGGTGGAACTGGGCACCCTGCCCAACGACGGCCTCTATTTCGATCTCAAGGAGCGGTCGCTGAACCGCGGCGAAACCGATCTCGACAGCCTGATCGCCGGGCGGCCGCAGCCGGTTCAGGCCAACGGCCATGGCGGCTACACGCTGCATCGCATCGGCGACGCGGTGGCCGGCCGCAACATCCACGCCGCGATCTACGACGCCGCACGTCTTTGCAAGGACATCTGAGACCTCTGCCCCGCCAAGCGACAGGAGCCGTTCGACGTGATCGCCACCGCTCTTACAACCGTCGTCCTTGCCGTGCTCGTCATCGGCGCGGCATTGGCCGCCTGGCAGTCGCGCCGATGGCTGGCCGGCCGGCCGGCCGCGGTCGGTGTGGTCGCCGGACTGCGCGCCCTGCCCGGCCGCTATCTGGTGGATGTCCACCAGGTGGTGGGGCGGACGCCGTTCAACGCCCGGTTCCACGCCCTGGCGGCCGGCGGTTTTCTTGCGGCGGTCGGGTTGCTGGTGGCGATGGCCGTCGGCCTCGCCGGCTGGCGCATCGTCTGGCTGCTTCTGGCGGTCGTGCTGGCGGCGATGCTGGCGGGTTCCCTGATGGTCTGGCATCGCCGCCGGGTCGTCCGTCCGCGTGAGCTGTCGCAGGGCCGTTTCGCCCGTCTTCCCGTCTCTCTTCTGGGGTTTTCCGGCTCCCTGCTGGCGGTGTCCCTCGATCAGGCGCTTGGCGGCGTCATGCCGGAGGTGCTGGCCCTGCTCCTCGTCGCGATTGCCGGACTGGCGATGGCCGATCTGGTTTGGGGCGTGTGGAAGGGGCCGCTGAAGCACGCGGTGCATGGGGCGCTGCATCTGGCCTTCCACCCGCGTCCGGCCCGCTTCCACGATGGCAAGGGCCGCGACACCGGACTGAAGCCGCTGGCGCTCGCTCCGCAGCAGGATGCCGGCACCGTGGAGCCGGGAGCGCTGGGCGTGGAGCGCCCCGTCGATTTCGCCTGGAACCGGCTGCTCGGCTTCGATGCCTGCGTCCAGTGCGGGCGCTGCGAGACGGCTTGCCCCGCCTATGCCGCCGGCCTGCCGTTGAACCCGAAAAAGCTGGTGCAGGATCTGGTCATCGCCATGGACGGGCAGGCCAGCGACGCCGCCTATGCCGGCAATCCCCATCCCGGCCGCGGCGTCGGCAAGGCCCATGGCGGGGCGGCGCTGCCGCTGATCGGGCCGGACGCGATGATCCATCCCGACACGCTGTGGTCCTGCACCACATGCCGCGCCTGCGTGCAGGAATGCCCGATGATGATCGAGCATGTGGACGCCGTGGTGGATCTCCGCCGCTTCCAGACGCTGGAGCTGGGGGCCACCCCCGGCAAGGCTGCAGGCATGCTGGAGGAGCTGCGCGCCACCGACAATCCCGGCGGCCGCGCCCTGGCCCGGCGTTGGGACTGGGCAGCCGACCTGTCGCTGCCCCGGCTGCCGGCCGGCGGGTCCTGCGACACGCTGCTGTGGGTGGGTGACGGCGCCTTCGACCTGCGGGTCCAGCGCTCGCTGCGGGCTCTGGTGGTGGTGCTGCGCCGTGCCGGTGTTGACTTCGCCGTTCTCGGCGACGAGGAGCTGGATTGCGGCGATGTCGCCCGCCGGCTGGGCGACGAGGCGACTTTCCAGTCGCTGGCGACCCGCAACGTGGCGACCTTGAACTCCCGCCGCTTCGCCCGGATCGTCACCGCCGATCCCCACGCGCTGCACACGCTGCGCAATGAATATCCGGCCTTCGGCGGCAATTGGGCCGTGGTCCACCACACCGCGCTGCTATTGGAGTTGATCAGCGGCGGCGCGTTGACGGTGACCAAGCCGGTCGGACGCAGCGTCACCTTCCATGACCCCTGCTATCTCGGCCGCTACAACGGCGAGATCGAGGCACCGCGCGCCCTGCTGGACGCCATCGGGGTGCAGCGCCGGGAGATGTTGCGGTCCGGCCTGCGGTCGAGCTGCTGCGGTGGCGGCGGCGGCGCCCCGCTGACCGACGTGTCGGGCGAACGCCGCATTCCCGACGTCCGCATGGAACATGTCCGGGAGACCGGCGCCTCGATGGTCGCCGTCGCCTGCCCCAACTGCGCCCTGATGCTGGAGGGCGTCGTCGGTCCCCGACCGGACGTGGCGGAAATCGCCGAATTGGTGCTCGCCGCGACGGAGACCGCCCGATGAGCCAACACACCACCATTCGCCGCCGTGTCGATCCCCGTGCCGAGCGCGCCGCCCGCACGGTCCTCAACGGCCCGCGCCTGCGCCTGCTGCACCAGCCGGTCGCCACCGCGACGAACGAACGCCGCCGCGATCCTCGCGCCATCCGCGACGCGGCCCTGGTCCAGCGCCTGCCCCGCCCACGCTACGACTGGGCTCGCGACGCGGCCTCGGCCGGAACCGTTGCTGCGACCGGCCACGCCGTCGCCGCCGCACCGTCGATCCCGCTGCAGGTGATCGCCGAGCCGGCCTATCTGATCCTCGCCATGCTCGACCGCCCCGGCGGCGAGGTGAGCGAGCATGACCGGCAGGTGATCGCCGCCGCCCGTCTGCTGGCCGATGCAGGAGGCGGTGCGGTCGTCACCGTCTCCACCGGTCGCGGGGACGTGCTGGCCGAAGCCGGGTCCGACCGCCATGTCGCCCTGCCCGATGGCTGGGCCCACGATTACGTGCCGGAGCGCCGGGCCGCCGCCGCCTCGGCGCTGATGATGGAACTGTCTCCCCGCCACATCCTGTTCCCGGACAGCCCGGACGGCGGCGACGTCGCGCGGCGGGTCGCCGCAGCGGCGGGAGAGCGGCTGTTCACCGGTGTGCAGAGCCTCGGTCCGGACCGGGCGACGCGCCAGTCGGCCGGCGGGTCGCTGGAGACCGGACACCGCCTCACCCGGCTGATGACGGTCGCGGCTGATGCCTTCGCCCCGCTCGACGGCGTGCGCCATGAAGCCCGGCCGCTCGATCCCGACGCCCCGGTCATCGCCGGCGAGGAGATCCTGCCCCGCCTGGGCGGCGCCCGCCGTCTGGCCGTCGATCCCGACGCCCTGTCGCTGTCGGAAACCGACTTCATCCTCAGCGCCGGCAACGGCGTGACCGACTGGCAGAGCTTCGCCGAACTGGGCGAGGCGCTGGGCGCCACCCGCGCCGGCAGCCGTGTGGTGTGCGACGCCGGCCATCTGCCGCGCGAACGGCAGGTTGGCGCCTCCGGCACGGTGGTCAGCGCGCGCAGCTATGTCGCCTTCGGCATCGCCGGCGCGCCGCAGCATCTTCAGGGCATCGCCGGCGTCCGCCATGTGATCGCCATCAACACCGACCTTCACGCCGAGATGATCAAGCGGGCCGACCTGTCCATCGTCGCCGATGCGCAAGCCGTCATGCCCGCCCTGATCCGGCTCATCCGGGAGCGCCGCCATGGCTGATTTCTCCACGATGGGCGTCGCCGTCCTGCTGTCCATCGGCCGCCATCCGGTTTCCGGCCGCGCCCGGCGCGCCGCCACCGACGCGCAGGCGCTGGAGATGGCTCTTGCGCTGCGTCCGCGCCGTCTGACGGCGATCCATGCCGGGCCACCCGCCAATGCCGAGGCCCTGCGCGGCTATCTCGGCATGGGGCTGGAGCGGTTGACCCTGCTGGTCCTGCCGGAGGGATCTGATCCGGTCGAACCGCTGATCGGCCACCTGCGCGAGTTCGACCCGTCGCTGATCCTGACCGGTCGGCAGGCGGAGGACGGCGAGGGCAGCGGCATGCTGCCTTATCTGATCGCCCGCGGCCTCGATGCGGCCGTCGTTCCCGATGTGGTGCGGATCGGCCCTGCCGATGGACCGGACTCCATGCCAGGCGCCACGAACCTCATTCAGGCGCTGCCGCGCGGACAGCGGCGGTCATTGACCGCGGCCGGCCGCCTCATCGCCACCATCCATCCTTCCGCCCCGCCCGCCCGCTCCTCTGCCTTCGGTCCGGCCCGGCGGGGCGTCATCGAGCCGGTGGCGGCCCAGGCGACCGCCGACCTCTTCCTGTCGGACTGCGAACATCGGCCATGGCGTCCAAAGCCCAAGCTGATGCGCGTGAAGCGCGGCGGCTCGGCGCTGGACCGGCTCAAGGCGGCGACCGAGAGCAAGAGCGGAAAAGGCCAATTGCTGGTCAACCCGACACCTGAAGCGGGAGCGCTGGCCATTTACGACAGCCTAGTCGAACAGGGAATGCTTCCATGAACATGCACCACGATCCTCTCAGTCCCACGGGCCACGCTGTCGCGCAATCAGGGGGGACCTGTCGATGAACACGATGATGCGAAGCGCGGTTTCGGTCGGCGCTCCGGCCAATCTGGGCTTTCCCCGCGGAGCCGCCAGGACGAGCATCGGCGAGGACGCGGCGGTCCGCCTCGAAGTGCGGAATGTCTACAAGGTCTTTTCCGCCGATCCGAAACCCGCGCTGTCGATGCTGCGCCAGGGCGCCAGCAAGGCGGAGGTTCTGGAAAAGCTGAACGTCAATGTCGGTGTCCTCGACGCGAGCTTCCAGGTCCGCGCCGGCGAAATCTTCGTCATCATGGGTCTGTCGGGATCCGGCAAGTCCACCATGATCCGCCTGCTGAACCGGCTGATCGAACCCAGCAGCGGCGAGATCCTGCTCGACGGCAAGGACCTGGTCAGCATGTCCAAGGCCGAGCTGATCCAGGCCCGCCGCCGCAACATGGGCATGGTCTTCCAGTCCTTCGCCCTGATGCCGCATCTGAGCGCGCTGGACAACGCCGCCTTCGGTCTGGAGATCTCCGGCGCATCCAAGGCGGACCGCCACAAGGCGGCGCAGCAGGCGCTGGAACAGGTGGGCCTTGGCTCCTACTCCCACCGCTATCCGCGCGAAATGTCCGGCGGCATGCAGCAGCGCGTCGGCCTCGCCCGTGCGCTGGCCAACGACCCCACCATCCTGCTGATGGATGAGGCCTTCTCCGCCCTCGACCCGCTGATCCGCACCGAGATGCAGGACGAGTTGCTGCGCCTGCAGCGCGAGCACCAGCGCACCATCGTCTTCATCTCCCACGACCTTGACGAGGCGATGCGCATCGGCGACCGCATCGCCATCATGGAAGGCGGCCGCATCGTGCAGGTCGGGACGCCCTACGAGATCCTCAGCCGTCCGGCCGACGACTATGTCCGCTCCTTCTTCCGCAATGTCGATGCCTCCAAAGTGCTCCGCGCCGGCGACGTGGCGCGGTACGAAGCGACCAACACGGTCATCCGCCTGCCCGGCGAACTGACGCCCGCCCTGCAGCAACTGCGGGAGAACCATCATAATTTCGGCTATGTCCGTACGCAGGACGGCCGCTTCGAAGGCGTCGTCTCGCAAGCGACGCTGGAACGCGAGCTGAGGGGGCCGCAGCCCCGCTTCGTCAACGCCTTCATGCCGGACGTCCGCACCGTCAACGCCGCGACGCCCATCCACTCCCTGCTCGCCCTCGTGGCCGACACCGAATGGCCGGTGCCCGTCGTCGATGACGACGGCAACTTCCTCGGCGCCATCTCGCGCGCTCTCATGCTCCACACCATGGTTCGGGGGGATTGACCGATGGACTTCGAAATCAGAATCGGCAAATGGGTCGAGCAACTGGTCGGCTTCATGCTCGACAATTTCCAGTCGACCTTCGATGCGATCTCGACGGTGGTGAACGGCTTCGGCGGCGCCATCGACTTCGTGCTGGTCGGGGCGCCCTCCTGGCTGCTGATCGGGCTGATCGTCGCGACGTCGCTTTGGCGCATCGGTGCCGGCTTCGCCGTCTTCACGGCCGCAGCGCTGCTGCTGATCTCCGGTATGGGTCTGTGGACGGAAACCGCCTCCACCCTTGGCCTGGTCCTGACCTCCACCCTGCTCTGTCTGCTGATCGGCGTGCCGCTGGGCATCTGGATGGCGCGCAGCCGCGTGGTCGAGAGCATCGTCCGCACCACGCTGGACTTCATGCAGACCATGCCGGCCTTCGTCTATCTGATCCCGGCAGTGATGTTCTTCGGCCTGGGCCGGGTGCCGGGCATCCTCGCCACCGTGATCTTCGCCATGCCCCCGGCCGTGCGCCTGACCGCACTCGGCATCCAGCAGGTGCCGGGCGAGATCGTCGAGGCCGGCAAGGCCTTCGGCTGCCATGACCGCCAGCTCCTGTTCAAGGTGCAACTTCCGAACGCCCTGCCGTCGATCATGGCCGGCGTGAACCAGACCATGATGATGGCGCTGTCCATGATCGTCATCGCGTCGATGATCGGCGCCGGCGGCCTCGGCAACGTGGTGCTGCAGGGCATCCAGCGCCTGGACATCGCGCTTGGCTTCGAAAGCGGGCTCAGCGTCGTTCTGCTGGCTATCATCCTCGACCGCATCACCCAGAGCTTCGGCCAGACCGCCATCGCTCCGCGCCCGGCACGCTTCGCGTTCCTGCGGCGGTTCCTGCCGGTGCCGGCACGGTGAGCGCGGGGGCTCTCCCGGAAGGGGGCTTCGCCGCCGCTCTTCCGGCGCGGCCCGTTCCATCCCGCGGGCGGCCGCCGCATGGCGATACGCAGTCGGGCAATACACAGTCATGCGAGATGCGGATCGAACGGCTGACCGCCGCCGCCCTGGCCGACCGGCTGGAGGAACTGGCGGTCCTGCGGCTTGCGGTGCTTGGCGAGTTTCCGTTTCTCTACTCAGGATCGGCTGCGTACGAGGAGCGCTATCTCTCCGATCTCGGCAATCTGTCGGGCGGCCTCATCCTGGCCGCCTTCGAGCGCGACCGGATGATCGCCGCCGCCACCGGCGCTCCGCTCGATCGGGAACTGGACGCCTTGCGCGATCCCTTCACCCATGCGGGCCTCGACCCCCGTTCGATCTTCTATTTCGGCGAGGTGGTGGTCCTGCCCTCCCATCGTGGACAAGGAGTGGGAACCGCCCTGCTCGAGATCGGCGAATCCCATGTCCGGCAGGCCGATCGCTTCGCAACCTCCGCCTTCGGCGAGATCGTGCGCTCCACTGACCACCCCCGCCGCCCGAAGACCTACCGGATGCCCGATGCCGCATGGCGGCGGCTGGGCTACCGTCTGGTGCCGGACATCGGCGGCGCTCTATCGTGGTGCGATGCCGGCGACAGGGAGGAGACCGCCAAACCCCTTCGTTTCTGGATAAAATCCCTCATCCCCAGCATCGGAGCATGACGCATGCCGCAGGACGGTCTGCTTCTCGACCTTCCGGCTAGGGACTTTCCCTCCGGGTGCAGTCCGGGCGACGATTGTCCCCTGCTGGTCCGAGAGATTCCCTACCGCGACCCGGTCACAGCCTTCGCTCCCTGGGCAGGCCAGCCCTTCGCCACCCTTCTGCACAGTGCCGCGGAGGCTGGCGGCCGCGGTCGTTGGAGCATCCTCGCCGTCGAGCCCTTCCGCGCAATCCTGTCGCACGGCGGCTCCGTCACGGTGGACGGCCATGAGGTCGCCGGCGATCCCTTCACCGTGCTGGAACAGCAGCTGGCGGCCAGCCGCCAGAGCATTCCGCCCGACCTGCCGGTTCCCTTCGCCGGCGGCGCCGTCGGCTTCCTCGGCTATGAACTGGGGCAGGTGCTGGAGCGGCTGCCGGCACGCCATGACGACGACACCGGCCTGCCCGACATGGCCTTCGGTTTGTACGACACCGTCATCGTCTTCGATGAACTCGATCGGCGCGGCTGGATCCTGTCCAACGGCTTTCCCGAGACCACCCCGGTCCGGCGCCGCCTCCGCGCTGCCGACCGCCTGCAGTCGGTCGCGGACCGCCTGGAAACGGCGCCCGACGCCCTGCCGCCGCCCCACGCCGCCACCGCCGTCTGGCGGCCGGAGATCGCGCGCGACGATTATTGCCGCCGGGTCGAGCAGGTGCTGGAGTACATCCGCGCCGGCGACATCTTCCAGGCCAACTTCACCGGGCGTTTCCTGGCCGACCGGCCGGCGGGGCTGTCGGTGTTCGACCTGTACCGCCGCCTGCTGGCGCTCAGCCCCGCCCCCTTCGCAGCCTGCCTGTCGCTGCCCGGCGGGGCCGGTCTGGCCAGCGCCTCGCCCGAGCGCTTCATCCGGCTCCATGCCGACGGACGCATGGAAACCCGCCCGATCAAGGGGACCCGCCCGCGCGGCGCCGATGCAGAGGAAGACGACGCCCTGGCCCGCGAGCTCGAAGGCAGCGTCAAGGATCGGGCCGAGAATCTGATGATCACCGATCTGCTGCGCAACGACATCGGCCGCGTGGCGCGCATCGGCAGCGTCAAGGTGCCAGTCCTGTGCGGGGTGGAGCGTTTCGCCTCCGTCCATCATCTGGTGTCGGTGATCGAGGGGCGGCTGAGGCCGGGCCTGGGTCCGGTCGACCTGCTGCGCGCCACCTTCCCCGGCGGTTCGATCACCGGCGCGCCCAAGATCCGCGCCATGGAGATCATCGACGAGCTGGAGGACTCGCGGCGCGGCGCCTATTGCGGGTCGGTCGCCTGGATCGGCTTCGACGGGGCGATGGACAGCAGCATCGTCATCCGCACCCTGACGGTCACGCCCAACCACGTCATCGCCCAGGCCGGCGGCGGCATCGTCGCCGACTCCGATCCTGCCGGCGAGCATGATGAGATGATGGTGAAAATCCGCCCGCAGCTGCGCGCGCTGGACGGCGGTTGAGAGATTGCGGCCCGACGCCAGGATGACGACAGAGCGGTCGATGCAAGGCCCCAGCCGCGTTTACGGCCGGGGCCCTCATGTTTTCAGGGAATGCTGACGAAAGCCGCCGGCGTCACTGGATATCGTTCGGCTGCACGACGACCCAGTTCCGGTCGGCGAGAACCGGCAGATTCTGTGCGGCCTGCCCGGCCGCGGCCGCTTCCCACATATGCTTGATCTGTTTCATATATTTGTCCTTGCGGTTGACCCAGACCCGCAAGCCGCCATTCGCCGCATCGGTGGAATGGAGCAGCATGTAGCCATCGCTGGTCGGGGTGTCCCCCGCCACCAGCACCGGCTTCTTCCACTGGTCGATGTAGGTGAGGATCGCCGCGTGCTTGCCGGCGAACCAGGTCAGCGGCGCCCAAAGATAGGTGCCGAGTTCCAGGTCCATCGTCTTGGCCCAATCGTATTTTCCCTCGGCGATCAGCTTGCGCGCCGTGGTCACTTCGCCGGTGGCGCGGTTCTTCAGCAGCATGGTGACGCCGATGACGTTTTGCGGCTTGATGTTGTAGCCGTATTTCGGATCGGAGACGACCATGCGGACCAGCTCCTCGCTGGCGGCGGTCATCACGTAGACCTCGATCCCGTTGGCGGTCAGGTGGTTCACCAGTTCCTGCTGGCCGGTGTAGAATTTTGGCGGGCTGATCTCGACCGTCTTGACCGCATCGCCTTCGTAATAGGTGGCGGGGATCGGCTTGCCGTCGGCCAGCATCTCGTCGATGAAGCCCTTCAACTGGGCCAAGGTGAAGCCGGAGAAGATCTGCGCCACCCACGGATAGCACACCTGATCATCGATCTCGCACAGCCGGTAATAGTAGCTATTGAGGCTTTCCTTATGCCCGTTCACGTCCTTGAACGGGATGATCTTCAAGGACGGGTCCATGCTCTCGCGCGACAGCACCCCCTTGCGCTCCAGATAAGGCAGCAACGATTCTTCAAGGTCGTAGCGGTAGAGCGTGTTGTCGGCGTCGAACACCGCATAAGCGCCCTTGCCGGCATTGGCCGACACCAGCGTCTTGAGACTCGACGCCGCCGCTTCGGGCCAATGTGCGAGCGGCTGAGGGGATGCCGATTGAGCCATGGCGGCGACCGGAGCGATGGCGACCATGCCCGAAAGCAAAATGGACCGGAGAAACGTCTTCATCTGCGCTCCTTCTTTCCCTGTTTAAAGACGCGATTTTTCGAGACCGGAATCACTGTTTTGGAGTGCTTCCGTCCGCTCCGGTTACTTTCCGGAATTATATAGGATATCCAGATATGATACGCAGACTATGACAGATTTATTACACATCATCAATGGAACTAATTTCTGAAACTGTCGCTTATTGGCATGAGTTTGTCGTCAATACTGCAGAATTTCTTGAAACACCCTTTATCGCTCAACCCGGCGAGACCGAGCGGATGGTCAGCGGCAGCGCGCCATCCCGGCGCGGCCACTCCACCAGATCGCCGACCCGTCCGCCGACCAGTGCCTCACCCAACGGGGACTGCCAGCTGATGCGGCCGGCAGCGGGATCGGCCTCCTCGCCACCCACCAGAGCGAACGTCCATCGGCGTCCGTTCTCATCCTCGGCGACGACGACGGAGCCGAACCCGGCCTCCTCCACCGAACCGGCCGGGCGGACGACCACGGCGGCGGCCAGACGGGCGCGGAGCAGGTCGACGCGCCGCTTGGCGCTGCTCGTCGCCTGCCGGTCCTCCGGCGCATCGGAGCCGCGCAGTTTCGCGATCTCCGCATCGGCAGCGGCGAGTTCCGACTGCCAGGCGGCGACGGTGGCGGCGGACACATGCAGGGGGCCGGCGACCTGCGGCAGCGGCCCTTCGGTTTCGGCGTCGCTTTCCTTGACGAAGGCGCGGCTCATGTCTGCCTCCTCAACCCAGCAATGCCATGGCGGCAGCGGGGGCACAGCTGGCGACCCAGCCATGGCCGGAGGCGCCCACCACATCGCTGAAATCCCGATAGGGGCGGCCCAGCCGGGCAGCCACCTCCTTCACGACGGCGCGCCCGACGCCGGCCCCGACCACCGGTGCGTCCGCCGGCAGAAGCGGCGTTCCAGCCGACAGCACGCGACAGGCGGCATCGTGGATGCGGCGCAACTGCCGTTCGGTCAGGTCGGCGGCCATCGCCTGCCAGACCGCCGGATCGTAATCGCCTGCATCATGCCCGACCATGCGCGCCAGACGGCGCCGGCTGGCCTCCACCGTCTTCGCCCCATTGTCGGCGGCGGGGTGCTGGTCGGCGGCCTCGTCCAGCCGGCCCAGGACCCGGTAGAGGTCGGCGCTGGTCGCGAAATACTCGGCCATCATCGGCAACCGCTCGCCCGCAACGAGAGCGGTGCGCTCCATCGCCATCACCGCCGTGCGGGTCAGGCCGGTATAGAGCAGTTCCTCCACCGCCATCCGCTCATGATCGGTGATGCCGCGCGCCGCCACCGCGCCGTCCCGCACGGGCACGATGTCCGTGGTGGTGCTGCCCATGTCGACCAGAAGCGCCGCCGGCAGACGCCGGGCGACGACAGCGGCCGTCGCCATCCAGTTGGCCGATGCCACGTCCATCACCCGGCCGCGCGCCTCCAGCGGCGACAGCAGCCCGCCCCGGCCGGCATAGACGCGCAGCCGTCCCTGCGGCAGGGCAGCCTCCATGCGCTCGATCAGCGTGTGCACGCCCTGGATGCGGTCGTCGAACAGGTCGACCAGTTCGCCGGTCATCGTCACCACATGGTCGGCATCTGCCGGCAGGCGCTCCAGCACCGTGGCGAGCGCCGCGTCCAGCTCTCCGATCCCCTGCCAAAGCCGGCAAGGCACCTGCACCGCATCGCGCAGCCGACCTTCCTCAGCCCAGGCAGCCTTCAGGTGGGCACCGCCGATGTCCCAGCCGATCACGGTCGATGAATGGACGTCAGACATGCGCGTCCTCCCGGCCGGCGTCGGCCGATATGGTGTGGAACAGATCGAGGATTTCGCCGGCCGGGTTCCAGCCCAGAACCCGCGACAGCCCGGAATAGCCGACGGACAGGCGCGGGTTCACCTCCACCACCACCGGACCATTCGATTCGGGGCCGTCGGGCCGGTCGATGAGGTCGACGGCGACATAGCCACGCAGCCCCGGAATCGCGGCGGCGATGGCACGGGCGAGCGGCTCCCAGGCGGCACGGCGGTGCTCCATCGCCCCGACCTCCACGCCATGGAAGGAGAAGCAGCCATCTCCACGCTCTACCGTCTGGCGGTTGCAGCCGAGCAGCCGCACCCCGCCACCGGCGTCGACCAGCATCGACAGGCTGCACGCCTCGCCATCCACCAGCGGCTGGACGATCCAGCGGCCGGCACGGGGCGGCGTCCAGGCGGCGACATCGTCGACCAGGAAGGTGTCGAGGCACCCGGCGCCATCGTCCGGCTTCACCACATGGCGGGCGGCGGGCAGCGGCGGCGCGCCGAAGGGAACGGTGGGAATGGCCGCGATACCCTGTGCGGCCAGCCGTTCCGCCGTCGCCGTTTTTGACGACGCAAGCGCGATGGCATCGGGAGCGCAGGCGACCACCGGCCGGCCGGTGCCGCGGAACAGAGCGGCGACATGGCCCAGCAGCCCGTCGCTTTCGGGTGCGATCGGCCAGACCATGTCGCACAGGGCGGCAGCATCTCGCCACCGCGAGTCCGGATCCTCGCCCGGCGCCACCGGAAACAGGGCAACCCGGTCGGGTGGAAATGAGGGTGGGGGAAGGCGGTTGTCCCAGCACAGCGTGACGTGTATTCCATCCAGCGCGACCAGATCGCCGACCAGGGCCGCGACCATCGCGTCAGCGTCCGCCAGCAGCTCCGTCGGAAGCGGCCCGTTGCACAGCGCGCCGCCGGTGACATACTCGCAGACCAGAACCCGACGAAGGCTGTTCTCCATGGACATCGTTCCCGTCATCGACCTGCTGGGCGGGCAGGTTGTTCATGCCAAGCGGGGGGAGCGCGACCGCTACCGCCCCATCGAAAGCGCGCTGATCCCAGGATCGGCACCCCAGGATATCGTGGCCGCGCTGCTGACGCTGCATCCCTTCCGCGCCTGCTATGTCGCCGATCTCGACGCGATCAGGGGAAATGGCGGCCATCGCTCCACCGTCGCGGCGCTGCAGGCCCGCTGGCCGGAGGTGGCGTTCTGGGTCGATGCCGGACTGGCGACGCCGGACGGGTGCCGGCTCTGGCTCGACGCCGGGATCCGCCATCTGGTGATCGGCAGCGAAAGCCAGACCGACGGCACGACGCTGGAGGCGGTGCTGACGCTCGCCGGTCACGACCGGGTGGCGCTGTCGCTGGACGTCCGGCGGGGGATACCGCTGGGGCCGGCGGCTCTGCATGAGGAGGCGGGCCGCTGGCCTGAGCGGGTGATCGCCATGACGCTGGACCGGGTCGGCTCGGGGGAGGGGCCGGACCTGGACCGCATCGCCACGCTGGCGGCCCGACGCCCGGGGGTTCGGGTGTGGGGGGCCGGCGGCGTGCGTGATTCTGCGGACCTGGATGCGCTGGCCAGGCACGGCACCGATGCCGTGCTGGTGGCCAGCGCGCTCCACGACCGGAGGATCGATGCCGGGGAACTTGCCCGGTTCGCCTCCGGTCGGCATGCCTCCGATCAGCCGGCGGCGAACGGATGAACCGCGGCGGCCTTGCCGTCCAGCATCTCCTGGGCGGTCGGGCTGCCGGCGATGGCGCGCTTCAGCGCGAGCTTGGTGGCTTCATGGTTGTAGTCCTGGATCTTCCGGTCGTCTTCCGCCTGCCAGTGGATGAAGACGCCGACGGAGATGAACAGGTCGTCGGCCTCGTCCGCCGGGATGGTGCCGTCCTCGACGCATTCGGCGACGGCCAGGGCGACGGCACGCTGGGCTGGGCCGAACATCTGCACCGCCTGCTTGGCGTTCTTGATCGTCACCTTGTTGAACATGACCGTGGACGGCTTGACCATCAGATTCGGCGCCAGCACGGCCAGCAGGCCGTTCACGCCTTCCTTCTGGTTGGTCAGGGTCTGGCAGAAGGCGGTCTCGGCGGCGCTGCCGCGCGGACCGATGATGAGATCGATGTGAGCGACTTCGTTGCCGTCGCCCACCAGAGCTTCGCCGACCATAACCTTGTCGATCTTAGGCATTGCGCGTCCCTTGCGATGGTTGGTTTGAAAAGGCTCCGCCGGATGTCTTCCGGCGGCCACGGTCCGGCAGGCAGCTCGCCGGCCAGCCGAAGCACGAACAGGCAGGCCACCGTCAGGTCGGCGGACGTGCCCGGATTGAGGCCGCGGCGCTTCAGCGCGCGGTCGAAAGCGAGAAGGCGGCGGGCCGCCCCGTCCTGACGGCCCGAAGCGGTGCCGCCGAAGACGGGATCGACGGCCAGGCGCCGTTCCAGCCGGAAAGCCTGTTCCCGCACCTGTTCGGCCACCGCCGCGCCATGCTTGCGGGCGATGTGGGTGTCGGGGTGCAGCGCCATGAAGCCCAAATGGATGGCGCTCGCCGCCTCCGCCGGGCTGGCGCCACGGCGCAGTGCAGATCGCCCGCGGGCCACGCCGAAGGTGAAGACGTCGGCGAAGGCGGTTACGTATTGCCGCGCGATCAGGTCGCGGTCGGCCGCCGCCGCCATTGCGGCCCGCAGGTCGACACGCGGCGCCTCCGCCACGTCATGCTGTGCCGCTCCCCCCAGTCCGGCGGGAAGCGCCAGGCGGATGGCCGCGAAGGCATCGGCGGCGTCGGCGACGCTCAGCGTGTCGAGCACCCGCGCCAGCCTCATCCGCAGCGGCTCGTCCTTCTCACGGCACAGCGCAGCGGCGGCGAGCGGAGCCAGAAGCAGCACGATGCCGAGGTTGGTGTTGCAGCCGGCCACATCCCGCGTCGCCGCGACAGCGCGCAGGATCGCCTCCCCCACCCGGCAGCCGGGCGTGGCGAGGATCGGGGCGATGGCGGCGGCGCTGTCGAGGAACTGCGCCACGCTCATGCCATGGCCTTCGGCATGGATGTGGACGTTGCCGGGCTTCAGCGCCAACAACTCCAGCCGGCAGGCGGTGAACAGCGCCTCTTCCACCAAGGCCTGGCAATCCTGGAACGGGGTCGGCAGCAAGGCACTCATCCGGCCCTCCGCGCGTCCACCGACAGCGGCGAGGCCGACGCCAGACGGGCGAGGACCAGATCGGCCAGCGCCTGCGCCACATCCACCGGCGTCACCGCCTGCAGGCCGCGCCATGCCGGCATGCTGTTGACCTCCAGCACCAGGAACCGGCCGTCGGGCGCGCGGATCACGTCCACCCCGGCATAGTCGGCGCCGACGGCGGCGGCGGCGGCCACAGCCAGATCGCCCAGCACGCCGCCCGGACTGGCCGGATGACAGCGCGCCCCCTGTTTGACGTTGGTGATCCAGTGATCGCCCTGACGCACCATGGCGGCGAGCGGACGCCCGTCCACCACGAAGACGCGCCAGTCGAACCAGCCGCCATCGGCCGCACCGACATACTCCTGCAGGTGATAGACGCCGGCGATCTCCTCCGGGCCGGGCAGACCCATGCCGGGATCCAGCCGGCGCAGCCCCTTGCCCTGCGACCCGAACAGCGGCTTCAACACCGCCGCGCGGCCGTCGGCATGGAGGGCGGCCAGGATGGAGGACGCCTGGACGGGGTCGGCGACGGTCCAGGTCCGCGGGGTCGGAACCCCGGCCGCGGCCAGCCGGAAGGCGGTGGCGCTCTTGTCGACGCAGCGCTCGATGGCCGCGGGACCGTTGGCCACGACAAGTCCGCAATGGGACAGCGCGTGTAGCACGCCCAGCCGCACCGTCACCTCCTCGAAGCTGCCGGCGGAGATGGTGCGGACCAGACAGGCGTCGGGCAGGGCGCCATCGAAGCCCGGCACCACCGGCCCGTCCGGTCCGAAGCCGCAGGCGCCGAGCGACACCGGGACCGCCCTCGCGCCCCGGCGGGCGAAAGCGGCGGTCAGCCGCCGGGTGTGCCAGTCGGCGCCGTCCACGAAGATGGCGATGCGGGTCCGTCCCATCGTCCGGCCCCTAGCCGCCGATGCCGAAGGAACGGTCGAGCAGAGCCGGAGCCAATGCCCCGGCAGTGAAGCTCCGCCCGCTCTCGAAGGCGGTGACGATCACGCGGGCCGGGCTGAACAGCATCGGGTCGATCTTGAAGAAGTCGAAGCCGCTGGCCGCGAACAGGTCGGCGAAGGGGCGCCCGTAGTCGGCGGAGGCCGAGCTGGGCAGTCGGGCGGCCAGATCGGCCGCGTCGTCGTCCGGCCCGTCGACCAGCAGATGGACGGTGCCGCCGAACAGGATGGCGTCGTTGGTCCGGCCCATCGCCTGGACGAAATCGCGGCCCGGCGGCGGCAACGGTGCGCAGCCCACGCCGTCGCGCACCCGCTCCAGCGGGAAATGCAGGGCGTGCAGCTTGTGCAGCCCCACCTCCAGCACGCGGGCGACGATCTGGACGATGCCGGCCGGGCTGCGGGTCGGCGTCAGTATCAGGGTCACGCGCTCCACCGGCACGCCGCAATCGCGCGCCACCTTCTCCACCACCGATGCCGGCGGACGCTTGTCGGTCTCCAGCACCAGCACAGTACGGTCGGCCATGTCGCGGTAGCCGAGTTCGCCGAACAGCGGTTCCTTCACCGCCAGGGCGCGGCCGGGGCCGGATCCCAATGCCGAGAATTTCTCGCCCGACAGGCTCCAGCCTGCATATTGGCTGCCCAGACAGGCCAGGACCGGGTCGGCGGCGCCGACCGTCACCTGCGTGGGCCAATGGGCGAAGGGCGAATCCATGGCGATGCGCACGCTGCCGGCACCGCCCATGCAGATCTCGGCGATGCGGCGACCGGCCTCCAGGCTGCCGGGCCGGTCGATGCCGGCATCGATCACGGTGCAGCCGGCGGGATGCTGCTCCACACCGATCCGCAGCATGGCGGCATCGGCCACAAGCGCGTGGACCAGGGGGGCGGCAAGCCGGTTAACACTGAAGGGAAGCGAGGACATCGGCGGTTTTCTCCAAAAGACGGGACCGGCGCGTGAAGTCCGCGACGATGTTTTCGATACGGCGGGACAGGCGGCGCCTCGCCTCCTCCTCGTCCCCGCCCCAGGCGGTGACGCTGCACAGCGGCTGTCCGGCCTCCATGACGCTGCCGGCACGGGGCAGGTCGGCGCACCAGGGAGCCCAGGCGACGGCGTCCGGCACCGTCAGCGCCGAGGCGGCGTAGGCAACCGCACCGGCGATGACGCCAGGGCGCGGTGCCCCCAGGCTCCAGCTGCGTCCCGCCGCCGCGTCGAGATGGGCGCGCATCACCCCGCCCAGCCGGTGGCGTTCGAGCAGGTCGAGCGTGGCACCCGGACGCGGGTTGACCTCCAGAACCGTCGCCGAGTCTCCGTCGACCAGAAGGTCCAGACTGTTCAGCCCGACCAGCCCGAAGGCCGCCGCCACGCGCCGCGCCGCTTCCGACAGCTGGTCGGCCAGCGCCTGCGGCAGCGCCGCCGGCAGGACCGCCCCGCCATAGCGGAACGGCGCATCGTCCGCCGGGTCGGCCCATTGCCGGCTGATGGCCACGGTCTCGCACCGGCCGGAACGGTCGGCGACGAAGGCGACGGAGACCGCGCTGCCCGCCGCCCGCCGTTGCAGGTGATGGCCATCCGACAGCGGACCGCCGGTCCAGGGCACGATGTGCCAGCCCCCGGCCGCTCCCGTCCGCCTGATCAGCCACTCGCCCGAAACCGCGTCCTCGGGACCCTCAGTCCGCGTTTCCGGATGGGTTATGCCCAACTCCTCCAGCCCCAGATTCGCCAGCCGCGCGGCGAAGCCGGCCGGATCCTTGACGGCGCGCACCACCTCCGCCCCGTTGCCGAGCAGATGGTAGGGACCTGCCCGCACCAGGGCGTCCAACAGGCCGGGCGCCTGCTCGAATCCCGATCCCACGACCAGACCGCTGCCGCCTGGAGCCAACGCACGCGCCGACGCGATCAACGCCTCCCCGTCGAAGCCGGCGACGGGATCGCCCGCCACCCGGCGGGCAGGGACCGGCACATCGGCGTCGCCGAACAGATCCAGCGTCGCCGCCATGGCTCCGGTCCGCGCGACCGCTTGGGCGATGGCACGTCCCGACAGGGCGGCGACCAGGATCACGCCGCTTTCCGGCATTGGGCGCGGGCCAGGGCGAA
Source organism: Azospirillum humicireducens (assembly GCF_001639105.2). Classification (NCBI taxonomy): domain Bacteria; kingdom Pseudomonadati; phylum Pseudomonadota; class Alphaproteobacteria; order Rhodospirillales; family Azospirillaceae; genus Azospirillum; species Azospirillum humicireducens. Next base: position 119,614 of record NZ_CP028903.1, read on the forward strand.
GGCGTCGTCGAAGGCCAGATAGACCGGCTTCGCCGCCTCGCGCATCGCCTTGAACAGGCCATGCTGGGTCTTGAACTTCACGTTCCCGATGGCGAGCGCACCGATGCCGACCGCATGGGTCCCCTCGATGGCAGCGCCATCGCTGAAGGCGTCGACGCCTTCCACCCCGGCCGGCGGCACGGCGTTCACGTCTGCCACAACCCTGACCGAGGGGGCGGCGGCGATCTGCGCGCGGCTCAGCACCTGCACGCCGGCACGGGCGACGGCCAGCACCACGTCGGTCTCCACCAGGATGGCGGCCTTGTGCGCGTCGGTCGACCCGTCCACCGCGCCCAGCGTTACGCCGAAGCGCTGACGGTAGGAGTCCGCACGCTCGGCGACGGACGCGGCGCCGTCATGGCCGACCAGCCGCACCGACGCTCCAGCGCGCGCCGCCAGCACCGCCGCGACACCGCCCACCGGTCCCTTGCCGCCGAACACCGCGACCCTGGCCCCGGCCAGCCCCATGCCGGCCTTTTCGAGCTGGGCCTCGACCTTGGCGATCATCGCCGCGGCGGTGGTATAGGCTCCCGACGGGTCGGCGAAGACCGAGATTTCGAACGGCGGCACCATGGCGCCGCGCGCCGCCTCCAGCATGTCCAGTGCCTTCAGAATGTCGCGGCCGGCAATGAACAGACCCGTCCGCTTGGCGTCGCCCGGCGCGCGGGAAAAAATCATGTCCTGGACAAGACCCGGCACTTCTCCAGTCTCGACATTGGTATATGGAACCACAACGCCATATCCGGCATCGCATGCCATGTTGATATCGAATGGACTGACCGCCTTTACTGGAGTAATAGCGTGAATGATATAGGGCTTTTCCATGAAACGAAGTCCTTGGTTCGCTTCATGGCACTGTCTTTCACCTCACTTCGTCACGCTGTCTTTTTTGCGACTGTTTCATATCCGGAAGCGACCGCTCCGCGTCCGGACATGGTCTCCACCACCGCGCCATGGTTCCGCCCCCGGCAGACGACGAAGCGCAGATTGGTCCGTGTCCGCCAGCGCGCCTGCGCGTCCTCCGCGGCACGCTCCGCCGATCCGGCATCGCCGAAGATCGCGAATCCGGTCGGTCCCCAGGAGCTCTGTCCGACTCCAGCAGCGCCGGCCAACGGCAGCCATCGCAACACCTCGGCCACATCCGGGCTGCTGAAGCGCCCACCTTGTGCCGGAGCGAAATGGTCGCCGACCACGCTCTGCAATTCCGTCACCGCGGCACCGAAGCGAACCGCGTCCTCCTCCGCCAGCGCGGGCAGCCCGACCATCAGCGCCAGCCGGCACAGATAGGCCGCCTTGTCCGCCGGGAAGGGCGGCAGATCGCGGAAGGCGACGGTTTCGGCCGTGCCGGACAGGCCACGGTTGGCATCGTCGAACACCAGCAGCATCCGCCACGCCTCCGGCAGGGCCATTCGGCTGATGACGGGCGGCGGCTCGTCCAGAGCGCCCTTGCCGCCATCCAGGATGACGCCGCCCTGTTCGAAGGCACCGACGCCGATCCCCGACCGCGCCCCGCGGTCGAGCAGGCTGGCGACCCGGCGCGGCGGCAGCGGGCGGCCGGTCATCGCCGACAGGGCAGCGCCGACAGCCAAGGCCAGCTGGGTTCCCGACCCCAGCCCGGAATGGGAGGGAATCGTCCGGCCGAAGCGCAGGGAATACCGGTCCTTCAGAGCCAGAGCATCGCACAGCCGATCGAGATATCCCCTCGCACGGTCGGCCTTGTGGTCCGGACCGTCGCCCGCCGAGTCGCCTCGTGCCAGCGTCAGTTCCGTTCCCAGCCCGTCGAGCGTCAGGCCCAGGCTGCCGAAACGGCGGCCCAATCCGCCTTCCATGTCGAGGAATCCAAGATGCAGCCGGGCGGGCACCTCCACCCGCACCGCGTCGACCGTCTTTCGCTGTTCGCCGCAAATCATGGCCTACCTGTCGCAAAAGCCAAGGCGACCAGCCGCCTTTCCGACATAATAAAATCGACAGCGATAAAATCAATGATTTCAGTGATAGAAATTTGCAAATTTGTAGTAACGATATGAAAATTCGATCTTGTACTCTCGTTCACTCGATGAATAGAGAGGTTTCTATATGCATTTTCTGCTGACTTCTTCTCCATCTATATCATGCGCGGAGTTTAGGACATGGACAGCGTAATCGGCGGGTCCGATCTTCCGCCTCTGATGAGCGATGTCGTTTGCCCGTTCTGCGCAATGGCCTGCGACGACCTGACGGTTGCCCGCGATCAGCTCGGCCAGCTCAGGGTGACCGCCAATGGCTGCGCACGGGCGCGCACCTTGTTCGCCCTTCCGACATTGCCGGCCCACTGCTTCATCAAGGGCCGCGCCGTTCCGCTCGATGCCGCGCTCGACGCGGCAGCGGTATTGCTGCGGAACGCCGCCTCTCCCGCCATCGGAGGGCTGGCCGCCGACACCGAAGGGATCTCCGCGGCCCTGGCGCTGGCCGAGCGGCTGCATGCGGTCGTCGACCACGCCGCGTCCGACAGCCTGTTCCACGGCCTGCGCGCCCTCCAGGTGACCGGCGCCATGACCGCGACCTTCGGCGAGCTGCGCAACCGCGCCGACCTGTTCGTTCTGTTCGGGACGGAGTTCGAGCGCCACGCCCCCCGCCTGTTCGACCGCATCGTCCATCCGCCATCGGCCTTGTTTCGCGATGCCGGCGCCGCGCGCGGCTTCCTCATCGGTCCCGGCGACGGCCCGGCGCCGGAAGGGTTCGAGCGGCTGGCCGCCGACCTGATCCACGCCCCCGCCATCGCCGCCGCCCTGTCGCAGCTGGTGTCCGGCGAAAGACCGCGCGGCGACCGGGTGGGCGGCATCGCGATGGAGGATCTCGCACGGGTCGCCGCCGCGTTGCGCGAAGCACGGTTCGGCGTCGTCGGCTGGATCGCCGCCACCCTGGACCCGGCGGCCGGTGATATCGCCATCGAAGCCTTCAACCGGCTGGTCGTGACCGCCAATGCCGCCACCCGCTGCGCCGGCTTCCCGCTGGGCGGCAAGGGCAATGCACTCGGGGCCAACTATGTGTGCGCCTGGCAGTATGGCGTGCCGCTGCGCTCCCGCCTGGGGGCCGGCCCACCGGAACACGATCCGTTGCGCTACCGGCTGAAAAGCCTGCTGGCCGGGGGCGAGGTCGATGCGCTGGTCTGGCTGTCGGCACTGAACGGCGCGGAGGTGCCGGACACGCGCACGCCGATGATCGTGCTGGCCCGCCCGGGACAGCCCTTGCCCTACGATCCCGACGTGCTGATCCCGGTCGCCATACCCGGCCTCGACCATGCCGGCAGCATCCACCGCGCCGACGGAGTCGCCGCCCTGCCGCTGCGCCGGCTGCGGTCCGCCCCATCATCGCCCGCCCCCTCATCACACGCCACGACGCTGCCGACCGCCGCGGCAGTGCTGACTGCGCTGCTCGACCGGCTTCCCAGTTCCCCTCTTCCCGCCCTGGTCCGGGAGACAGCGCATGTCTGACGCCTACACCCTGCTGCGCGGCGGCCGCGTCTGCGACCCCGCCGGGGCTGCGGACGGCACCTCTCTGCACGAGCCGCCGCGCGATCTCTACCTTAAGAACGGCCGCATCGCCGCGACGCCACCGGAGGATGCCCGCATCGGTGAGGTGATCGACCTTGACGGCCGCATCGTCATGGCCGGCGCCATCGACATCCACAGCCACATCGGCGGCGGCAAGGTGAACCTCGCCCGCCTGCTGCTTCCGGAGGAACATCGCGAGCACGGCAGCGGCCCGGACGGCCTGCGCCGGTCCGGCAGCGGCCTGTTCACCCCGTCCAGCTTCGTCACCGGCTACCGCTATGCCGAGATGGGCTACACGGCGGCGTTCGAGCCGGCGATGCTGCCCTCCAATGCGCGCCACACCCATCTGGAGCTGGCGGACGTCCCGATCATCGACAAGGGCTGCTATGCGGTCCTGGGCAACGACGATTTCCTGCTGGAGCGGCTGGCCGCCGGAGCAACGCAGTCGGAGGTCAACGACTATGTCGCCTGGATCCTACACGCCACCCAGGCGGTCGGCGTCAAGGTGGTGAACCCCGGCGGCATCAGCGCCTTCAAGTTCAACCAACGCCGGCTGGACCTGGACGAGGCGCATCCCCATTACGGGATTACGCCGCGCCGCATCCTGACCACGCTGGCCACCGCGCTGTCCGACCTGGGCGTGCCCCACCCGCTGCACATCCATTGCAACAATCTGGGCATCCCCGGCAACGAATCGGTGACGCGCGACACCATCGCCGCCCTCGACGGGCTGCCCGCCCACCTGACCCACCTGCAGTTCCACAGCTACGGGACGGAGGGCGACCGCCGCTTCTCCTCGGCCGCCGCCGAGATCGCGGAATCGGTGAATCGCAGCCCGAATATCTCGGTCGATGTCGGTCAGATCGTCTTCGGCCAGACCATCACCGCGTCGGCCGACATCATGTCGCAGTTCCGCAACAGCGGCCTCGCCAGCCCGCGCAAATGGCTGTGCACCGACATCGAATGCGACGGCGGCTGCGGGCTGGTGCCATTCCGCTACCGCGACAAGGCCTTCGTCAACGCCCTGCAATGGGCGATCGGGCTGGAGCTGTTCCTGCTGATCGAGGATCCCTGGCGGGTTTATCTGACCACCGACCATCCCAATGGCGGCCCCTTCACCAGCTATCCGCACCTGATCCGGCTGCTGATGGACCGCAGTTTCCGCAACGAGCAGCTGGCGCGGATCAACCCCGACGTGGCGGCGCACAGCCGGCTCGGCGCAATAGACCGCGAATACACGCTGGAGGAGATCGCCATCATGACCCGCGCCGGCCCCGCCCGCGTGCTGGGGCTGCGCGACCGCGGCCATCTGCGCCCCGGCGCCGTCGCCGACGTGGTGGTGTATGACGATCTGCCCGACCGCGAGGCGATGTTCGCCGCCCCTGCGCTGGTGTTCAAGAACGGCCGGCTGGTGGCACGGAACGGACAACTGACAGCCACCGGCTGGGGCGACACCATCGTCGTCCGGCCGGAGTTCGATGCCGCCATCGAGCGGCGGCTGAAGCCCTGGTTCGAGGATCACCAGACCGTGCGGCTCGGCAACTTCCGCATCGCGGACGGCGAGATCCTCGACCATGGCCGCGGCGGCCTGTCCATCGTTCCGACCCTGACGGCGTCCGACTCATGCTTCTGAACGGCATCCACATCGAGAACACCTATGCCGAAGCCTTCGACATGAAGGCGACGCGGCTGATCGTCACCGCCGACACGCCGGCCTGGGCCCGTCATGCCGGCATGGCGGCGACCGGCTTCGCCACCTCGGTCATCGCCTGCGGCTGCGAAGCCGGAATCGAGCGGGAACTGACGCCGGAGGAAACCCCGGACGGGCGCCCCGGCGTCGCCCTGCTGTTCTTCGCCACCGGGCGCAGCGTGCTGGGCAAGCAGGTGGAGACCCGCCTTGGCCAGTGCATCCTGACCTGCCCCGGCACCGCCTGTTTCTCCGGAGTGCCGCGCGGCGCCAAGGAGGACCTGATCCCGCTGGGCCGCAAGCTGCGCTACTTCGGCGACGGGCAGCAGATGTCGAAGCTACTGGGTGACCGGCGCTATTGGCGCATTCCGGTGATGGACGGTGAGTTCCTGGTCGAGGAATCGAGCTGGAGCGTCCCGGCGGTCGGCGGCGGCAATCTTCTGATCCTCGCCGATGCCCGGATGGCGGCGCTGGAGGCGGCGGAAGCGGCGGCGGACGCCATGCGCGCCGTGCCCAACGTGGTGTTGCCCTTCCCCGGCGGGGTCGTCCGCTCCGGCTCCAAGGTGGGTGCGAAGTACAAGGGGATGCCTGCCTCCACCAACGACGCCTATTGCCCGACGCTGCGCGGCCTGCCCCGCTCCCGCCTTCCGGCCGAGGTCGAATCGGTGCTGGAGATCGTCATCGACGGGCTGACCGCAGCCGATGTCGCGGCCGCCACCACCGCCGGGTTGAAATGCCTGATCGGGCGCGGTCGCGGCTCCGGCGTCTGGGGCGTCACCGCCGGCAATTACGGCGGCAAGCTGGGCCGCCACCACTTCCACCTTCACGAGCTGCTGCCATGAGCGTGCTGAGCTTCCGCCTGAAAGGCCCGTTGACCGGCCGCGTCGACGCCTCTCCCCTGCTGCCGCACCGGCTGGCGGAGCTGGACATGGCGGAGATCGCCGCCTTGCCGCTGCGGCACGGGCGGGGCCATGTCGCCGTGGGCGACCTGTTCGAGCTGTCCGGCAGGCCGGGCGATGTCGTCGAATTGGAGGGCGACGGGCGGCTCGACTTCGTCGGCGCCGGACTGACGGCCGGCACCATCCGGGTCGCCGGACCGGTCGGCCACCGCGTCGGCACCGGCATGAGCGGCGGCACCCTCGTCGTGGACGGGGCGGCGGGGCTGGCGGCGGGCGCCGCCATGCGCGGCGGCCTGCTGTTCATCGGCGGAAATGCCGGCGATGGGCTGGGCGGCGCGCTGCCAGGGGAGCGGACGGGGATGACGGGTGGACGGATCCTGGTCCATGGCAGATGCGGCGACCGCGTCGGCGAACGCATGCGCCGCGGACTGATCGCGGTCGGCGGCGATGCAGGCGCCTATGCCGCCCTGCACATGAATGCCGGCAGCCTGGTGATCGGCGGCACGCCGGGGCCGGCCACCGGTCATGGCATGCGAAACGGAACCGTCCTGTTCCGCGGCGAAGTCGATCCGCTGCCTGGCTTTGCCGATTGCGGCCTCAATCAACTGCCGTTCCTGTCGCTCCTGGACAACCATCTGTCCGAACTGGAGGGAGTGCCGCCGACCTGCCGGGGCCTGACCGGACGGGCGCGCCGCTGGCTGGGCGACCGCGGCTTCGGCGGACGCGGCGAACTGCTGGCCTGCCTCTGACATCTCCACCGCGATGGCTCGTCTGGAAGAGCCGCATCGACGCGGGTGGGGCCAGCGCACATGGGCATGCAAACCGGCAGGCAATCGTTCGTTAGCTAATGATTGTGCTTGAAAACAATCCGGATCCGCGCAAACGTCGTTCTTCTTCAAGAATTATGTCCGCTTTGTTCAATGTGTCCGGCCTCTTCCTGCGTACGCTCCTTGTCATAAAACTTTGATGGTGCGGAACAGGATTTCCTCCCGCCCATCCGAACGTGGCCGCCCGACAAACAAGGCCACGGGAAAGCAGCGTGTTCGCCGACCATTCGCGACCCACGACAATACGAGCAGGAATGCGGAAGAGGGGCACGGGACGATGAAGTGCAATGAACAGCAGTCCGGCGTTTCCAAGATCGACACGATCGGTTTTCTCCTGGTTCCCGATTTCTCCATGATCGCCTTCACCGCGGCGGTGGAGCCTCTGCGCCTTGCCAACCACATCAGCGGAAAGGAGCTGTATCGCTGGGTGCTGCTCTCCCCGAACGGCGGGGTCCAGCGGGCCAGCAACGGCATCGGGATCTGCGTCGACCATGCCGTCGCCGAGGCCCCGCCGATGTCCGCCGTGATGGTGTGCAGCGGTGTCGGAGGCCACTGGTACGAGGATCGGGCGGTGTTTTCCTGGATGCGGCGTTCGGCTGCCCAGGGGATCGCTTTCGGTGCGCTGTGTACGGCCAGCCATATCCTGGCGCGCGCCGGTCTGCTGAACGGCTACCGCTGCACGATCCATTGGGAGAACATGGCCGGCTTCGCCGAGACCTTCCCGGAGATCGAAGCGACCGGCGAACTGTTCACCATCGACCGCAACCGCTTCACCTGCGCGGGCGGCACCGCCGCCACCGACATGATGCTGCACCTGATTGCCGCCCGCCATGGCGAAAAGCTGGCCGCGGACATCGCCGAGCAGCTTCTGCACACCAAGATCCGGGCCGGCAGCATCCGCCAACAGGAGGAGCTGCAGACCAACCCGGTGCTGGATCACGAAGACCTCAACGCCGCCGTGGCGGTGATGCAGGCGAACATCGAAGAGCCGCTGGATCTGCTGACGCTGGCTGCTGAACTGGGCCAGTCCCGCCGAAATCTGGAGCGGCTGTTCCGCAGATACATGAACTGTTCGCCGGCCAAATACTATCTCGGCCTCCGGATGAAGCGGGCGCGGCAACTGCTGTGCCAGACCCGCATGTCGGTGATGGAAGTGTCGATCAGCTGCGGCTTCATTTCCGCAACCCATTTCAGCAAATGCTACCGCGACCATTTCGGCATCGCTCCGCGCAGCGACCGCCAGAACCAGCGGCACAGCCCGCTCGCAGCCGCGCACGAGTTCGCCGGCCTGACCTGATACCGCACCCTATGCCGCCGTGCGGAACCCGCGCACCTCGGCGAAGATATGCCGGAGGCGGCGGAAAAGACCAAATCGATGTCGCATTCGAACAGGTGCCGTCCCCGCGCCACCGCTAAGGTTCAAAACGGCCTGCCCGACACCAATCCTCGTCTGGCCCAGCCGGACAACAGCCAGGAGGACGGCACCGATGCTCGAAACGATCCTTTCCGCCCAATGCGCACGCGGTGCGACTGTTGCCGATTCACGGGTGTCCACCATCCCCGCAGGCCTCTACGAGCTGTTTCTCGAGAATGTCGTCCTGCCCTGCCGGATCGGCGTCTTCGATTACGAGCGTGACGCTCCCCAGCGGGTGCGCATCGACCTGTTGTTGCAGGTGCGCCAGGACAGCGCCCAGTTCTCCGACGACATCGGCGACGTTCTGTCCTACGACGATCTGCTGTCGGGATTGAAACGGATCCTGATGGACGAGCACACCAATCTGGTCGAGATGCTGGCGGAAAAGATCGCCCGCATGTGCCTGGCCCATGAACAGGTGCAGTCGGCCCGCGTTTCGGTGGCGAAGCTGGACATCTATGACGGGGTCGCGGTTCCGGGCATCCGGCTGGAGCGGACGCGCGACCAGTTGCAGGGTCCGTCCCTGCCGGCGTCACGTCGCCTGATGGTCTTGAACGACCGGCGGATTTGATCCGATGACGGCCAACGCATCGCCTGACGACGGGTCGCCGAACGCCGCAGGAACCGTCGCGGCGCGGCCCTGGGTGATCAAGATCGGCGGCAGCCTGTCGGACTGGCACCGGCTGGGCACTTGGTTGGATCTGATCGCCCGGCCCGGCCATCTCCATCCGCTGGTCATCGTGCCGGGCGGCGGCCCCTTCGCCGATGCGGTTCGCGACGCCCAGGACAACTGGCGCTTCGACGACCGGTTGGCCCATCGCATGGCCCTGTTGGCGATGGAGCAGTTCGGCTTGATGCTGCACGGCATCTGCCCGACCCTGCAGACCGCGGCGACGCGCGAGCGGCTGCGCTCGCTGATCCGGGCGGGGATGCCGGCGGTGTGGCTGCCGTCGGCGATGGCGCTCGACCAGCCGGAGATCGCCGAAAGCTGGGATGTCACCTCGGACAGTCTCGCGGCGTGGCTGGCGGTGGAGCTGGATGCGGCGGCGCTGGTGCTGGTCAAGTCGGGCCCCTGCCCTTGTGCCGCCACCGACGCGGCGGCCCTGGCCCGCGACGGGCTGGTCGATGCCGCCTTCCCGCTCTGGCGCGCGCGCTTCGCGGGCGAGAGCTGGTGCATCCACCGCGACAACCACATCCTGATGGAGGAGGCGCTCGCCGGCCGGGCAAATCCCGGCTGCGTCCTGCTGCGCAGCCCGGAGGCGGAACTTCTGCCGGGCGTGCGGGCATGACCGGGATGTCCCCAGCCCCCACGTCGCCGCGGCTCGCCTGGGCGCTGACCGGCTCCGGCCATTACATCAAGGAGACGCTCGACCTGATGGAGCGGTTCGCGCCGCTCGACGTCTTTCTCAGCAAGGCGGCCGAGGAGGTGATGCGCATGTATCGCCGCCGCGACGGCAACTTCCCCACCGGCACCCGCCTGTTCCGCGACCGGGCCGCCAGCGCGCCGCAGATCGGGCGGTTCTATTTCGGCGAATACCACACTCTGGTGGTGGGGCCGGCCACCTCGAACACGGTCGCCAAATGCGTGCAGGGCATCTCCGACACGCTGCCGACCAACGCTTTCGCCCAGGCCGGCAAATGCCGGGTGCCCTGCATCGTCTTCGCCTGCGACACCGCGCCGGAAATGATGACCGAGGCGCCGCACGGCATGGTGCCGGTCTATCCCCGGCGCATCGACCTGGAGAATGTCGAACGGCTGCGCGGGTTCGAGGCGACGACCGTCGTCGAAACCGTTTCCGAGCTCGAGGCGGTCCTGGCAGCGCGTCTGGACTCCGTGCGTCCGGAAAGGCGCCTGGTGAATGTCTGACCACCTCGTCTTCGTGACCGGAAAGCTGGCGGAACCACGCCTGCGGGCAGTGCTCAACGGGATGGCGTCCTCACCTTTCAGGTTCGACGTGGTGCAGATCGGCGTCAGCGTCGCCGCCCTGATGACCGAGGAGCTGATCAGACGCCGCCTTCCGCCGCCGCCACCGGGATCCCGCGTGATCCTGCCCGGTCGGACCCGATGCGATCTGGCGGCCCTGTCCAGGCATTTCGGCGTCAGCTTCGAACGAGGGCCGGAAGAGCTGCGCGACATCCCCGCCTATCTCGGCGGGCGGGCGGTGCGGACCGACCTGTCCCGCCATGCGGTGACAATCTTCGCCGAAATCGTCGACGCACCCCACCGGTCCGTCGACACTCTGCTGGAGACCGCCGCAAGGCTGCGCCGTGACGGTGCCGACGTGATCGACATCGGCTGCCACCCTGGCGAACGGTTCGAGGGGCTGGAGGCCGCCGTCGCCGCCCTGGTCGCCGCCGGCCACACCGTCAGCGTCGACAGCGCCGACCCCGAGGAGCTGCTGCGCGGAGCGTCGGCCGGTGCCTCCTACCTGCTCAGCCTCAGCGAAGATACGCTGTGGGTGCTGGATCGGACGGACGCCACCCCGATCCTGATTCCGGGCAAGGCGCGCGACCTGGAGTCCCTCTGCCGCGCCGTGGACCGGCTGCGGGCTTCCGGCCGTCGTTTCCTCGCCGATCCGGTGCTCGACCCCATCCATTACGGCTTCACGGACTCGGTGGTGCGCTATCACGACCTGCGCCGGCGCTATCCCGACATCGAAATGCTGATGGGCATCGGCAACCTGACCGAACTGACCGACGCCGACACCACCGGCACCACGGCGCTGCTGATGGGCATGGTGTCGGAACTGTCGATCGGCGCCGTCCTGACCCTCCAGGTCAGCCCGCATGCCCGCACCGCCGTGCGCGAGGCCGACCGGGCGCGGCGGATCATGCATGCCGCCGCGGAAAGCGGCAGCCTGCCCAAGGGCATCGACGATGGGATGATGGCTCTGCGCGACCGCCGTCCCTTCGCCGGCACCCCGGCCGAGATCGCGGAGACCGCCCGCAGCATCCGCGATCCCTCCTTCCGGGTGGAGGTGGCCGAGGACGGCGTCCACGTCTACAACCGGGACGGGCATCATGTGGCGACCGATCCCTATCGGCTCTATCCCCTGCTCGGGCTGGCGCAGGACGGCGGACATGCCTTCTACATGGGGGTGGAGTTGCAGAAGGCCTTCCTCGCCTGGCAGCTCGGCAAGCGCTATGTCCAGGACGAAGACCTCTCCTGGGGCTGCACCGTGGAGACGGCGGCAGAGGTGGACAGCGATATCCATGGTTTCAAGACGGCCGGCACGACCTTGCAGGAGCGCCGCCGGGCCTGCGGAAGGGCATCATGATTCTGGAAACCATCGTCACCACGCTGGGCGCCGACGGCACCCCGCACATCGCCCCCTTCGGCGTCACCCGGACCGGAGAGGGGCTGGTGATCGCCCCCTTCCGCCCCTCCGTCACGCTCAACGCGCTGGAGGCCACCGGCCGGGCCGTGGTCAACCTCACCGACGACGCGCGGCTGTTCGCCGGTTGCCTGACCGGGCGGCGCGACTGGCCGCTGGTTCCCGCATCCGTCATCGCCGGCATGCGTCTGGCCGACAGCCTCGCCCATTGGGAGGTGGAGGTGGTCCGGGTCGAGGCGGATCCGGTGCGCCCGCGCTTCCATTGCCAGTGCGTCCATGAAGAGGCCCATCGGCCCTTCGCCGGACACAACCGCGCCGCCGCCGCCGTGATCGAGGCGGCGATCCTGTGCAGCCGCCTGCATCTGCTGCCGTGGGAGAAGGTGGAACGGGAAATGGCCTACCTTGCCATTGCCGTCGAAAAAACCGCCGGACCGCGGGAACGGGAGGCCTGGGGCTGGCTGTGTGATCGTCTGACGGCATTCCGGGCCGAAGCCGACCGCATGGTCGAACCGCAGGTGCTTTCATGATCCGCATGCTCGCCAGCGTGACCGATCCCGATGAAGCCGGTCTTGCGGTGAAGGCCGGGGCCGACCTGATCGATCTGAAAAATCCCAGCGAGGGTGCCTTGGGCGCGCTGCCCGCCGGTACGATCCGCGCCTGTCTTGAAACGGTGTCCGGACGAAAGCCGGTCAGCGCCACCATCGGCGATCTGCCGATGGATCCCGACATCACGGCGCTGGCCGTCTCCCGGACGGCGGCCACCGGGGTCGACATCGTGAAGATGGGACTCATCGGCGGCGGCGACCCTGCCTCCTGTATCGAGGCGGCGGCACGGGCACGCGGCACCGCCGCGCTGGTCGGCGTCATCCTTGCCGACCTGATACCCCCTGCACCCGATCTGGTTCATGCGATGGCCGATGCCGGCTTCATCGGCGTGATGCTGGACACCGGCCTGAAGGACGGCCGCAGCTTACGCGATCATCTGTCCACCGCCGCGCTGGAGGATTTCATTGGACAGGCACGCGCTGCCGGACTTCTGGCGGGGTTGGCAGGCTCCCTGAGGCTTGCCGACATCCCTCCTCTCGCGGCGTTGGGTCCGTCGATTCTCGGCTTTCGCGGTGCACTGTGCCGGGGCGGGGCGCGGCGCGGCCTGATGGATCCGGAGCGGATCGCGGACGTCGTCCATTGCGTGCGCAGTGCGCAACGGCCGAAATGTGAGGCGTAGTAACGGCGGTCATCGAGGATGGATACCGCTATCCGCGCCGACCGGCGCTACGGCACCCCATCCCGACAAAGCTTCTGTCCCTCATAGGCCATGACCAGGAGACTCTGTCGCAAGACGATATCTGCCCGGCCATTTCAGGAAACCCGCGTTTCTGGAGAAAATTACTCTCTGAAAGCGATTTTGTTTTCCAACCATCGGCATGAGCACCTCCGGCAAACATTGCGGTGGGCACGACTCCCCCGAAATGGGGGTGCGCCCCTGGTGGTCGGCGACTGGCACGCTGCCGCCCGCCACATGGCCGGACCGGGCTCCGCCTCGGCCGGCCTCCGATGGTCCGTGCCCCGGCAAAGGCTGCGGCTTGCATAAAGATGTGGCGTAACGGCGTCGCGGGAGCCAAAAAGCGGGCGTCGTTTCCATCAAGGCGCCCTGCGTGTTGAAATCGATCGGCTATTCAACTTTTGGACTATGAATGGCCTGAGCTTTCCCCGACAAGGACGCCTTTCCACACAGCTTCGGACAGAACCTACATGGCAGATTACTTCCCGCGTTGGCCGCTTGCTGCCGGCCCCGTCGTCCAGCCGGACGAGCGCCTTCCCTGGGGCTCGACGATGACGCTCGGCATCCAGCATCTCGTCGCCATGTCCGGCTCGACCATCCTCGGGCCGTTGCTGATGGGGTTTGATCCAAACCTCGCCGTGCTGTTTTCCGGCATCGGCACGCTGATCTTCCTCGTGCTCACCGCCGGACGGGTGCCGAGCTATCTCGGCTCCTCCTTCTCGTTCATCGCCGTGGTGATCGCGGTGACTGGGTACAGCGGCCAGGGCCCCAACCCGAACATCGGGCCGGCGCTTGGCGGCATCATCGCGGCCGGCGTGCTCTATGTCCTGATCGGCATGCTGGTGACCTGGACCAGCACCGGTTGGATCGAGCGGCTGATGCCACCGGCGGTGACCGGCGCGGTGGGGGCGGCGATCGGCCTCAACCTGTCCCCGGTTGCAGTCAAGGGCATCGAAGGGACGGGGCCCCACATCCTCGTCGCCCTGTTCACGCTGGTCGCCACCGCTCTCATCGCGGTCTACGCCCCGCTCGCCATCCGGCGGCTTTCCATCCTCGCCGGCATCGCCGCCGGCTACGTCTTCTATCTCGTGCTGGCCAACGGTTTCGGCCTGCTGCCGCCGGTCAGCTTCGCGGAGCTGGCCGCCGCCCCGTGGTTCGGCATGCCGGAGTTCCGCACGCCCAGCTTCGATGCCGGCGCCATGGCGCTGGTCGCCCCGATCGCCTTCATCCTGGTCGCCGAGAATCTCGGCCACATCAAGGCCATCGGCGCCATGACCGGGCGCAACCTCGACCGCTACATCGGCCGCGGATTCATCGGCGACGGCATTGCCACCATCGTCTCGGGCAGCGGCGGCGGCACCGGTGTCACGACCTATGTCGAGAACATGGGGGTGATGGCGGTCACCCGCGTCTTCTCCACGCTCATCTTCGTCGTCGCCGCGGTCGCCGCGATCTTTCTGGGCTTCTCGCCGAAGTTCGGCGCCCTGCTGCGGACGATCCCGGCGCCGGTGCTGGGCGGGCTGGCGACGGTCGTGTTCGGCCTGATCGCCGCGGCGATGGTGCGGCTGTGGGTCGACAACCGCGTCGATTTCTCCGATCCGCGCAACCTCATCACCGTCGGCGTGACGCTGGTTCTCGGCGCCGGCAACTTCACCGTCACCGCCGGAGGCTTCTCCATCGGCGGCATCGGCACCGCGACCATCGCTGCGCTCGGCCTCTACCAGCTGCTCGGCATCGGGCGTTCGCGCGAGTCCTCCCGCACCGCCTCCCCGCCGGCAGCCACGACGCTCCACTGAGGCCGACGCATCCTGAGGGCGCTCCGGGAACTCGGGCGGACGCGCAACACCGTGGGCACATAGGGTCCGGCGGAGAACAGAGCAAAGAGACGCTGCTGCAAAGATCGCCACCGTCGAGCCAGTCCAGGTCGGGCACGCCGCCGGTGGCGACGATGACGATGTCCGGGTTCTCGGCGGCGATCCCGGCGGCCTCGGCGAAGACATTCAGACGGACGTCCACCTCCAGCCGCTCAAGCTCGCTGCGGTGCCAGTCGGTGATGCCGAGGAGATCCTGCCGTCCTTCCGCACCGGCCGCGATCAGGACTTGCCCGCCCAACCGGCTACCCGCCTCGAACAGGGTGACGCGGTGGCCGCGTTCGGCCAGAACGCGGGCGGCCTCCATTCCCGCCGGACCGCCGCCGACCACCACCGCCCGGCGCCGCGTGTCGGCGGGGGCGATCTGCGAATGGCTGATCGCGGTGATGCGCGACGATCTGAAACGCCTCGACATGGTCCGGCCCGCGTGATCACCGCGGGTTGAGACGACGCGCGCCGACCGTCACTCCTCCTCCAGCAGCGCACGGACCGGAACCGGCCGGACCGGGGCTTGCGCACGCAGGCGCCCCACGTCTCCGGTATGGGCGAGCCCGCCGGAGGCCGCGATCAGGTCGGCCGCCGCAAGCTGGCAATAGCGGCCCTGGCACCGCCCCATCCCTGCACGGCCCAGGGACTTCACCCGGTTGGCCTCCGGCCCGCCATAGGCCGCGGTTTCGCGCACCGCACCGGCGGTGATCCCCTCGCAACGGCACAGGATCGCATCGTCGGGCAATGCCCGCACCTGATCGGCCGGCCAGGGGAAGGCACGGGCGATACCGCGCGCGAAGCGCTCCAGCCGGTCGAGCCGCTTCAGGTCGGCCGAGATGTCCGGCGCCGGCAGTCCCAGATCGGACAGGCTGGCCGCCGCGGCAAGCCTGCCGGCGACTTCCGCCCCGTCGGCGCCCAGCAGACGCAGGCCATCGCCGGCCAGATAGACGCCGTCCCCGGCGCGGCCCATGCGGTCGGCATGGGGCAACCACTGCGCCCATGTCGCGTCATAGTCGAACCGGCAGCCGGCGAGATCGGCAAGCTGGCTTTCCGCCTTCAGATGCCAGCCCAGCCCGACCGTGTCGCACAGTGTCCGCCGCGCCCGTCCGCCGGCATCCGTCCAGCGAACCGCAGTCACCCCCGTCTCCGTCGCCTCGATGCCCTCCAGTGCGATTCCGGCATGGTAAAGCCGCCCCAGCCGCGCCCGCATCGCCAGCCCTTGCAGGGCGAAGGACGGGCGGACGGCAAGGTCGGCGAAGGCGGCGATCTGGCCGCGCATGCCCGCGGTGTCGAGGACCGCCGCGATCTCCGCCCCCGCCTTCAGCAATTGCGTCGCCAGCAGGGTCAGCAGCGGCCCCGACCCGGCCAGCAGGATCCGCCGCCCCATCGCCACGCCTTGGGCCTTCAGCGCGATCTGCATCGCGCCCAGGCTGTAGACACCGGGCGACTGCCAGCCCGGCACCGGGGCGAGGCGGTCGGTCGCCCCGGTCGCCAGGATCAGCCGGTCATAGCGGATCCGGCGGCTCCCACCGTCGCCCACCGCGTGCAGTGTCCCGTCTGCCAATGCCACGACCGAATGGCGCGGCAGATGGACCACCCGACCGGTTGAAACCAGCCCGTCGAAGGCGGTGTGCAGCGCCACCGCCTTGCCGGCCTGCGAGCCATAGAGGGTCGCCGGCGGACGGGTGAAGCCGGCGGGCGGACGGCGGTAGATCTGTCCGCCGGCCCGCGCGCCCTCGTCGATCACCGTCGGGCGCAACCCGGCCGCCGCCAGCGTTTCCGCCGCACGGATGCCGGCGGGCCCCGCCCCCACGATCACCACTTGCGGTTCGTTCGCGGTCGTCATGTCCAATCCTCCCGCGTCCGGGTCAGCAACCGCATGCCGTCGGCAACAGGGGTGGAACAGGCGCGGATGCGCGCACCCTGTTCCTGCCAGATCCAGCAATCCTGGCAAGCCCCCATCAGACAGAAGCCGGCACGCTGCTCCGGACCGAACTCCGCCTGCCGCAGCGCCGGGAGGTTGGTGAGGATTGCCGTCAGCACCGTATCGCCAGACAGGGCCTTGCGCTCCACCCCATCCAGCAGGAAGCGGACCGGCTCCCGCCCCGTCTCGGCCAGTCTGACCAGCCGGCCGCCGGGGGCCGGTGGGGCGCCGAACGCCGTCCCGCTCATTCCGCCGCCTCCCGCACCGCGGCTTTCGGGCGCGGCATCTCGGGGAAGCGGGCATAGACCTCCTCCAGTGCCGCCTGCACCCCGTCGGCCCCGGCGCGGCCGGCCATGCGGTTGAAGATCTCCGTCTTGGCGAAGAAGCGCCAATGGATCGGCAGACCGTCCAGGGTCCGCGTCAGCAAATCATAGGCGTCCGGCGTCCATTGCCGCTCGTACCCCTCGCGCTCCGGTCCGAAATGGAAATGCGCGGTGGGAGCCTTGCGGTTCGCCCGCAGCCGGTCGGTCGCCTCGGCGTCGAGCATGCCCTCGCGGATGACGACGCCATACTCCCGCTCCGCCGCTTCCACGGAAACATAGCCGCGCGCCACATCCTGGACCACCCGCCACGCCTCGCGCGTGAACGGATCGCCCCGCCCGCCGCCGCCGGCCGAGCGGATGTCCAGCACGTCGCCCGGCTGCAGCACCGCTGTGTCGATGTTGCCCAGCCGCTTTTCCCCAGCCGTGCCGGGATTGACCACCATGTCGGACAGCCCGGCCGCCCGGCCGCCCAGCACGCCCCAGGGGCGGAAGAAGCCGCGGTCGCGGTTGCGTGCGGTGATCCGGGTGTCGGGGGAGAAGACGCGGAAGGCCATGTGGGTGGCCAGCCCGCCGCGCCAGCGCCCTGCCCCGCCGCTGTCGGTGGCCAGACCGTAGCGGACGAACTCGACCGGGGTTTCAATCTCGGTGATCTCGATCGGCGTGTTCCTCAGATAGGCGGCGTCGGCACCCGACCCGTTGGTGCCGTCGCGGTGCGGCATGCCGCCGCCGCCGCCGACCACCGGATTCACCGCGGCGATGATGCGGTTGCCCGTCCGCTCGTCGGTGGTCATCACGTTGACGATGCAGTTGTTGCCGGCCGGCGCCGCCGGAAGCCGCTCCGGCACCGCCTGGGAGAAGGCGCCGAAAATCACCGAGCGCAGCCGCGCGCAGGTCAGCGACCGCATTCCCACCGCCGCCGGGAAGGTCGGGTTGAGGACCGTCCCTTCCGGCGCGATGCAGGTGAAGGGCCGGGTCAGGCCGGTGTTCAGCAGAATCTTCGGGTTGAGGGTGTAGAGGACGTAATAGACCCCGACCAGCAGGATGGTGTGGCGGGGATCGCCGCCCGACGGCACGTTGAGCGAGGATGCCAGCTGCGGATCCGACCCGGTGAAGTCCAGGATCGCCTCGTCGCCCCGGATCCTCAGGGTCAGCTTCAGGCGGCAGGGGTTGGCGGCGACCGAATCCTCGTCGGCATAGTCGGCGAAGACCCACTCCCCGTCGGGCATGGCGCGCAGGATGTCGCGCGCCTGCGCCTCGGCATGATCCAGCAACGCGTCGACGCCGTCGAGGAAGGCGGCCTTGCCGAACTTCTCGACCATGGCGAGGATCTTGCGCTCGCCGGTGTTGAGCGCACCGACCAGCGCCTTGATGTCGCCGATGTTCAGGTCGGGCTTGCGGACGTTGGCGGTCATGATCCGCAGGATCTGCTCGTCGAACACCCCTTCGCGGACCAGCTTCATCGGCGGGAAGCGGATGCCTTCCTGATGGATTTCGGTCAGCGCCCGCGACAGCGAGGCCGGGACCGCGCCGCCCATGTCGGTGTTGTGGATGTGCCCGCCGGTCCAGGCGATGATCTTTCCATCATGGAAGACCGGCTTCCACAGATGGGTGTCGGGGGCGTGGGTCGCCACGAAGCCGGAATAGGGATCGTTGGTGAAGGCGACGTCGCCGGGCCGGTACTCCTCGATCATGTCGATGGCGCGGCCATAGGTCAGGCCGGGATACCAGGTCGCCCCCAGCTCCATCGGCACGCCGAAGGTCTCGCCCCGTCGGTTCAGCAGCATGACGGTGAAATCCTCCGTCTCCTTGACGAAGGCGGAATGGGCGGTGCGCTGGAGCGTGTGGGCCATGTTCTCGGCCGCCGAGCGCGCGTGGTTCGCCAGAACCTGAAGCTTCATCTTATCGAAAGCAGGTCTATCGGACACGGGCGATCACTCCGCAAAGGTCAGGTGGAGGTTGAGATGCGCGTCGACGCGGGCTTCGGCCCCGGCCGGAATGGCGAAGGTGGTGTCCTCTTGCGCGACGATGGCCGGTCCCTGGAACTGCGCGCCGGCCTGCAAATCCGCGCGGCGGTAGAGCCCGACCGGGGTCACGGCGCCGCCGGTGAAGACCGGGACGGTCCGCTCGGCCGACGCGGCGCGCGGCTCGTCCTGTGCGGTGGGGAACTGCAGCGCCGGGCCGTTGCCGATGGCCGACAATCGCAGGTTGACGACCTCGATCCGCCCGTCCGGATCGTCGAAATCGTAGAGCCGGGCATGCGCAGCGTGGAAGGCGGCGGCGATGGCGCCCGAGCTGGCGTTGGGGTCGTCGCCGTCCAGCCATTCGGAGCGCAGCGGCGTCTCGATCTCGTAGCTCTGGCCGGCATAGCGCATATCCGCGACGATCTTCAACTCGACCGCGCCGGAATGGCCCTGCGCGACGAGCCAGTCGCGACCCTCCGCGCCCATCGCGGCGAACGCCTCGCGCAGCGTCGGTATCAGGCCAGGGGACAGTTCGGCGAACAGGGTGCGGACGAAATCGCCGCGCAGGTCGGCGACCAGCCCGCCCAGCGCCGAGACCACGCCCGGCCAGCGCGGCGCGACGACGCGCGGCATGCCCAGTTCGCGCGCCAGGAACACCCCCAGCATCGGCCCGCCGCCGCCGAAGGGCATCAGCGCGAAGTCCCGCACATCGACGCCGGCGCGCGCGGCCATCTTCTCGACCTCCGCGAACATCTCCGACACCGCGACGTCGAGGATGGCCTGGGCGGTGGCTTCCAGCGAACGGCCCAGCCGGTCGGCCAGCCGCCCCACCGCGGCGCGGGCGAGGTCGGCGTCCATCCGCAGCTGCCCATAGGCCATCTGGCTGTGGCCGAGCCAGCCGCACACCACCATCGCGTCGGTCACCGTCGCCCAGTCGCCGCCGCGGCCATAGCAGGCCGGGCCGGGCGTCGATCCGGCGGATTCGGGACCGACGCGCAGCACCCCCTGCCCGTCGACGCTGGCGATCGACCCGCCGCCGATGCCGATGGAGCTGACCGACACCGAGGGGATGTGCAGCGGAAACTCGCCAATCATCTCGCCGACGCCGAACTGGGCCTGGCCGTCGATGATCAGGGCGAAATCGGCCGAGGTGCCGCCGATGTCCAGCGTCAGGATGCGCGGCTCCCCCGCCTGCCGGGCCAGCCACGCAGCGCCGTTGACGCCGGAGGCGGCGCCGGACAGCAGCATGTGGACGCAGGCGCGCTTGCCCTCCGCCGCGTTCATCACCCCGCCGTTGGACTTGGTCAGAAGCGGGCGGGCGGGCACGTCGCGGCCGGCCAGCCGCTCCTCCAGCGCCGACAGATAGCCGGAGATGCGGGGATGGACATAGGCGTTGAGGATCGCGGTCGTCGTCCGCTCATATTCGCGGATCACCGGCCAGACCTCGGCGGACGTGAAGACGAACAGCTCCGGAGCCAGCCGGGCGACCTCCGCCTTGACGGCGCTTTCGTGGGCGTCGTCGCGCCAGGAATGCAGGAAGGAGACGACGACGCCCATCGCCCCCTTGGCCTTGACCGCGGCGACGGCATCGGCGACGGCCGCCATGTCGGGGGCCTGCCGTTCGGTGCCGTCCGACCGCAGGCGGGCGGGAATGCCGAAGACCATGTCACGCGCCACCAGCTGGTCGGGGCGCGAGCAGAACAGAGAATAGGTGTCCGGCATGCGCAGCCGGGCGAGTTCGATCACATCCTCGAACCCGGCATTGGTCAGCAGCGCGAGCGGCGCGCCCTTGCGTTGGATGACGGTGTTCATCCCGACCGTCGTGCCGTGCACGAAGCGGGTGACGGTGCGCGGATCCATCCCCTCGCGCTCGGCCAGCAGGGTCAGGCCGGTCATCAGCTCCGCGCCGGGATCGTCCGGCGTCGTCAGCACCTTCAGCGACGCCACCCGGCCCGACCGGGTCTCCAGCGCGCAGAAATCGATGAAGGTTCCGCCGATGTCGACGCCGACCTTCCAATCGGCCTCACGCATGCCCCCGTCCATCTTCGCTCCCTTCCGCAAGTCAGCCTGTTCTGGGCAGAAGGCTGGCATGGCGGGGCGAGTGCGGTCTAAGACCCAATGGACGCGAACGCATAAGGCGGACTTATGAAGCGCGGCTCCCATAGCCCGGCCTTATGGGATCCTGCCCAACCGGTCTTTGACCCGTCCGCCGACCGTGGGCAGCCTGCCCGATGGGGCGGAGCCGCATCCGCCCGCATGGGGGAGAGGTCGATGAGGGTTATCGTGCTGGGCGGCGGGTTGATGGGATCGGCCGCCGCCTTCTTCCTGGCCCGGCGCGGCCTGAGCGTCACGCTGCTGGAGCGCAACCGCGTCGGCACGGGCGCCACGGTCGCGTCCTTCGGCAACATCCGCCGCACCGGGCGCTATCTGCCGCAGTTGCCGCTCGCCCACCGCTCGCGGGCATTGTGGGGCGAGGCGGAGCGGCTGCT
This sequence comes from Azospirillum humicireducens, assembly GCF_001639105.2. NCBI lineage: Bacteria > Pseudomonadati > Pseudomonadota > Alphaproteobacteria > Rhodospirillales > Azospirillaceae > Azospirillum > Azospirillum humicireducens. The sequence continues at coordinate 141,186 of NZ_CP028903.1, forward strand.
GGGCCGGGATGTGGAGTTCCGCGCCACCGGGCATCTGCGGCTGGTGTTCGACGAGGACGGTCTGGCCGACATGCGCCGCTTCATCGCCGACGCGCGGCCCTGGGGGCTGGAGCTGGAGGAGCTGTCGTCGCCGGAGATCCGCCGCCGCTTCCCCGGACTGGGGCCGGGCGCCATCGCCGCCTCCTTCTCACCGCAGGACGGCAGCGGCAATCCGCGCCTGATCGCACCGGCCTTCGCCGACGCCGCCCGACGCCTGGGCGCCGGGATCGTCGAGGACTGCGGACCGGTGGAGGTGTCAGCCACCGCGTCGGGCTTCGAAGCGGTGACGAAACAGGGTCGTTTCACCGCCGACTGCCTGCTGAACGCCGCCGGCGCCTGGGGTGCCCGCGTCGCCGCCGGTTTCGGAGAGCCCGTGCCGATGTCGGCCCATGGGCCGCAGATGGGCGTCACCGAACCGCTGCCGCACCGGATCCTGCCGGTGGTGGGGATGTGGTCGCGGGCTGGCGGGGACGGCTATCTGCGGCAGGTGGAACGGGGCAACATCATCTTCGGCGGCGCCGCCGAGCGTGTGCCGGTGGCGCTCGATCCCGGCCATGCCAGGGCGGACCCGGCGCGGCTGCCCGGACAATTGCGGGGGCTGGTCCGGCTGCTGCCGGCCATCGCCGATGTCGCGGTGATCCGCACCTGGTCGGGTTGCGAGGGCTATGTTGCCGACAAGCTGCCGGTGATGGGGCCGTCGGCGACGACGCCCGGCCTGTTCCATGCCTTCGGCTTCAGCGGCCACGGGTTCCAGCTCGGACCCGGCGTCGGCGACGTGATGGCGGAACTCATCGCCACCGGGCGCACCGAAACGCCGCTGCATGATTTCCGCATCGACCGCTTCCAGGCCGCCAGCCAGCCGGCCAGCCGGCCCTGACATGCGAACCGCGGCCCGCCGATCGACCGGCGGGCCGCGGTTCGGGGGCTTCAGCTTGCGGATTCCAGCGCTTCAGACCGGGCGGTGAAACGGGCCGACAGGGGAATGACCAGCGCAGAGGCGGCGATCACGAAGGCTCCAGCCAGACTGACCGGGGATGGCAGCAGGCCGAAGATGACCGCGTCGAGGATCAGCGCCCACAGCATGGCGGTGTAATCGAACGGCGCCTGGGTGGAAACCGAAGCGCGGGCCATCGCCTCTGTCATCGTTATGTGCGCCAACCCGCCCGAGATGCCTGCCGCGACGAGATAGGCCAGCGCATGGCCGGTCGGGGTGATCCATCCGAACGGCCAACTCGCCAGACCGCCGAGCGCGCAGAGGACGGCGAAGTAGAAGGCAATGGTTCCCGGCGCCTCGGTCGCGGTCAGCGTCTTGATCTCGACCCGTCCGGCAGCGGTGGCGACCGCCATGGCCAGCCCGGCAGCCACCCCGATGATGGTGTCGTGATCCAGCCTCGGCCCATCGAAGGCGGGTGCCAGCATCAGGACCACCCCGGCGAAACCGGTCAGCGCCGCGCCGATGGCCACGGCGCCCGGCCGTTCCCGCAGGAACAGCATGGCGGCCGGCACCGCGAGCAGCGGAGCCAGAAAGCCCAGCGCCGTCGCCAGCGCCAGCGGCAGATAGGCCAACGAAATGAAGGACAGCACCATCGCCGCGCCACCATACAGGTTGCGCTTCATATGGCCGATCGGCTGCCGCGTCTTCAGGGCCTTGGGGAATTGCCGGCGCCACATCAGATAGGCGACGATCGGCGGCAGGGCGAAGGCGCTGCGGTAGAAAACGATCTGTCCGATCGGCGCCTCGACGGTCGCCAGACGGACGAACAACGACATCACAACGAACAACCCGGCCGACAGCAGCCGAAGCATCACTCCGCTGCGCACGCCGGGCGGAGAAGGTTCGGGCATAAGGTCCGGCATGGGGGCAGCGTGAGAGCCGGCGGAGGAGTCCGGCGTCTTTCCCGGCATGATCGGCGCATCCTTTTAATGAAGCCGGTGGCGGCTCAACCCAGGGCGTGGGAGGCGAGTGCGTAGGTAACGGGATGGTCCGGCGACCGCGTCGCCGGGTCGGTCAGCGGGGCGCCCAGCGACATGGACAGCACCGTATCGAAGACCCGCAAGCCCGAGCGGGCAAGGAACAGCGGAAAGATCCCTTCGTCCAGATGGGTGTCCAGACGCAGGAAGCGGCCGTCATGCTCATCGACATGGGGGTGAACCACGGCGACCGCGTCCTCGTCCAGTCCGGCGACCACCGGACCGACGACATGACCGCGGCCGAACGGACGGCAGAGGGCGAAGGCGACCAGGGCGCCGTCCCGCTCCAGCCCATAGCCGACCGACTGTTCGAACAGCCGCGCGATCAGCCCGGCGCGCGAGGTCCCGAACGCGCGTTCGTCCAGCGCCGTCACCGCCGCCAGATCCGCCGCCTCCAGGCGCCGCACCGGCTCCGCGGAAGGGGGCCGGTCGCCGCGCCGCGCCTGGCCCTGGCACTGGAACACGGTCCGGTGGCCGATGAAGCCGAGTGAGCGGTAGAGCGCCAGCGCCGCGCGGGTGGCGTTGAGCCGGTAGGTCCGGCCCGCCGTCGCCGACAGCACCCGCTTCATCAACCATTCGCCGACACCCAGCGATTGCAGCCGGGGCGAGGTGATGACCATGCCGATGGTCGCGAATTCGTCGCCATGGGGGAACCACATCGCCGACCCCAGGACGCGGTCGATTTCGTCCAGCGCGACGAAGCCGTGCCCGACCTCGCGCGCGAACTGCCAATCCTCCGCACGATGCGGCCAGCCGACCGAGATCGACAGCGCCTGCAGGCGCTCAAGGTCGATATCGGCGACGTCGGCCACGCGCACGTCGAAGGCGTCGACCATCAGGGATGGCGGTAACGCACCATCCGCCGAACCATCCTTCCCCCCCAGTTCGCTCAAAGCGTCCTCCTCCTCGGAGTTTCCATACCGGGAGGCGGCGCTCCCATGGCGCAACCGACATGCCCGAGCCCCCAACCGGTTCCCGAGAGTACCGGGGCAACCGCCGCACAAATCACCGCAATGCGCCGGCCCTGCACAACAATCCTCTAAATCCCCTGGTCATTCAGCATGGAATGGAGCGCACGCCCGCTAAGATCGTAACTGTCGCAGCCATCAAGGCCGCCGCCCCTCTCCGCACACCGCAGCGAACCCGAAAACGACTCCTCAGCGCCCGTGGCGCGCAGCATGGGACAAGGTGAGGCCGCCATGACCGTGATCGATATCCTGAAGGACCTGATCGCCATTCCCTCCGTGGTGGGGACACCCAACGGTGCCATCGTCGACGGGATTCGCGGCATCCTGGAAGGGGCCGGGGTGCGTGTCCGTGTTCTGCCGGGGCCGGAGGGCGACCGGTTCAACCTGTTCGCCACCATCGGGCCGGCGATGGTTCCGGGCTATGTTCTGTCCGGCCACATGGACGTGGTTCCGGCCACCGAACCCGAATGGACCAGCGATCCGTACCAGCTGCGCACGGACGGCAACAGGCTCTACGGACGCGGCACCTCCGACATGAAGGGGTTCATCGCCGCGGCGCTTGCCGCTTTGCCCGCGCTGACCGCCGCCCCGCTCGCCCGGCCGATCCATCTGGCCTTCACCTATGACGAGGAGGCCGGCTGCCAGGGGGCACCGCATCTTCTGCCGCATCTGCCCGACCTGTGCGCCCCGCCGCTGGGCGTCATCGTCGGGGAGCCGAGCGGCCTGCGCGCCGTCCGCGCCCACAAGGGCAAGGCGGCCGCCCGGCTGACCGTCCGCGGACGGTCCGGCCATTCCTCCCGTCCCGATCAGGGTCTGAATGCCATCCACGCCATGGCCGACGCGTTGACCGCCGCCGTCGCCCAGGCCGACCGCCTGACGCGGGGCCCCTGGGATTCGGCCTTCGAGCCGCCCTATTCCTCGCTGCAGGTCGGCACCATCCGGGGCGGGCTTGCGGTGAATGTCATCCCCGACACCTGCACCGCCGAGTTCGAAGCCCGCGCCATCGCCGGGATCGATCCCGCAACGTTGCTGGAGCCGGTGCGCGAGGCCGCTGAACGGCTGGAGGAAAAGGGGTTCGCCGTGGATTGGACGCAGACCGGCGCCTATCCCGCCCTGTTCCTGGCCGCCCGCACGCCGCTGGCCCGCCTGCTGGAGGAGTTGACCGGACAGGAACCGCTGGCCGCGGTCAGCTATGGCACGGAAGCCGGTCTGTACCAGACCGCGGGGATCGACGCGATCATCTGCGGCCCCGGCGACATCGCGCGGGCGCACCGTCCCAACGAGCATATTCTCGTGGAGGAGCTGCAGGCCTGCCAGTCGATGATCGAGGCGCTGGTTCAGCGCTGCCGCCTCTGACGCACCGCTGCCCATCGCCCAAGGAACGCACATGACCTTCCTGTTCAATTCCGATGCCACGCGCGGCGCGGTGTTCGCAAAGGCCTTTGCCGACGAGCTGCCCGACCTGCCCTTTTCGATGGATCCGGGCACCGTCGATCCCGATGCGGTGCGCTACCTGATCACCTGGACCATCCCGAAAGACCTCGCCCGCTACCGCAATCTGGAGATCGTTTTTTCCATCGGGGCCGGGGTGGACCAGTTCACCATGACCGACCTCCCCGACCATGTGAAGGTCGTGCGCATGGTGGAGGACGGCATCGTCCGCATGATGCAGGAATACGCAACGCTTGCCGTGCTGACCCTGCACCGCCAGATGCCGGCCTATCGTGCCCAGCAGGCGGAGTGCATGTGGCGCCCCCTGCATCAGCCGCAAGCGGCGGAGCGGCGGATCGGCGTGCTTGGGCTGGGCGTGCTGGGGCAGGCGGTACTGGACCGGCTGAAGCCCTTCGGCTTTCCGTTGTCGGGCTGGAGCCGCTCGCCGCGCCAGCTTGAGGGCGTGACCTGCCGCCATGGCGCGGACGGCCTCGACGCGATGCTGGCCGACACCGACATCCTGATCGTCCTGCTGCCGCTGACCCCGGACACCCGCGGCTTCCTCGACGCCCGGCTGCTCGCCAAGCTGCCCAAGGGGGCCGCACTCGTCCACACCGGGCGCGGCCCGCAGCTCGACCATGCCGCGCTGTTGAGCGCGCTCGACGACGGCCACCTGGCCGGAGCCGTGGTCGATGTCACCGACCCGGAGCCGCTGCCTCCCGACCATCCCTTCTGGACCCATCCGAAGATCGTGCTGACCCCGCATGTCGCCAGCATCACCCAGCCCGAAAGCGCGGCTCAGGCGGTCATCGAAAATCTGCGCCGGCATTTCGCCGGACAGGACCCGGTCGGCCTCATCGACCGGCAGCGCGGCTATTGACGCCGCCACCCGGCCTTTCCCCGCGGCACAGCCGCTCGCAACCAAGGATCCCGCCATGTCGCTGCTCAAGACCATCGATCCCGCCCCGACCTTCGCCCCGCGGGAATCGGGCCCGCTGCCGGAACGGCTGATCGCCGGCTCGCCCGCCTTCAAGACCTGGGCGCAGGACGCGGCCAAGGACGACAAGGTCCTGACCGGCGTCTGGGAGGCCACGCCGGGCGAAACCCGTTCGATCAAGGGCGAGACCTTCGAGTTCTGCCACATCCTGGCCGGCGTCATCGAAATCACGCCGGACGGCGGCGAGCCGGTGGTCTACCGGGCTGGCGACAGTTTCGTCATGAAGCCGGGCTTCACCGGCGTGTGGAAGACCATCGAGACCGTCCGCAAGATCTATCTCACCGTCAGCTGAGGGTCCGTCATGAGCCTGTCCTTCGACCCGGACCGCCTGCCGCTGCCCATCGGCCACTTCATCGGCGACCGCCTGATTCCGGCGGCCAGCGCAATGGAAGGCGGGCTGCCCATGCACCGGCCGTCGGATGGCCGGGCCTATGCCGCCTGTCCGGTCGCCTCGCCGGATCTCGTCGATGAGGCGGTCGCCACCGCGCAGGCCGCGTTGAAGTCCAGCAATTGGGGCGGCGTCCGCCCGCGCGAGCGCACCGCCGTGCTGCAGCGTTGGGCCGCCCTGATCGAGGAGGAGGCGGAAACCCTGGCGCAGGTGGAGGCGCTGTCCTCCACCCGTCCGGTCGGCCAGCTGGTCGCCGGCGATGTCGCGGTGACGGCCGAGCAGATCCGCTTCTTCGCCGAGTTCGCCGACAAGGAGGGCGGCGACCTCGCCCCCACCGACGACGGCAGTTTCGGCATGGTGATGACGGAACCCTACGGCGTCGTCGGGGCGATCACACCGTGGAACTTCCCGCTGTCGATGGCGGGCTGGAAGCTCGGCCCGGCGCTGGCCGCCGGCAACGCGGTGGTGCTGAAACCGTCGGAGATGACGCCCTTCTCCACCGTCCTGCTGGCGCAGCTGGCGGTGAAGGCAGGCCTTCCCGCCGGGCTGATCAACATCGTCCAGGGCGACGGCCCGACCACCGGTGCCGCCATCACCCGCCATCCCGGCATCGCCAAGGTCAGCTTCACCGGTTCGACGGCGGCCGGATCGGCGATCATGGCCGACATCGCCCGCAGCGGCGTCAAGCCGATGACGCTGGAGCTGGGCGGCAAGAGCCCGCAGATCGTCTTTGCCGATGCCGACCTGGACAAGGCGGCGGCCGCCATCGCCACCAGCGTGCTGTCCAACGCCGGCCAGGCCTGCGTCGCCGGCTCGCGCCTGCTGGTCGAAAGAACGGTTGCCGAACCGCTGATCGAGCGGATCCTGGGCCACATGCGCGCCGTCCGCCCCGGCCCGACCTGGGACGAGACGACGCGCTATTCCCCGATCATCTCCGAGCGGCAGCGCGCCCGCATCCATTCCATCGTATCCGCCTCTCTCGGCGGCTCGGTGGAATGCCTGACCGGCGGTGTGCCGATGGAAGGCGAAGGCTATTTCTATGCACCGACCCTGATCGCCGGGGTCGACCAAACCTCCCCCGCCGTGATCGAGGAGATCTTCGGCCCGGTGCTGACCGTGCAGAGCTTCGACGGCGAGGAGGAGGCGATGGCGCTGGCAGACCATCCGACCTACGGGCTTGCCGCCGGACTCTACACCCGCGACCTGTCGCGTGCCTTGCGCCTGACCCGGCGGCTGCAGGCCGGGACGGTGTGGGTCAACCGCTATGGCCGCTCGCGCGACCACATCCTGCCGACTGGCGGCTACAAGCGCTCCGGCATCGGCAAGGATCTGGGACGCGAGGCCTATCTCGCCAACCGCCGCAGCAAAAGCGTGCTGATCGGCCTTTAACCTGATGAAAACCGGCAAGCACCAACAAAGGGACGTTCGATGAAAACCCACAACATTGCGATTATCAAGGGCGACGGCATCGGACATCCCGTGGTCGACGCCGCCTGGCAGGTTCTCCAGGCCGCGGCGAAGCAGTCCGGCTTCGCGCTGGCCGGCACCGAAATGCCGTGGTCCTGCGCCCATTACAAGGAAACCGGCGTGATGATGCCCGCCGACGGCATCGAGACGCTCCGCAAGTACGACGCCATCCTGCTGGGTGCCGTCGGTTGGCCGGCGGAGGTGCCGGACGCGGTGTCGCTGCACGGGCTGCTGCTGCCCATCCGCAAGGCATTCGACCAGTATGCCAACGTCCGCCCGCACCGGCTGCTGCCGGGGGTGGAGGGGCCGTTGCGGCGCGGCGGCTTCGACATCCTGTGCATCCGCGAGAACACCGAAGGCGAATATGCCGGCGCCGGCGGGCGCGTCCATCAGGGGACGGCGCAGGAGGTGGCGGTGGAGACCGGCATCTTCACCCGCATGGGGGTGGAGCGTATCCTGCGCTTCGCCTTCGCCCAGGCCCGTGCCCGGCGCAGCAAGCTGGCCTCCGTCACCAAGTCGAACGCGCAGAAGCACTCCATGGTGTTCTGGGACGAGATCACCCGCCAGCTGGCCGCCGAACACCCGGATGTAGAGGTGACGAGCTATCACGTCGATGCGATGGCGGCGCGGATGGTGACGGCGCCGGAGAGCCTGGACGTCGTCGTCGCCTCCAACCTGTTCGGCGACATCCTGACCGACCTGGGCGCCGCGATCCAGGGCGGGCTGGGCTTCGCCGCCTCGGCCAACCTCAACCCCGACCGCGAGGCGCCGTCGATGTTCGAGCCGGTGCACGGCTCGGCCCCGGACATCGCCCATCTCGGCATCGCCAACCCCATCGCCGCCATCTGGTCCGGCGCGATGATGCTGGAGCATCTGGGGGAAAAGGCCGCCGCCGACCGCGTCATGGCGGCGCTGGGCGACACCACCGGCAGGGGCATCGGCACCGTCCCCGGCAAGGACAAAACGGACGCGATCACCGCCGCCGTGCTGTCGGCCCTTTCGTAACGCCAGCCCCTTGAAACCATCCGCAGCGGAATACACACGACCATGACCCATCACCTGACGGATTCCTCCCTGTTCCGCGCACAGGGACTGATCGGCGGCCGCTGGTGCGACGGGGCTGCCGGCCGGACCATCGACGTCCGGAATCCGGCGACCGCCAGCAGCCTCGGCAGCGTTCCAGACATGGATGGAACCGACGCCCGCGAGGCCATCGCCGCCGCGGCCGCAGCCTACCCGGCCTGGAAGCGGCGCACCCATGCCGACCGCGCCGCGCTGCTGGAGCGCTGGCACGCGCTGATGATCGAAAATCTGGAGGATCTGGCCCGCATCCTGACGCTGGAGCAGGGCAAGCCGCTGGACGAGGCGCGCGGCGAGATCCGCTATGGCGCCTCCTTCGTCAAATGGTTCGCCGAAGAGGCGCGGCGGATCGGCGGGACCACCATCCCCTCTCCCACCCCCGACCGCCGCATCGTCGTGCTGAAGGAGCCGGTCGGCGTCTGCGGCATCATCACGCCGTGGAACTTCCCCAACGCCATGATCACCCGCAAGGTGGCGCCGGCGCTGGCCGCCGGCTGCACCGTGGTCATCAAGCCGTCGGACTTCACCCCCTATTCGGCGCTGGCGCTCGGCGTGCTGGCCGAACGGGCCGGAATCCCGGCCGGCGTCATCAACATCCTGACCGGCAGGCCGGAGGCGATCGGCGAGGAGCTGCTGGCGAACGAGACCGTCCGCAAGATCTCCTTCACCGGCTCCACCCGCGTCGGATCGCTGCTGATGCGCGGGGCCGCCGACGGCATCAAGCGGCTGAGCCTGGAGCTGGGCGGCAATGCGCCCTTCATCGTCTTCGACGACGCCGATCTCGATCAGGCGGTGGAAGGCGTCCTCCTGTCCAAGTTCCGCAACGGCGGCCAGACCTGCGTCTGCGCCAACCGCATCCTGGTGCAGGCGGGCGTCTATGAGGCGTTCCGCGACCGGCTGGTCGCCCGCGTCAACGCCATGCGGGTGGGATCGGGGCTGGAGCCGGGGGTCGCCATCGGCCCGATGATCAATGAAGCCGCCATCGCGAAGATCGAGCGCCATGTCGCCGACGCGCTCGCCAAGGGGGCGACCGTCGCGTCTTCCGCCATGGCGGCGCCGGGTCCGCAATTCGTCGCCCCGGTGGTGCTGACCGGCGCCACCACCGACATGCTGCTGGCCAGCGAGGAAACCTTCGGCCCGGTAGCGCCGCTGTTCCGCTTCGAGACGGAGGAGGAGGCCATCGCGCTGGCCAACGCCACGCCGTTCGGGCTGGCGGCCTACTTCTACACGCAGAACCTCGCACGGTCCTGGCGGGTCGGCGAAGCGTTGGAGGCCGGCATGGTCGGGCTGAACACCGGCCTGATCTCCACCGAGGTGGCTCCTTTCGGCGGCGTGAAGCAGTCCGGCCTGGGCCGCGAAGGCGCGCAGGTGGGGATCGAGGAGTATCTGGAGATGAAGACCTTCCACATCGGCGGGTTGGGCTGACGCGCAGGAACAGCAAAAAGCCCGGCGGGAGCCCTTCGCTCCCGCCGGGCTTTTTGTTTCCCGACCGTCACTGGATCCGGTCGAGCGCCTTGTAGTACAGCCCGACCAGCGGCAGGAACCAGGGCTTGCCGAAATGGCCGGGCACGGCCGGCCAGGACAGCCCCTTCAGCGGGTTCCGGTCCTCCCGCCCCAGGATCGTGTCGGCCATGGTCATGCCCAGATGGGTGGACAGCTGCGCCCCGTGGCCGGAATAGCCCATGGCGTACCACAGGCCGTCCTGATAGCCGGCGCGCGGATAACGGTCGCTGGTCATGTCCACCAGACCGCCCCAGCAGTAATCGATGTCGATGCTGGCGATCTGCGGGAAGATCTTCGCCAGGCTCGCCCGCAGGATTTCCCCGCTCTTGGCATCGGACCGCTGGTCCGAGGTGGCCGAAAAACGCGCCCGGCCGCCGAAGATCAGCCGCCGGTCGGGCGCCAGGCGGAAGTAGTTGCCGATGTTCATCGACGTGACGTAGGTGCGGTTGCCCGGCACCACCGACTGGATCTCTCTGTCGCTCAGCGGACGGGTGGCGATGATGAAGCTGCCGACCGAGATGATGCGGCGGCGGAAATGGCTGAAGTTCGGCGTGGTGTAGGCGCCGGTGGCGACCAGCACCTCCTTGGCGGTGAGCGTTCCGCGCGGGGTGGACAGCGTGTGGCGGTCGCCCGAGCGGGTGACGGCGCCGACCGGCGCGTTTTCGACCAGCACTGCCCCATGGCGCACGGCCGCCTCCGCCAGCCCGGTGACGAAGCGGCCCATATGCATCATGGCGCTCTTGCGCGACAGCATCGCGCCATGGAACGGCGAGCCGACCTCCCCCTTCAGCTCCTCGGCGGTCAGCAGTGCCGTGTCGGGATCGACCTCGCGGTGAACCGCCTCGAAGTTGCGGGCGATGGCGTCGAAATGCGCGGGCTTGGAGGCCATTTTCAGCTTGCCGGCGCGGCGGAAATCGCAGGCGATTCCCTCTTCGGCGATCAGCGCCTCCAGCGTGTCGATGGACTGGTCGAAGGCGCGATAGAGGGCGACGGCGCGCTCCGTCCCCAAGGCGGTCTTGGCGGCGATGAAGCTGTGGGCCAGACCGTTGTTGAGGTGCCCGCCGTTGCGCCCCGACGCGCCGCCGCCGATGCGGCCGGCCTCCAGCACGATCACCCGCGCCCCGGCCTTGGCAAGCTGGCGGGCGGCACCCAGGCCGGTGAACCCGCCTCCGACGATGGCGACATCGTAATGGCCCTGGACGGCCTCTGCGACCCCCTCGCCCCCACCCGTGAAGGCGGGTGCGGTGTCGTGCCAGTAGGAGACGAACTTCATGACCTGGGTCCTTCCTATTGCAGCCTGAACCGTGAAATCCGCCCCTTACAACCCGACTACGCCGGGCAGGCCGGAGATGTCGCGGATCTCGGTATAGCCGTAATAGGGGTTGGCCGGTTCGTGGCCGCGGTTGACCCACACCTTGTTGCGGATCCCGAGATCATGCGCCGACATCAGATCGTAGCGGAAGGAGGAGGAGCAGTGGAGGATGTCCTCCGGCCCGCAGCCGAGCATGTCGAACATGTATTCGAAGGCCTTGAAGCGCGGCTTGTAGGCCTGCGCCTGTTCGGCGGTGTAGACGGCATGGAAGGGCGCGCCCAGCTTTGCCACGTTCGACGGGATCTGGTCGTTCATGGCGTTGGACAGGATGACCAGCGGGATTTCCTTGGCGACCTTCGCCAGCCCGGCCGGCACATCGGCGTGCGGACCCCAGGTGGGAACCCGTTCATAGACCATGCGCGCGTCCTCGTCGCGGAAGACGACGTTGTTGCGCTTACAGGTGCGCTCCAGGGAATTGTGGACGACGTCGGCGTAGGGCTTCCAGTCGCCCATGATCTCATCCAGGCGATAGGCCGCGAAGTTCTTGATGAACTCCGTCATCCGCGCCTCGTCGAGGATCGAGCCGTACAGATCGCGCGCGGCCTCCGCCATTTGAAAATTGATCAGCGTGCCGTGGCAATCGAAGGTGACGTATTTCGGCCGGAACTGGCTCATGGTCGCTTTCCTTGGGATGGGTCACGGGGGGGGCAAATGGAAGGGGCTCGATCGGCCCTGCCCTTCGATCCTAGCCCCGCCTCCACACCGGGCCTTACCGAATTGGCCGGCGCGAAAGCACAAAGTTCCGTTTCCGTCTCGGCGCTCAGCATTTGGTTGGGAGGGAAAGGGCGCCCGCACACCCTGACCGGGGAATGGAGGTGCCGTCGGCGGGTTCGACGGCAACGGTCGCGGCATAAGATGCGGCGGGGTGCCGCAGCAAAGGTGAAAGATGTCGCGGCGGCTGCAGCCTTCAGACAATCGTCCGGGGCCACTGCGCTCACTCTTGGAAGGAGAGGGTGAAAGGATTGGCCATGAGCAAAAATACGGTTTCCAAAAGAACGGCTCACTGTCTGGCCTTCGAGCCGAAGCATCTGAAGGACGCGCTCCTCCTGTCGCAGCAGGCGCAATGGCCGCACCGGTTGGAAGACTGGTCCCTGACCCTTTCGCTGAGCCAGGGCCTGGTCGCCTTGGACGCAGAGACGTCTCAGGTGGTCGGAACGGTGCTGATGACGCCCTATGGCGAGGATGCCGCCACCGTCAACATGGTCATCGTCGATGAAGGCTGGCGCGGGCAAGGTCTTGGCCGCCGTCTGATGGACGAGGCGATGGCATTGGCCGGCGCCCGTCCGCTACGTCTGACCGCGACCCGGGAAGGGCTTCCGCTTTATGAGAAGCTGGGCTTCCGCGAGGTCGGCATGGTCCTTCAGCACCAGGGAGAAGGCGGGCCGGTTCCGCCCTTTGCGGCGGAAGACGTCGCCCCCGCGGCCGCGGACGATCATGCCGTCATCGCCGCTCTGGACCGGCAGGCCTTCGGCGCCGACCGCAGTCTGCTGCTGGACCGGTTCGCCGAGGTCGGCTCCTTCACGCTGTTGCGGCGGAACGGCGCTGCCGTCGGGTTCGCGGCGCTGCGCGACTTCGGCCGCGGACAGGTCATCGGCCCGGTGGTGGCCCCCGACGCCGAGGGCGCCAAGGCCCTGATCGGCCCGATCATCGCCGCGCATCCGGGAAAATTCCTGCGGGTGGACACCACCGCCGGCACCGGCCTGGGCCCGTGGCTGGCCGATTGCGGCCTGCGCCATGTCGGCGGCGGCGTCGCCATGCGCCGGCCCGCTCCCGCGACGGCCGCCCAGCCGTCCGCACCCGTCTCGACATTCGCGCTCGCCAGCCAGGCACTCGGCTGATCCGGAGAGGACCATGCTCAGCAATTCCCTGATCGAACTCGACCGTGCCCATCTGGTTCATCCCGTCGCGTCCTACCGCGGCCATGAGAAGGCCGGTGTCCGGGTGATCGCCTCCGGCTCCGGGGCGACGATCACCGACGCCTCCGGACACCGGCTGGTGGATGGCTTCGCCGGCCTGTGGTGCGTGAACGCCGGCTATGGGCAGCAGAGACTCGTCGATGCCGCCACCCGCCAGCTGCAGCAACTGCCCTACGCCACAGGCTATTTCGGGCTGGGTGCCGAGCCGGCGATCCGGCTGGCGGCGGAACTCGCCGAACGCGCCCCCGGCGACCTGAACCACGTCTATTTCACGCTGGGCGGGTCGGATGCGGTGGACAGCACCATCCGCTTCATCCGCTATTACTGGCAGGCTAAGGGCCAGCCGAAGCGCGACCAGTTCATCTCGATCGAGCAGGGTTATCACGGCTCCTCGACCGTCGGCGCCGGGCTGACCGCCCTTCCGGCCTTCCATGCCGGCTTCGGCGTGCCATACGACTGGCAGCACAAGATTCCGTCGCACTACGCCTACCGCAACCCGGTGGGCGGCGATGGCGATGCGATCATCGCCGCCTCGCTGGAAGCGCTTGACGCCAAGATCGCCGAGATCGGCGGGCCGGAACGGGTCGCTGCCTTCTATGCCGAGCCGATCCAGGGCTCGGGCGGCGTGCTGGTGCCGCCCGACGGCTGGATGAAGGCGATGTGCGACCGCTGCCGCAGCCTGGGCATCCTGTTCGTCGCCGACGAGGTCATCACCGGCTTCGGCCGCACCGGCCCGCTGTTCGCCTGCACCGACGACGGCGTGGTGCCCGACCTGATGACCACGGCCAAGGGCCTGACCTCCGGCTATGTGCCGATGGGCGCGGTCTTCCTGTCCGAGGGGGTTTATGCCACAATCGCGGACGCCGCCGGCACCGCCGCCGTCGGCCATGGCTATACCTACTCCGCCCACCCCGTGAGTGCCGCAGTGGGGTTGGAGGCGTTGCGCCTTTACGAGGGCAGCCTGCTCGCCAACGGTGCGAAGGCCGGCGCACGGCTGATGGCCGGGCTCCACGCCCTGCGCGATCATCCGCTGGTCGGCGACGTGCGCGGGCGCGGCATGCTGGCGGCCATCGAGCTGGTGGTGGACAAGGAACGCAAGACCCCCCTGCCCGCAGCCGCGGAGCCGTCCCGCCGGATATTCGACCGGGCCTGGAACAACGGGCTGGTGATCCGTGCCTTTGCCAACGGCGTCCTGGGCTTTGCCCCGCCGCTCTGCTGCACCGACGAGGACATCGACGCGATCATCGAGCGCACGGCACGCACGCTCGACCAGACTCTGGAGGATCCCGACGTTCGCAGGGCCATGCGATAGACTGAATTGGGGGGTATCCGCCGAAGAATCCGCGAATACCCCCGTATCCAGCGTTTTCTGCTGTCCAGCACTGAAGATTCGGAGATCCGCGTCACACCCATCGACCACACTGGATGGACAGACGGGCGGATCTCTGGCCGTCTTCAGGAGGGCATCTCCAGAGACACCCCGGCAGACGATCCTGCCGGACCTGAAACGCCCCGCCGGACCGGAACGGTCCCCACGCGGTCCTTGAAGGAGTTGGTGCGTTGCCCAAGCCTCTGCTGAACTTCAAATACCTCACCTTCGACGTCGTCGGCACCCTGATCGACTTCGAAGGCGGCCTCAAGGATTGCCTTGCCGGGATCGCGGCGGAAGCCGGCACCACGGTGGACGGCGAAGCCGCGCTGACCCTCTACCGCGAGGCGCGCTACGCCCCGGACGTCGGCCTGTTTCCCGACGATCTGGTGCGCGTCTATTCGGTGATCGCGCCCAAGCTGGGGTTGCCCGCCGGCACCCGGTTTGGCGAGCGTCTGCGAGATTCGGCGGCGTCCTGGGCCGGCTTTCCCGACAGCAGGGACGCCATGGCGCGTCTGGCCAAACGCTACAAGCTGATCGCGATGACCAACGCGCAGCGCTGGGCCTTCACCCATTTCTCCCGCGAACTGGGCGACCCCTTCTATGCCGGCTTCACCGCCGACGACACCGGCGTCGAAAAGCCCAACCCCGCCTTCTTCCAGCAGGTGTTCGATTACGTCGAGCGCGACGGCGGCAGCAAGGACGACATCCTGCACGTCGCCCAGAGCCAGTATCACGACATCGGCGTTTCCCGCAGCCTGGGCATGACCAACTGCTGGATCCAGCGGCGGCACGCCCAGAAGGGGTATGGTGGTACCATCGAACCCGCCGAGTTCACCCAACCGGATTTCCATTTCCGCTCGATGGCGGAATTGGCCGATGCCGTCGACGCCGCGGCAGAAGAGGCGAAGGCGGCTTCCGCGTAACCGGAAGAAAACCGGAGCGCACCCAAAAGAAACGAACAAGCAATCCCGAACAGAGTGAGGCAGACATGAGCAAGACGCCTGAAACCTGGACCCTGACCGACGACAGCATGGTCGAAAGCGCCATCCGCCGCGGGGCCAACCGCCGCGACCTGCTGAAGATGCTGTTGGCGGGCGGCATGTCCCTGCCCGCCATCGACCTCGTTCTGGGCCGTGCCCACGCCGCGGTCGCGGACGAACCGGTGAAGGGCGGCGCGCTCAAGGCCGCCGGCTGGTCGTCATCCACCGCCGACACGCTCGATCCGGCGAAGGCGTCCCTCTCGACCGATTATGTCCGCTGCTGCGCCTTCTACAACCGCCTGACCTTCCTCGACAAGGCCGGCATTCCGCAGATGGAGCTGGCCAAGTCCATCGACACCGACGACGCCAAGACCTGGACGATCAAGCTTCGCACCGGTGTGACCTTCCACGACGGCAAGTCGCTGACCGCCGACGATGTGGTGTTCTCGCTGAAGCGCCACCTCGATCCGGCTGTCGGATCCAAGGTCGCGAAGATCGCCGCCCAGATGACCGACATCAAGGCGGTCGACAAGAGCACCGTCGCGATCACGCTGGCCGGCGCGAACGCCGACCTGCCGACCATCCTGGCCATGCATCACTTCATGATCGTGGCTGACGGCACCACCGATTTCTCCAAGGGCAACGGCACCGGCGCCTTCATCTGCAAGAGCTTCGAGCCGGGCGTGCGGTCCATCGGTGTCCGCAACCCGAACTACTGGAAGGGCGGCCCGCACGTCGACTCCTTCGAATTCTTCGCGATCAGCGACGACAATGCCCGCGTCAACGCGCTGCTGTCCGGCGACATCCATCTGGCCGCGGCGATCAACCCGCGTTCCACGCGGCTCGTGGATGGACAGCAGGGCTTCTCCCTGTCCAAGTCGACGTCGGGCAACTACACCAACCTGAACATCCGCCTGGACATGGAACCGGGCAGCCGCAAGGATTTCGTCGACGGGATGAAGTATCTCGTCAACCGCGAGCAGATCGTCAAATCCGCCCTGCGCGGCTTCGGCGAGGTCGGCAACGATCAGCCGGTGTCCCCGTCCAACCCCTTCCACAATGCCGCGCTGAAGCCCAAGCCCTTCGATCCGGAACGGGCGAAATCCCTGTTCAAGAAGGCGGGCCTGCTGGGACAGTCCATCCCTGTGGTCACGTCGGATGCCGCCGCATCCGCCATCGACATGGCCATGGTGGTCCAAGCCGCCGGCGCCGAGATCGGCATGAAGCTCGACGTCCAGCGCGTGCCGTCCGACGGGTACTGGAGCAACTATTGGCTGAAGTCGCCGATCCATTTCGGCAACATCAACCCGCGTCCGACGCCGGACATCCTGTTCTCCCTGCTCTACGCTTCCGATGCGCCGTGGAACGAGAGCAAGTACAAGTCCGAAAAATTTGACAAGATGATGCTGGAGGCGCGCGCCACGCTCGCCTGGCCCAAGCGCAAGGAAATCTACGATCAGATGCAGGTGATGATCGCCGAGGAAGCCGGCACCATCATCCCTGCCTATATTTCGAACGCGGACGCAATCAGCAACAAGCTGAAGGGCCTCCAACCGAATCCGCTGGGCGGCATGATGGGCTACGCTTTCGCCGAACATGTCTGGCTCGCTGCCTGATACGGCAAACAGCCGGGGCGGTCCGAACCAAGGCAGGACCGCCCCGGCCCTTCGTCGCCCATTCGGGCAACCCCTCCGGGGGCGCCTCACCTCGCGGAGGCCAGGCATGAAATCACGCGTTCCCTCCCTTATTCTCGGCCGGCTGCTCATCGCGCTGATCACACTGTCGATCGTGTCCTTCGCCGTGTTCTTCGCCACCACCCTGCTGCCCGGCGATACGGCGATGATCCTGCTCGGGCAGGCGGCGACGCCCGAGGCGGTTGCCGGCCTGCGCGCGGCCATGCATCTGGACGATCCCGCCCTGCTGCGCTTCCTCTACTGGATCGTCGGGCTGTTCCAGGGCGATCTCGGCACCTCCTATGCCAACCAGATGCCGGTGACCACGCTGATCGCCGACCGGCTGGTCAACACGCTCAAGATGGCGGGGCTGACCACGCTCGTGACGGTTCCCCTGGCGTTGACGCTCGGCATCACCGCCGCCATGTGGCGGGGCACGCTCTACGACCGTATCGTCACCATCGCCACCATCGGCGTGATATCCGTCCCGGAATTCGTGTTGGCGACCTTGGCCGTGCTGGTGTTCGCCGTCTATCTGAAATGGCTGCCGGCCCTGTCCTTCACCTATCAGGTCGACAGCTTCTCCGGCCTGCTGCGGGTCTATGCCATGCCGGTCATCACCCTGACCTTCGTGGTCTCGGCGCAGATGATCCGCATGAGCCGGGCCGCGGTGATCGAGACGCTGAACACGCCCTATGTCGAGATGGCGCTGCTGAAAGGGGCGTCGCGGCCCCGGATGGTGCTGCGCCACGCCCTGCCCAACGCGCTCGGTCCGATCGCCAACGCGGTGGCGCTGTCACTGTCCTATCTGGTGGGCGGCGTCATCATCGTCGAGACGATCTTCAACTATCCGGGCATCGCCAAGCTGATGGTGGATGCGGTGTCCACCCGCGACCTTCCGCTGATCCAGTCCTGCGCGATGATCTTCTGCTTCGGGTATCTGCTTCTGATCACCACCGCCGACATCGTCGCCATCCTGTCGAACCCGAGGCTCCGATGAAGACACATTCACCCGCCGGCATCATCGCGGCACGGTCGGGCTACCGGGTCAATCTGGTCGGCCTGGTCAGCTTCTTCGTGGTCCTGTTCTGGGCTCTGGTCGCCCTGTTCGCCCCCTACATCGCCCCCCATTCGGTGGGGGCAATGATCGACCTGGATTATTTCGGCCCGATGCGGCCCGGCCTGTGGCTCGGGTCGGATTATCTCGGGCGCGACATGCTCTCCCGCGTCATCTACGGCGCCCGCTACACCGTCGGCATCTCGCTGGCCGCGGTGTCCATCGCCTGCTTCACCGGCGTGGTGCTGGGGATGACCTCGGCCGTGCTGCGCGGACCGGTGGACATGGTGGTCAGCCGCCTGCTCGACGCGCTCAACTCCATTCCCAGCAAGCTGTTCGGCCTTATGGTGGTGGCGGCGGTCGGATCGTCGATTCCGGTGCTGATCCTGACCCTGTCGATCATCTATGTCCCCGGCGCCTATCGCTTCAGCCGGGCGCTGGCGGTCAACATCGACACGATGGACTTCATCATGGTCGCCCGCATCCGCGGAGAGAAGCTGCCCTATCTGATCGCATCGGAGATCCTGCCCAACATCATCGGCCCGGTGCTGGCCGATCTGGGCCTGCGCTTCGTCTTCATCGTGCTGCTGCTGTCGGGCCTGTCCTTCCTGGGGCTGGGCGTCCAGCCGCCCTATGCCGACTGGGGCGCTCTGGTGCGCGAGAACATCGGCGGCCTGCCCTTCGCCGCGCCGGCTGTGATCGTGCCGTCGCTGGCCATCGCCACCCTGACCGTCAGCGTCAACCTGCTGATCGACAATCTTCCGCAGAAGATCCGGGACCGGAGTGCCTCCTGATGACGAACCTCGTGGAAATCCGCGGCCTGACCGTCGAGGCCACCACCGATTCCGGCCGCTGGATCCAGATCCTCAAGGGAATCACCCTGGACGTCGCCGCCGGCGAAACCGTCGCCTTCATCGGCGAAAGCGGGTCCGGCAAGACCACGGCCGCCATGACGCTGCTGGGCTATGCCCGTCCGGGATGCCGGATTTCCGGTGGCTCGGTGCGGGTCGACGGTCAAGACATGGTGACCCTGTCGGAAAAGGAGCGGGCCGCCCTGCGCGGCACCACCGTCGCCTATGTGCCGCAGAGTGCGGCGGCCGCCTTCAACCCCGCCTCGACCATCATGGACCAGGTCATCGAGGTGACGCGGATCCACCGCCTGATGCCGCCGGACGAGGCCCGTCGCCGGGCGGTCGACCTGTTCCGCGCCCTGTCGCTGCCCGATCCCGACGGCATCGGCGACCGTTACCCGCACCAGGTGTCCGGCGGACAGTTGCAGCGGCTGGCGGCGGCGATGGCTCTGATCGGCGATCCGAAGGTGGTTATCTTCGACGAGCCGACCACCGCTCTCGACGTCACCACGCAGGTCGAAGTGCTCCGCGCCTTCAAGGCGGTGACCGCCAAGCGCCGGATCGCCTGCGTCTATGTCTCCCATGATCTGGCTGTGGTCGCCCAGATCGCCGACCGCATCATGGTGCTGCGGCACGGGGAAGTGCAGGAAATCGGCAGCGTCCACGACATCCTGACCCGCCCGACGCACCCCTATACGAAGGAGTTGCTGCACGCCTTCCACCCGGACAGCGGCGGACGGGTTGCGGCGGCGGAGGCCTTCGCCAACGCTGCCGCGCCGCTGCTCGAAATCAACATGCTGAGCGCCGGCTACGGCCCGCCGCAATCCAACGGGCAACCGCTGGTCCTCGCGGTAAAGGAGGTGAGCCTGCAAGTGAAGCGGGGCACCAACCTTGGCATCATCGGAGAATCCGGCTGCGGCAAATCCACACTGGCCCGCGCCATCGCCGGGATCCTGCCGGCCTGCAAGGGCGACATCCAGTTCAACGGCAAGGAGTTGTGGCACAGCGCCCGCCAGCGCAGCCGCGAGCAGCTGCGCAACCTGCAGATCGTCTTCCAGCACGCCGACACCGCGCTCAACCCGGCGAAATCGATCGAGGACATTCTCGGCCGCCCGCTGACCTTCTATCACGGCCTGCGCGGCAAGGCCCGCGAGGCGCGCGTCGATGCGTTGCTGGACATGGTCCACCTGCCCCGCGCCCTGCGCCACCGCCGCCCGGCCGAACTGTCGGGCGGCCAGAAGCAGCGGGTGAACTTCGCCCGTGCGCTCGCCGCGGAACCGAAGCTGATCCTGTGCGACGAGATCACCTCGGCCCTCGACACCGTGGTGGCGGCGGCGATCATCGACCTGCTCAAGGAACTGCAGCGCGAACTCGGCCTGTCCTATGTCTTCATCAGCCACGACCTGTCGGTGATCGAGGCGATCTGCGACGAGATCATTGTGATGTATCGCGGACAGACGGTGGAGACCATCATCCCCTCCGCCCGCCAGCAGCCGCAGCACCCCTATTCGAAGCTGCTGTTCTCGTCGGTCCCGAAGCTGGATCCGACTTGGCTCGACACGTTGAACATCGAGGCGGACCGGATGCGGGTGGCGTGAACCGTCAAGCCTTCCCGCGCGGATGACCGCCGCGCGGAAGGCAAGTCAGACAATGCCAAACCTCACATCTGAAACAGCGTGGTCAACGGCATATGCGCGCGCACGATCGGCGACTTCAGCACGACATAGCTGAAATACTTGTCGATCCCGATGTCCATGTCGGTCAGTTTCTCCATGATCTCCTGATATTCTCCGATGCCGGACGTCACGAACTTCAGCATGTAGTCGTAGCCGCCGGACACCAGATGACATTCCAGAAGCTGTTCGATCTTCTTGACGGCTGCCAGGAAACGGGCGAAATCGACCTGCCGGTGGTTCTTCAGCGTCACCTCGGTGAAGACGGTAAGGGTCTGGCCCAGTTTGCTGACGTTGATCTGGGCCGTATAGCCTTCGATGTAGCCCTCCGCCTGGAGTTTCTTGACCCGCATGAGGCAAGGGCTGGGCGACAGATTGACCAGTTCGGCCAGCTCCACGTTGGTGATCCGGCCGTTCTTCTGGAGCTGATGCAGAATCTTGATGTCGATGCGGTCCAGCTTCATGGGGAACCCATCCGGTTCGAGGGCGGGGCGGGGGAACGAAAAGCCACAGCAGAAAATTCTGCCGTTTCGACCATCCGAGCATAGCACATGCAGCCAACCTGTCGATGGTCGAGTGGTTTTTCTCCTGCAGAACAATGCACCAGGCTTTCATACATCGACAGAAGATAATGCCGTTCCGTCGCTCAAAGCAGCGCCCACCGATGCGCGCGCCATGGCTAGATACCTCAACGCCGAATTTGGAGACCCGCCCGATGCCCGCCCCTTTGACAATCATTCCGTCCTCGCCTCAGCTTCCCGATCAGGCCGATGTCGTTGTGATCGGTGCCGGCATCGTCGGCGTCTCGACGGCCTATTTCCTGGCAAAACGGGGCGTGTCGGTGGCCCTGGTGGAAAAGGGACAGGTCGGGGCGGAACAATCCAGCCGCAACTGGGGCTGGTGCCGCCAGCAGAACCGCGACGCACGCGAATTGCCGATGGCGACCAAGAGCCTGGATCTGTGGGAGCGCTTTGCCGCGGAGAGCGGTGAAGACACCGGCTTCAGCCGCTGCGGCCTGCTCTATCTCAGCAATGACGACCAGGAATTGGCGGGCTGGGCGCGCTGGCGCGATTTCGCCCGGACGGTCGGCGTCACCACCCACATGCTGTCCAGTGCTGAGGCCGCCGAGCGTGGCCGGGCGACCGGAAAGCCCTGGAAGGGCGGTGTCTTCTCGCCATCGGACGGCATCGCCGATCCCTCGCGTGCGGCCCCCGCCTTCGCGCGGGCGATCATGAAGCTGGGCGGCACGGTGCATCAGGGCTGCGCCGCGCGCGGGCTGGAAACCAGCGGCGGACGGGTCAGTGGCGTGATCACCGAAAAGGGCACGATCCGCACCAAGATCGTGGTTCTATCGGGCGGCGCCTGGACCTCCTCCTTCTGCCATCAGATGGGCGTTCGTCTGCCGCTCGCCTCCATCCGTTCGTCGATCCTGTCGGTCGGCCCCAGCCCCGCCGGCCTGCCCGACGCCCTGCACACCTCTGCCGTGTCGATCACCCGGCGCGGCGACGGCGGCCATACGCTGGCCATCAGCGGGCGGGCGCGCGTCGATCCGACACCTCAGCAGTTCCGCTTCGCGCCGCAATTCATGCCGATGTTCTCCAGGCGCTGGCGCAGCCTGATGCCCGGCGGGCTGGAGGGCGTGCGTTCCGGCCACGAGACGCTGCGGCGCTGGCGGCTCGACCGTCCGACCCCGATGGAACGGATGCGGGTGCTGGACCCCACCCCGGACAGCGGCACGATCCGCCTCACCCACCAGCGGGCCATGGCGCTGCTGCCCGGTCTGAAGGGCGCACCGATCACCGCGGCTTGGGGCGGCTACATCGACAGCACGCCCGACGGCGTTCCGGCAATCGGCGAGGTCGGCAACCTGCCCGGCCTGATCCTGGCCGCCGGCTTCAGCGGCCATGGCTTCGGCATCGGTCCCGGTGCCGGGCATCTGATCGCCGACCTCATCACCGACCAGACGCCGATCGTCGATCCGAAGCCCTACCATCCCGACCGCTTCGCCGGCTTTTCCGCCGGAAAGGTCGCCGATTTCTGACCGGGACGCCGGCCCGATCAAAGCCGTTCGGCTCCGCCCGGCGCGATGGCACGGGCGGCCCGGCGCAGGCACTCGCGCATCAGGTCGTGGCTGCCGGACAGCGGGCGCTCCTTGCTGGTCAGGATGGCGATGGGCACGCGGATGGCCGGGCGGAAAGGCCGTTGGACGATGCCGGAAAACTGGTTCCACGGCAAAAGCCCATCGACGACCGCCACACCGATTCCCTCCCGCACGAAGGGGAGAGCGGTGATCGACAGGTCGATTTCCACCGCCGGAGCATAGACGCCGCCCTCGGACTCCAGCGCCCCGGCCAGCAGACGGCCGGGCAGCGTGTCCACGCGGTACGAAATCAGCGTCTCCTCCGCCAGATCGGCGAAACCGACCTGGGGGTATCCGGCGAGCCGATGCCCCGCCGGCATGAGGCAGACCAGGTCCGCATGGCCCACCGTTTCGACATCAAGGTCATGTTGGGGCATGTCGCTCATTGCCACCCCCAGCAGAACGTCGCCGCTGCGCAGCATATCCCGGATGTTCGCTATCGGAGCGATCAGCGACCGCACCACGATGTCCGGATGAGCCTCGCGGAAGGCACTCAACGCCTTCGGGACGATGGACATGGAGGGCGGAGCCGAAGCGGCGAGGCGCACCAGGCCGGTGCGGCCATGGCGCATGTCGACCGTGCGCCGACGCAACGCGCCGAGTTCGGAGAAGATACGCTCTGCCTCCGGATACAGCTCGTTGGCCTCCTGCGTCGGCACCAGACGCCCGCGCACCCGGTCGAACAGCTTGAATCCCAACTGGTCTTCGGCGTGCAGCAGGATCTGGCTCAAGGCCGGCTGTGAAATGTTCAGCATCGCCGCCGCACCGGTCACCGTTCCACAGCGCATCAGCATGCAGAAGACTTCCAATTGGCGGGCTTGCATTCAGGGTCCTGGGCGTTGGCGGGAAGGATGCGGGGCCGACACGGGCTCGAACCGACTATAGCGACCGGCGAGCCCAGGGGTCGAGCGGCAACGGCGAGGCGGGAAAGACCAGCCAAGGGGGGCACCGGCGGCGAGGCTCCCGGTCCGGAGCCGCGTCAGCGCTTCAGCAGCGCGAAGACCGGCATGGCGACGCGGTGGACCAGCGGGATCAGCAGCACGCCGAGAAGAAGCCCGACGGCCCCCGCCAGTCCGGCGGCCACCAGCCATTCCATCGCCGCCGCCCCCAGCGGAAGCGCATGGCCGACCGCCGCGGCGGCGTCATGGATCGCGTGCCCGAGTTCCTCCAGGCCATAGCCTTCCAGCCCGTGGATGATGATGCCGCCGCCGACCCAGAGCATCGCAGCGGTGCCGACGAGGCCGAGCAGCTTGAGAAACAGCGGCATTCCATAGACGAGACCGCGGCCAAGCCCCTGTGTCAGCGGGCGCAGCAGCCGGTCCGCCCCGCCCGGAGCAGCGGGGGCCAGCCGCCGCAGCCCGAAGAGGCTGGAAACCGGCCGGCCGTTCTGCGCCAGGGAAAGGCCGGCGTCGTCGGCTTTCACGATCAGGGCCACCGTGCCGTAGACGGCGATTGTGATGCCGGTTCCGACGATGCCCAGGATCAGCGCCTGCATCCAGAAGGAGGAAACCTCCGCAGCGACGGCGGACAGCGTGATCGCCATGATTTCAGCCGACAGGATCAGGTCGGTCTTGATCGCGCTGTTCACTTTGGCGTCTTCGAATTGCCGGGCCGACTGCCGGTCGGCCATGCCCTCTTCAACATGGCCGCCATGAGCGGCGTGCGGCCAGATGGCTTCAAGGATCTTCTCCGCCCCTTCGTAGCAGAGGAAGGCGCCGCCCAGCATGAGCAGCGGCGTGATGGCCCAGGGCGCCACAAGGCTCAACACCAGTGCGGCCGGCAACAGCAGGATCAGCTTGTTCTTCAAGGAACCGAGAGCGATCTTGCCGATGATCGGCAGTTCGCGATCCGCCGTGAATCCCACGACGTAGCGCGGCGTGACGGCAGCGTCGTCGACCACCACCCCGGCGGCTTTGGCTCCCACCTTCGCGGCCTGCCCGGCGGCGTCGTCCAGTGAAGCGGCGGCGACCTTGGTCAAGCCGACCACGTCGTCAAGCAGTGCGATCAGTCCTGTGCTCAAGGAAGCGGCTCCTCATGGTCCCGAAGCCATCCTAACAAACATCGGCCCGACGCATTCCGATTTTGATCCCTCCGCCATGGCGGCATCAACGCTTCGAATAAGCCGCCCTGCCGGATACAGGGAGGACTGCCCCCTTCCGCAACTCCACTTTGGACGGCTGCCGACCGGACCCGGAGGGCGTATTCCGGGACAAACTCATTGCCGGACCTGTCGATCTGATATGAGGTCCGACCGGACCCACTTTCAGCGTGTGCTTGTTGGCGCATGGACTCCACCTTGGGATGGAGCGGCATAGCCGGATGTGATGCAGAACGCTGCTGCCCGACTCTCTATTTCTCCTAATTGTTTGATTGCGGAACGCTGTTGGGACGTGAGCTGTTGGGCTGTCTGGGAATACGGCGCGTGGTTCGAGCGACGCCTTATGATGTCGTGCATCGGCGCGCCGGAACTCGGCGCAGACCTGTCCGTCGACGCCATGATGAGGAAAGCCGACCCGGCGTCCGCCCCGCCGTCAACCCCATGATCCGCCGTGAGGCGGTGGCCCGCCAGGGCCAGGGTTGATGGCGGGGCGGCAACGGGTCTTGGATGGCCGATCCCCCGACGAGGTCGTGAGCGAGCGCCTGAAAGCAAGACCGGAGCTGATCAATCCAACCTATCGACCTCCCGATCCCTGCTCCCTGACCAAAATCAAAATCGCGGCCCAGCTGAAGGTCTTCAGTGCCAAGGAGGTGTCGCAACCTGACACTTTACAGAACGATCAATCGTTCTTGAGCACGGTGGGATTGACGCCCCGCTTCCCTCTCCCCCTCAATAGGGCCGGTCGCCGAGAACAGTGGCGCGGTGCATGATGCGCCGGTGCGGCGAATAGTCGTTCACCGCGTAATGCTGGGTCGACCTGTTGTCCCACAGCACCAGATCGTCGGCTTTCCAGCGCCAGCGCACGGTGTATTCCGGCCGGCTGATATGGTCGTACAGGAAATCCAGGATCGCCGCACTCTCCCGATCGCTGAGCCCAACGATGCGCGAGGTGAAATTCTCGTTCACGAACAGCGCCTTGGCGCCGCTGACCGGATGGGTGCGGATGACGGGATGGACCACAGCCGGGTGCTTGTCCCGCGCCGCCTTCCAGCGCGCATGGGTCTCCGGATCGCCGTTGTGCCGCCATTCCGGGAAGGAGCGGGTGAAGTCGTGCAGGGCCTCCAGCGGCTCCAGCAGGCGGCGGATCGGTTCGGACAGGCCGTTGTAGGCGGCGATGTTGCTTGCCCACACCGTATCCCCGCCGATGGGCGGAATCAGCTTGCCCGACAGGGCGACAATGGCAGGCGGCGTTTCGATGCAGGTGACGTCGGTGTGCCAGACATCGTTGTCGGTCGGGTTGTGCGGCCCGGTGTCCAGCACCATGATCTCCGGCTGCTCGGGCACCTTCGGGTAGATCGGGTGGATGTGCAGCTGACCGAAACGGGCGGCGAAGTCGCGCTGCGCCTGCGGCGTCAGCGGCTGGTTCTCGAAGAACAGAACCTGATGGGCGACGAGCGCCCGCTCCAGCGCCGCCGCCTCGCTGTCCGACAGCGGGTGGGTGAGGTCGATGCCCTCCACCCGCGCACCGATGGCGGGGCTGACGGGGGTGATGGTCAGGGTGGGCAAGGCGATGTCAGGCATGGCGGTTCCCCGGAATCTTGGTGTTCGTCAGAGTGCGTTTTTGCGGATTGCCGGCCTCAGGACTTGCCCTTCCACGGCACCAGCCAGCCTTCCAGCAGGCGCATTCCATAGGAAAAGGCGAAGGCGAAGGCTGCGATGATGCCGATGCCGACGAAGACGACGTCGGTGGCAAGGAAATGCGAAGCGGACATGATCATGAAGCCGATGCCGCGGGTGGCGGCGATCAGTTCCGCCGCGACCAGTGTGCTCCAGCCGACGCCGATGCCGATGCGCAGACCGGTCAGGATCTCCGGCAGGGCGCTGGGCAGCACGATGGTGCGGAACAGCTGCCAGCGGCTGGCACCCAGCGACAGCGCTGCGTTCACCCGCTCGATCGGCAGAGCCCGGACGCCGGCCTGGGCCGACAGGCAGACAGGCGCGAACATCGCCAGCGTCAGCAGGACGATCTTCGACACCTCGCCGATGCCGAGCCAGATGATCATCAGCGGCAGATAGGCCAGCGGCGGCAGCGGCCAGTAGAATTCGATGGGCGTGTCGAAAATGCCCTTGGCCCAACGGTTCAGCCCCATCGCCAGCCCAAGCGGAATGCCGAGCGAAGCGGCGAAGACGGCGGCGGAGAAGATGCGGAACAGGCTGGCCGACATATGCTCCCACAGGGTTGCGCCGGCATAGCCGTCCTCGAGGACCGCCAGAAACTGGGTCGCCACCTCCTGCGGAGTGGGGAGAAACAGCGGTGGCACCAGCCGGTACTGCGCGACCAGAAACCATGCCGCCAGCAGCAGGGCGGCGGTGGCGAGGCTGATCGGCCCGGTGCGGGCGCCATCCAGTCCGAAGGGATGGAGCCGGACGATCCTCGGCCGGTCCGCCGGACCGGGGACCTGATCGGCGACGCGGTCGCCGGGGCGGGCGATGTCGGTCATTGCAGCACCCTCCGGCGGGAGTCCGTCTCGGCGTAGGGCCGGTGCACCAGGGAGCGGATTTCGTCATAGAGTTCGGCGAATTCCGGCGCCGACAGGATGGCCCGCACGTCGCGCTCGGCGGCGAAACGGCGGACGAAATCCAGGTCGAAGCGGGCGACGATCCGTCCTGGCCGCGGCGACATCACCACCACCGTGGTGCCCAGGAACAGCGCCTCCTCGATGGAATGGGTGATGAAGAAGATGCGCTTGCCGGTGCGCGCCCAGACATCGATCAGCAGCTCCTGCATCTGTTCGCGCGTCAGGCTGTCGAGCGCGCCGAAGGGTTCGTCCATCAGCAGGATCTTCGGATCGGTCGCCAGCGCGCGGGCGATGCCGACGCGCTGGCGCTGATCGNGACCAGCCCCAGCAGCTCCTCCGCCCTTTCGCGCCGCTCCTTTGCCGGAACGCCGGCAAAGCGCAGGCCGAGCGCCACATTGTCGGCGACGCTGCTCCAAGGCAGCAGCGTGTCCTTCTGGAACACCACGCCACGGTCGGCGCCGGGGTTGGCGACCGGCATACCGTCCAGCGTGATCGAACCCTCCGACAGCGGCAGGAAGCCGGCGATGGCGTTCAGCAGCGTCGATTTCCCGCAGCCCGACGCCCCCAGCGCCACGACGATGCTGTTGGCGTCGATGTCGAACGACGCACGGTCCAGCGCATGGACCACCCGGCCATCGCTGGCGGAGAAGAAGACGCTGGCGTTGCGGACCTGGAGCATGGGCACTCTCCTGTCGGCGGCCGGATCGACGGCCGAACAATCAACGGCCGAACAATCAACGGATGTCCTTGACGTACTCCGCGGTGACGAAGCTGCCGTAGCTGGGCAGCACGGTGGAGATCTTCTTCTGCTCCTTCAGGAACTCCGCCGTGTCCTTCAGGATTTTGGCGGCACCGGCTGATTCCCCGCCGGCCAGCCAGGCGGTGGAGGCCTGCACCTCCGCCGGGACCAGAGACAGGTTGGTCAGCGCCGAGGCATGATCGGACGGGGTGCCGCCCAGAAGCTTCGCCAGCGTCTTCGTATTCTCCGAGTCCGGACCCCAGGCCGCCTTGTCGTTACGGAAAGAGGCGCTGTAGCGCTCGATGGTGCCGGCGAAGTTCTTCAGGAAGGCGGGATTGTCCTTGGCGAAGGCGGCGGTGGCCACCCAGGCGGTGAAGGTGGGGGCGCCGCGGTCGGCCACCTCGCGCGAGGTCAGCAGCACCTTGCCGGTCTTCTTCAGCTCGGTCAGGGCGGGGTCCCAGACGAAGGCGCCGTCCAGGTCGCCGCGGTTCCAGGCGGCGACGATGTCCGGCTGCGGGATGGCGAAGACCTGGGCGTCACGCTCCGTCAGCTTCTCCTGCTTCAGGACGGCGAGCAGTTGGTAATGGTCGGTGGAGACCGGAGCTGCGGCCAGCTTCTTGCCCTTCAGGTCCGACGGCTTCTCGATGCCGGACCCGTTGCGCACCACCAGGGCCTCGTCGGTGCCGGAGATGGTCGCAAGGTGGAAGGCCTTCACGTCCAGCCCGCGGCTGACCGCGGCGGCGAAGGGGCTGGAGCCGACATAGCCGACCTGCACGTCGCCCGAGGCGATGGCGGCGAAGATCTCCGCGCCCGAATTGAACTTGCGGAAATCGATCTCCGTGCCGGTCGCCTTGGCGAAATCGCCATTGGCGATGGCGACCGAGGAGGGCAGCGCGTCGGTCTGATAGCCGACCACGACCTTGCCGGACGCCGCTTCGGCGGTGAGGGGAGCGGCAAAGGGAGCGATGGTCGCCAGGGCGGCATAGAGGAAGGAAGGCAGAATGGGCTTCATCGTCGCGTTCCCCGTCACGGTGTGAATGCCGGCATGCGAGCGCCGGAAATTCGAATGTCCGGAAACTCTAAAGCGACGCCCGCGCCGTTGTCACCATAAAATCTATCTTCCTATGGGGAAATAGTGTTATAAAACATTTTATCCGTGTTAAACTATGCGGCCATGGCGTTGCTGGGCGCTATGTCGGCCCGGATTCCCCGACCTTGAGCGGACCGAGGGCGGTACCGGTTCCGCCAAAAACACCGCGCCATACAAAGCTGGCTCTTGACCTTGCCGATTTTTCCTACTTTCCTATAGATAATTAAGAAATTGAGCGACTTTCCCTTGTGATATGCCTTTGCAGCCGTTCGGAAGCGCCACGGCCCTCACCACTTGACCCACCACCTGACAAGGAGATGTGCCATGAAGGGTTTCGATGATTTCGACAGGATGGTGATGGCGTCGCTCTGCCCCTCCGGCGCGCTCGTGCTGCCGCTTCTGCCGCCCGATGGGCCGGCGGCCGACCCGGCGGCCGGGGTGAGCGACGATGGCGTCCTCGACAATGGTCATGAGGACGATGGCCTGCTTCCCCTCGGTCTCGGCATCGTCTCGGCCATTCTCCTGGCTTCGTTGGCGGCGCTGGCCTGATCCGGCCGCCTGCCGCTCATACACTCTCGAAGGATAAGAAAAAGTGGCGGTTCAGGACCATGACGCATACTGGCACCCCGGTCTGGAAACCCAGAGCCGCACCGACTGGCGGCAACTGCAGCTGGACCTGCTGAAGGACCATCTGCGGCATGCTTACGAAGGTTCCCCCTACTACCGCGCCGCCTTCGATGCGCAGGGGGTGTCGCCGACCGACCTGCGCACGCTGGATGACCTGCGGCGTTTCCCCTTCCTGGATAAGGCGACCATCCGCGACCGGCAGGTCGCGGTGCCGCCCTTCGGCGATCTGGTCGCCGTTCCGGAACGGGAGATCGTCTACATCTCCGCCTCCAGCGGGTCGACCGGGGTGCCGACAGCCTCCCCCTTCACCGCCAAGGATTTCGAGGAGTGGATCGACTATGAGGCGCGGCAGTTCTGGTCGAGCGGCCTGCGCCCGGCCGACCGCTACGCCCATGCGCTGAACTTCTCGCTGTTCGTCGGCGGCCCCTGCGTGCTGGGTGCGCAGAAGCTGGGAGCGCTCAGCATCCATGCCGGAACCCTGCCGTCGGAACGGCTGCTGGCGGTGTTGGACCAGTTCAAGGCGACGGCGCTGTGGACGACGCCATCCTATGCCTGGCACCTGGGTGAGACCGCCCAGCGCGAAGGCATCGACCCGGCCCGCGACCTCGCCGTCCGCCGCCTGTTCGTGGCGGGCGAGCCCGGCGGCTCCATTCCCGAGACGCGCGAGCGGATCGAGGCGCTGTGGGGTGCCGAAGTCTACGACTATTACGGCCTGTCCGACATCTTCGGCTCCTGCGCCGGCATGTGCGTGGAGAAGGACGGGTTGCATTGGGCCGAAGACCATATCCTGGTCGAGGTGCTGAACCCCGAAACCCTCGAACCGGTGGCGGAGGGCGAGCGCGGCGAGCTGGTGCTGACCACCCTGCGCAAGCGCGCCCGCCCGATCATCCGCTTCCGCACCGGCGACATCGTGTCGGTGACGACGGAACCCTGCCGCTGCGGCCGAACCTCCCTGCGGCTGAAGGGCGTGCATGGGCGGCTCGACGACATGCTGATCGTCAAGGGCGTCAACCTGTTCCCCGGCGATGTCGAGGCGGTGGTGCGCCAGGACCCGGCGCTGACCGGCGAATACCGGCTGGTGCTGGACCGGGTCGAGCGACTGGATCGCCTGACGGTCGAGGCGGAACACACCCAGGGCTTCAACGGCGATCTGGAGGAGTTGCGGAGCCGGCTGCGCCGCCGATTGAAGGCCGCCACCGGTGTCGGGGCGGAGGTCGCCCTGCTCGCCCCCGGCACGCTGCCCCGCGCCGTCCACAAGGCCAAGCGAATCGACGACCGCCGCCAGCATGTGTGGTCGTGACCCAATCCCCTGACGGAGCCCGCTCCCATGCCGGACACCCATCTTCCCGCCACCGAACAGCCGCCCGATGACATTGCCCAGGCGGCGGCCGATCGCCTGTTCCTCAATGCCCGCACGCCGCAATCCTGGTCAGACCGGCCGGTCCCGGTGGAGACCCTGCATCGCCTTTATGAACTGGTCCGGCTGGCGCCGACCGCCTTCAACGGCAGCCCGGCGCGCTTCGTCTTCCTGACGACGCCGGAGGCCAAGGACCGGCTGCGCCCGGCGCTGAGCCGCGGCAACCAGTCCAAGCTGACGGCCGGGGCCATCGCCATCGTCGCCTATGACCGCCGTTTCTTCGAGCATCTGCCGCTGCTGAGCCCGCATTACGACCCCTCGCCGATGTTCGTCGACGAACCGTCGCTGGCCGAAACCACGGCGTTCCGCAACGGGTCGCTGCAGGCCGGCTACCTGATCCTGGCGGCCCGGCTGCTGGGGCTGGATGCCGGACCGATGTCCGGTTTCGATGCAGAGGCGGTCGATGCGGAGTTCTTCGCCGACGGCCGCCTGCGCACGAACCTGCTGGTGGCGCTGGGCCATGCCGACGGACAGCCGTCGCGCCCGCGCGCCCCGCGGCTGGACGTGTCGAAGGCGGTGGTGATCCTTTGAGCCCAACGCCGTAGCGGCCGCCCGGACGAACGAACCGGCCGGCCGAACCGGAGACCAACCATGAGCGTGAACGACACGGCCGCCGCCCTGCCGGCGGTCAACGGCGCAGCTTTGCCGGGTGGCGGCTCCCTGCCATCCGGCCTCCCGCTGCGCTTTTCCGCCGCCGCCCTGCTGTGGTTCCTTGCTGCCGGGGTGACCGCCCTGTGGCCCGATGCCGCCGATGCGGAGCCGTGGGAACGGACCGGCGAGTTCGCCAGCCTGCTGGTGGTCGCCGCCGGGCTGCTGGCGCTGATCGCCCCACTGACCGTGGTCATCCGCCCGGCGGCGCGCAGCCGGCTGGCATCCGCCATCGCGGGCCTGTCGGCGTCCGTGCCCTGGCTGATCGCCCTGGCGCTGGGCATCACCGGCTGGCAGATGCTGACCGCCAAGCTCAACCTGCTGCCGCGCCCCTTCTTCGTGCCGCCCCAGGCGCTGCTGGAGGTCTATCTCGACGACTGGCCGCGGCTGCTCGACTGCTTCGCCGCCTCGCTGAAGCTGCTGGTCACCGGTTTTGCCGTGGGTTCGGTGCTGGGCGTGGTGACGGGGGTCGCCATCGGCTGGTCGCGCGCGGTCGGCTACTGGGTCCATCCCGTGCTGAGGCTGATCGGCCCGCTGCCGGCGACCGCCTGGCTGCCCATCGCCTTCTTCGCCTTCCCGACCAGCTGGAGCGCAAGCGTCTTCCTGATCGCGCTCGCCAGCGGCGTGCCGGTGACCGTCCTCACATGGTCCGGCGTGGCCGGGGTCAACAGCGCCTATTACGACATCGCCCGCACGCTGGGCGCGTCGCAACGCTTCCTGGTGCTGAAGGTCGCCGTCCCGGCGGCGATGCCGCATGTCTTCGTCGGCCTGTTCATGGGGCTCGGCGCCTCCTTCGCCGTTCTGGTGGTGGCGGAGATGCTGGGCGTGAAGTCCGGCGTCGGCTGGTACTTGCAATGGGCCCAGGGCTGGGCCGCCTACGGCAACATGTACGCGGCCCTGCTGGTGATGGCGCTGGTCTGCTCCGGTCTGGTGGCGCTGCTGTTCCGCGTCCGCGACCGCCTGCTCGCCTGGCAGAAGGGAATGGTGAAATGGTAGCGCTGGAAAACACCGACACCGCCGGCCGGTCCGCGGGCATGACCATCGACGTGCAGGCGGTCAGCCACAGCTTCGAACTGCAAGGCGCTCCGCTTCCGGTGCTGGACGGGGTGGAGCTTCGGGTCGAGCCGGGGGAACTGGTCGCCCTGCTGGGGCCGAGCGGCTGCGGCAAATCCACCCTGCTGCGGCTGGTCGCCGGGCTCGAACCGCCCAGCCAGGGCCGCATCCTGGCCGATGGCCATCCGATCACCGGTCCCGACCCGTCGCGCGTCGTCGTGTTCCAGGATCCGACGCTCTATCCCTGGCGCACCGTGCGCGACAACGTCGCCCTTGGGCTGGAGGCGCGCGGCCTGCTGCGCTCCCAGGGCCATCGGGTGGAGAAAGCGCTGTCGCTCGTCGGGCTGACCGGCTTCGAGAAGGCCTATCCGCACCAGTTGTCGGGCGGCATGGCCCAACGGGCGGCGCTGGCCCGCGCGCTGGTCAACGACCCGCGCCTGCTGATCCTCGACGAGCCGTTGGGCAAGCTGGACAGCCTGACCCGGCTCGCCATGCAGAGCGAACTGGTCGATCTGTGGCGCAGCACCGGCTTCACCGGCCTTCTGGTGACCCACGACATCGAGGAGGCGCTGTTCATGGCGACCCGCGTCATCGTGTTCAGCGGCCGCCCTGCCCGCATCAAGGCCGACCTGCCCGTCGACCGCCCCTATCCCCGCCACCGCGGGGATCCCGTTCTGACCGAGCTTCGCCACCGCATTCTCGAACTGCTCGGCCTTGCCGAGACCTGGTGAGGACGACCGACCATGCCCGACAGCAAAACGCCCGATACAGCCACCCCCAACCTGGCCCGTCTGCGCGGCTTCATCGCCGACTTCACCCGATTGGTGGAGCGGCACGGCGACGACGAAGCCGCGGTGCTGGACGCCGGCCGCGTCCTGCTGGCCGATCTGATCGCGACCGACGACTGGCTGCCCGACGCCTATGCCCGGCCCGATCCAGTGCATTACCGGCAATATCTGCTGCATTGCGACCCGTACGAACGCTTCTCCGTCGTCAGCTTCGTCTGGGGACCGGGACAGCGGACGCCGATCCACGACCACACCGTCTGGGGACTCGTCGGCATCCTGCGCGGGGCGGAACGGTCGCAACGCTATGACCTCCAGCCCCAGGGCGGCCCGCCCATCGCACATATGTCCGAAATCCTGAAGGTCGGGTTGGTTGAGGCGGTCTCGCCCCGAATCGGCGACGTCCATGCCATCGCCAACGCGCTGCCGGACCGGCCGTCCATCAGCATCCACGTCTATGGCGGCAACATCGGCGCCGTCCGGCGGTCGGTGTTCGACCCGCTGACCGGCCAGCGCAAGCCCTTCATCTCCGGCTACGCCAACAGCGCCCTGCCCAACCTGTGGGACCGCTCGCAACCCGTCCCCCATGCCGCCTGAGGATCCGAAGCATCATGACCGCAGCCGCACCGCTCGCCACCCGCAAGCCCGCCGACATCCGCCGCGCCTGGATCGAGCGCGACGAGGTCGCCCTGCTCGACGCGCGGGAGGAAGGCCCCTATTCGCTGGCCCACCCGCTGTTCGCCGTCTCCATCCCGCTCAGCCGGGTCGAGTTGCTCGCCTACGGCCTGCTGCCGCGGCGCGACGTGCCGATCACCGTCTATGACAATGGCGAAGGCTATGCCGAGCCGGCCGCCCGCCGGCTCCAGACATTGGGCTACCGCGACGTGACTTTGCTGGAAGGCGGACTGGCCGGCTGGATCGCCGCCGGCTTCGAGGTCTACCGGGACGTGAACGTGCCCAGCAAAGCGTTCGGCGAATGGGTCGAACACCATCGCCACACCCCCTCGCTGCCGGCGGCGGAGGTCAAGGCGCTGATCGACGCCAAGGCCGATCTGGTCATTCTGGACGCCCGCCGCTTCGAGGAATACCGCACCATGTCGATTCCCGGCGGTATCAGCGTGCCAGGGGCCGAACTGGTCAAGCGGGTCCACGACATCGCTCCCGATCCAGACACGCTGGTGGTGGTCAACTGCGCCGGCCGCACACGCTCGATCATCGGCACGCAGTCACTGGTCAATGCCGGCATTCCCAACCGCGTGGCCGCCTTGCGCAACGGCACCATCGGCTGGACTCTGGCCGGGCTGGCGCTCGACAGCGGGCGTGAGGGCCGCTTCCCCGAGATCTCGGCCGAGGGCGACGCATGGGGCCGCCAGGCGGCGCGCGCGGTGGCCGACCGGGCCGGAGCCGGCCGGATCGATGCGAAGACGCTGGACCGCTTCCGCGGCGACGAACGCCGCACGCTGCACCTGTTCGACGTGCGCACGCCGGAGGAGTATGAGGCGGGCCATCTGCCGGGCTTCCGCCATGCCGCCGGCGGCCAACTGGTCCAGGCGACCGACGAGCATGTGGCGGTGCGCGGCGCCCGCATCGTGCTGGCCGACGATCCGGCCGGCGGCGGCGGTCCGCGCGCCGACATGACCGCCTCCTGGCTCGCCCAGCTTGGCTGGGAGGTGCATGTGCTGGAGGGTGACGTGTCGGCCCTGGGCAGCGAGAGCGGCCCCGACCGCCGCCGCCTGCCGCCGGAACCGGATGTGGAGGCCGAGACCGTCGCGCCGCGCGACCTGCTGGCCCTGCTGGAGAATGGCGAGGCGGCGGTGATCGACATCACCCGCAGCCCGCGCTACCGCGCCGGCCATATTCCGGGAGCGTATTTCTCCACCCGCGCCCGGCTGGCCGGCATCATCGCGCTTCTGCCCAAGGGGGTCCGCCCGGTGCTGACCTGCGGCGACGGCACGCTGACCCGCTATGCCGTCGCCGACTTTCCCGCTGGCGAGCGTCCGCTTCTGCTGGCGGGCGGAACGAAGGGCTGGGTCGCTGCCGGCCTGCCGCTCAGCACCGACCTCGACCGGTTGGGCGGTGAACCCGACGACGTCTACAAGCGCCCCTACGAGGGCACCGACAACAGCGCCGCCGCCATGCAGGGCTACATCGACTGGGAGCTTGAACTGGTCGATCAGCTGAAGCGCGACGGCGCCCACAACTTCTTCGTCATCTGATGGAGGCGACCATGCCAACCGTTTCCCGTTTGCTGCCGCCCATTTCCCGCCGACACGCCTTTGGTCTCGGTCTTGGCGCCGCGGTCGCCGGCCTCCTGCCCCTGCGACAGGCACAGGCGGCCGTTCCCGCCGGCACCGTGCTGAAGGTCGGCGACCAGAAGGGCGGCGTGCAGTCGGTGCTGGAGGCCGCCGGGCTTCTGGCCGGCCTGCCCTACCGCATCGAATGGAGCCAGTTCCCGGCCGCCGCCCCGCTGCTGGAGGCGCTGAACGCCGGCGCCATCGAGGTCGGCTATGCCGGCGACGCGCCGACCACCTTCGCGCTGGCCGCCGGCACCTCGGCCAAAATCATCGGCGCCGTCCGCTCCAACCCGCAGAGCACGACCATCCTGGTGCCGGGCAGCTCGCCCATCCGCAGCGTCGCCGACCTGAAGGGCAAGACCATCGGCACCGGGCGCGGCTCCATCGGCCACTATCTCGTGCTGGCGGCGTTGAAGGCGAACGGGCTGAAGCCCGGTGACGTGAAGATCGCCTTCCTGCTGCCGTCGGACGCCAAGTCGGCTCTCGCCGCCGGCTCAATCGACGCATGGTCGACCTGGGGCATCTATGTGTCGCAGGCGCTGCTGGTGGACGGTGCCCGCGCGGTCGTCACCGGAACGGGGCTGATGAGCGGCCTGTCCTATCAGTCCGCCACGCTGGAGGCGATATCCACCAAGCGCGAGGCCCTGACCGACCTGATCCGCCGCACCGCCGCCGCCCGGTTGTGGGCTCTGGAAAACAGCGACGCATACGCCGGCATATGGGCCAAGGCGGTCGGGGTGGATCCAGCCATCGCCCGCCACACCTTCGGCGTCGAGCGGGCGCGGCCGGTCGCCATCGACGCCTCGGTCATCGCCGACCAGCAGGCGACATCCGATGTCTGGCGGGAATTCGGCATCATCCAGAACCGGCTGGATGCCGCGGCGATCTTCGATCCCGGCTTCAACAGCGCGCTGCCGGCCTGACGGCGAAGGTCGGCCCGAAGGCGACGCGATGGCGATGCTCCCCACCAACCTCGACATGGACGTGCTGCGGGCGCTGGTGATCGCCATGGAGCATGGCGGCTTCGCCCGCGCCGCCGAACGGCTCGGCCGCACCCAGTCGGCGATCAGCCTGCAGATGAAGAAGCTGGAGGAGCAGGTCGGCCAGCCGCTGTTCCGCAAGGCCGGGCGCACGGTGGCGCTGACCGATGCCGGCGACCTGCTGCTGGGCTACGCCCGCCGCCTCGTCGCCCTGAACGACGAAGCCCTGTCGGCCGCCCGCGGCCGGGCAATGGACGGTACCGTGCGGGTCGGCTTTCCCCAGGATCTGGCGGAGCGCTGGCTGCCCGCCGTGCTCGGTTCCTTCCACCGTGCCCATCCCCGCATCCATGTCGAAGCCCAGGTCGGCCGCGGGCGCGAACTGCGCGAGCGGGTGACACAGGGAGCGCTCGACCTCGCACTGGCCTTCGGCGAGATCGGCGGCAATTCCGCCACGACGGCAGCCGGTGCGGCGACCCTGGCCCATCTGCCGGTGGCCTGGGTCGCACCGGACGGCTTCCGCGCCGACCCTGAAAGCCCCCTGCCGCTGGCCCTGCTCGATGCGCCCTGCATGTTTCGCCAGCACGGCATCGAGCGTCTGGACCGCGGTGGGCGCCCTTGGCGCATCACCTTCACCAGCCCCAGCCTGTCCGGCCTGTGGGCGGCGGTGGAGGCCGGGCTGGGCGTCACGATCCGCACGCCTCTCGGCCTGCCCGACACGCTGGCGGCCCTTGAGCCGCATCATGACCTGCCGGAACTGGGCTCGGTCACGCTGGAACTGCATCGCGCGCCGTCCGCCGCCAACCCGGCGGTCGACCGTCTGCACGGGATTCTGGCGGACTCGCTGACTTCGGTCCTGCGCGACGCGGGCGCACAGTAATAACACAAGAAATACGTTACTTAAGTTTTTCTCAACAGTGTAGTTTGTGTTTTTTGTTTTTCCTATTCACGCAATAGGAATAGGCTTTCTCCCGTAGCCACCACAACAGACCGGCAACGGGAGGAACCATGACGGCAGCCACCGCGACCCGAGGGACAGGAAGCCGATCCCCGAGATGGACGCTTCCGGCGGGCCTGCGCCGCTGTGCGGTGCCGCTGGCGCTGCTGGTTCTCTGGCAGGCCAGCGTCGGTTTCGGGTGGATCTCCACCCGCTCCATTCCCTCGCCCAGCCAGATCCTGACCGCCTTCTGGGACCTGACGGTCAGCGGCGAACTGGCGGTGCATCTTCTGGTCTCGCTCGGCCGGGTCAGCGCCGGGTTGGCTATCGGCGTGTCGGTCGGCACCGTCTGCGCCCTGATCGCCGGCCTGTCGCGTCGGGGGGAAGACGCGCTGGACAGTCTGCTACAGATGCTGCGAACCCTGCCGCATCTGGCACTGGTGCCGCTGTTCATCCTGTGGTTCGGCATCGGCGAGACGCCGAAGATCGCGCTCGTGGCGCTCGGCACCGCGTTTCCGATCTACCTGAACCTGTTCGCCGGCATCCGCACCGTCGACGCCAAGGTGGTGGAGGCCGTCTCCACCCTCGGCCTGACGCGGTGGGAGATGATCGCCCAGGTGATCCTGCCGGGAGCCCTGCCCGCCTTCCTGACCGGACTGCGCTACGCGCTCGGCGTGGCATGGCTCAGCCTGGTGGTGGGCGAGCAGATCAACGCCTCCAGCGGCATCGGCTATCTGGCGATGACGGCGCGGGAGTTCCTGCGCACCGACGTGATCATCGTCGCCCTGATCGTCTACGCCGTCCTCGGCCTGCTCGCCGACCTGATCGTCCGCGTCATCGAACGCAGGGCGCTGGTCTGGCGCCCGGCCTTCATCAAGGAGTGAGCCACCATGAGCCACGCCCTTTCCCACATTCCCGCCTCTTCCAAACCCGCCTATTCGAAGCCAGTCGTCAGCGTCCGCGGCCTTGTCCGCAATTTTGGCAACGGCAACGTGCTTGACGGCCTGTCGCTCGACCTCGAACCGGGCTCCTTCACCGCCCTTCTCGGCCGCTCCGGCTGCGGCAAGTCCACGCTGCTGCGCACCCTGGCCAAGCTGGACCCGGCACCGGAGGGCAGCGTGCAGCTGCCGGAGGAGCGCGCCGTGGTGTTCCAGGAGCCGCGGCTGGTGCCCTGGATGCGGGTGCTGCGCAACGTCACGCTGGGTCTGCGCCACCCCGACGCCGAGGCCCGCGGCCTTGCGGCCTTGGCGGAGGTCGGGCTGTCCCACCGCGCCCGCGCCTGGCCGCTGACCCTGTCGGGCGGCGAGGCGCAGCGGGCGGCGCTGGCCCGCGCCCTGGTCCGCGAACCGCGCCTGCTGTTGCTCGACGAACCCTTCGCGGCGCTCGACGCGCTGACCCGGATGCGCATGCAGGGGCTGGTGGAAACGCTGTGGCGCGCCCATGCCCCTGCCGTCCTGCTGGTGACCCATGACGTGGACGAAGCGCTGCTGCTGGCCGACCGCGCCGTGGTGATGGCGAACGGCAGAATCGCCGCCGACATCCCGATCCCGCTCGCCCGCCCGCGCCGCCATGGCGACCCCGGCTTCATCGCCCTGCGCTCCCGCCTGCTGGCCGAGCTTGGCGTCGACGAGGAGCATCTGTCCACCCGGGAACCGCAGCGCACCGACGCCAGAGGAGCCGATGCCCCGGCAACCGAAGCCAGGGCGGCCGGCGTGAAACCCGGCGGCTACGGCCTGCCCGCCGGCGCCGCAGCCGCACCCAGCCTCTGACCCCTCGACGCCGACGGACCCGCCGCCATGACGACCGACATTGCCCGCCTCCCCTCCACCCCGTTCGGCCGCCGCACCCTGCTGCGCGGAGCCTGCGGCGCCCTGGCGCTGGGCACCCTGCCCGGCCTTGCGCAGGCCGCCTCCGGCCCGGCCTCCGAAACCGTCCTGCGCGTCGCCGACTACAAGGCTTTGGACGGGCTGGCGCTGGAGGCGTCCGGCAATGCCGGGTCCGGCTTCCGGTCGCAGTTCGCAGAATTCGCATCGGGCAACCTGATCGTCGAGGCGATCAACGCCGGATCCATCGATGTCGGCTCCAGCAGCGAGATCCCGCCCGCCTTCGGCATCGCCGCCGGCGCCCGGCTGTCCATCGTCGCCGTGGTCAAGGACGACGTGAATTGGCAGGTGGTTCTGGTGCCGCCCGGCAGCCCGATCCAATCGGTCGCCGATTTGAAGGGCAAGCGCGTCGGTTATGTCCGCGCCACCACCACCCAGTACTATCTCGCCAAGATGCTCGGCCAATCCGGCCTGCGCTTCACCGACATCCAGCCGATCAGCCTGACCCCGTCGGAGGGACAGGCCGCCTTCGAACAGGGCGCGCTCGATGCCTGGGCGATCTACGGCTACTCGGTGCCCTTCGCCATCAAGAAGGGGGCGCGGGTCCTCGTCACCTCCAACGGCTATCTGTCGGGCAACTACCTGTATCTCGCCTCGCCCGACGCGCTGGCCGATCCGAACAAATCCGCCGCCATCAGCGATTATTTCCTGCGGCTGCGCCGCGCCTTCGCCTGGCGAGCCGCCAACCTGGAGCGCTGGGCGCAGGTCCATTCCGCCGCCATCGGCGTGCCGGTCGAAACCGACCTGGAAATCCTGCGCAAGAACTCCCGCCAGCGCGATCTGGCGCCGATCACCGATGCGGACATCGCGTCGGCCCAGAACGTCGCCGACACCTTCCACCAGCTGGGCGTCCTGCCGAAGCGCATCGACATCGCTCCGGCCTTCGACCGCCGCTTCACCGACATCCTATCGCGTCCGCTCAGCTGAGCCCTATCAGCGGGCTGCCGCCACCCTGAACCCTCGCCAGCCATAAACCAAGGGGACCATCGCCATGACCGCCACCCACAGCACGTCGGCCCATCCGCTCCGCTTCGTCGGCTTCGTCGGCAACCACAATGCGTCGGAGATCATCCCGCGCCAGGGTCCGGTGGTGGACCGCGACTATATCGAGACGGTCGCCAAGGCGCATGAGCTGGGTGGCTTCGATTCGGTGCTCCAGGCCTTCCATGCCGATGCGCCGGACAGCCTTCAGGTCAGCCAGCACATCACCAGTGTCACCGACCGGCTGGGCGTGCTGATCGCCCACCGTCCCGGCTTCCAGGCGCCGACCATCCTGGCCCGCCAGCTCGCCACGCTCGACCAGTTGAGCCGCGGCCGCGTCGCCATCAACGTCATCACCGGCGCCGAGCGCAGCGAGCTCGCCCGCGACGGCAACACGGTGGACGACAAGGACGACCGCTATGCCCGCACGTCGGAATTCCTCGACATCGTCCGCGCCGAATGGACCAGCGACACGCCCTTCGACTATCAGGGCCGCTTCTATCAGGTCGAGAAGGCCTTCTCGCAGGTGAAGCCCTACAACGCGTCGGGCATTCCGGTTTGGATCGCCGGCGCCTCCACCGCGGCCGTCGAGGTGGCTGGACGCCATGCCGACACCTATGCGGTGTGGGGCGAGACCCACGATCAGGTGCGCGAGCTGCTGGCCCGCGTCCGTGCCGCCGTCGCCAAGGCGGGCCGTCCGCAGCCGGCCTTCAGCCTGTCGCTGCGCCCGATCCTGGCCGACACCGAGGACGCCGCCTGGGCCAAGGCCGAGGCGATCTATGAGAAGGCCAAGGCGCTGCTGGAGAAGACCGGCTTCACCCGCGGCGACCTGCCGAACAACGAGGGTGCCCGCCGCCTGCTCGCCATCGCCGACCGGGGCCATCGCCACGACAAGCGCCTGTGGACCGCCATCGCCGCCCTGACCGGAGCCAAGGGCAACTCCACCTCGCTGGTCGGCACGCCGGATCAGGTCGCCGACGCCCTGCTCGACTATCACGACCT
This sequence comes from Azospirillum humicireducens, assembly GCF_001639105.2. NCBI lineage: Bacteria > Pseudomonadati > Pseudomonadota > Alphaproteobacteria > Rhodospirillales > Azospirillaceae > Azospirillum > Azospirillum humicireducens. Next base: position 183,174 of record NZ_CP028903.1, read on the forward strand.
CGGCGTCACCACCTTCCTGATCCGTGGCTTCGACCCGCTGCCCGACGCCATCGCCTATGGCCGGGAGCTGTTGCCGCGCGTCCGCCAGCTGGTGGCCGAGCGCCAGCGCGCCCAGGCCGTCGCGGCGGAGTGATGGCGCGGGATGCCCGCAACGGCCATCACCCCCTTTCCCGAAGGAGCCCCTCGCGATGACCCACATCCAACCAAGACCGCGCAAGTTCTGGCCGCCGGTCGATCCGGTCAGCCACACCAGCGCCGAGGAGGAGCGGCGGCACCGCAAACAGCGGCTGGCCGCCACCTTCCGCCTGTTCGGCCGCTACGGCTTCGACCAGGGGCTGGCCGGCCATGTCACCGCGCGGGATCCGGAACATCCCGACCGCTTCTGGATCAACCCACTGGGCCAGCATTTCCGAACCATCCGGGTGTCGGACCTGCATCTGGTCGATGGCGACGGCAATATCCTCCAAGGCGACCGCGCCATCAACCAGGCCGGTTTCACCATCCATTCGGCCATCCACCGGGCCCGCCCCGACGTGGTGGCCGCTGCCCACACCCACTCGACCTATGGCAAGGCATGGTCGGCACTCGGCCTGCCACTGGCCCCGCTGAGCCAGGATTCGGCCGCTTTCTACGACGATCAGGTGATCTTCGACCCCTATTCCGGCGTCGTCCTGACCGAGGCCGAGGGCAAGCGGCTGGTGGAATCGCTGGGCGACAAGAAGCTGGCGATCCTGAAGAATCACGGGCTGCTGACCGTCGGCCCGAGCGTCGAGGCGGCGGCCTGGTGGTTCATCAGCGCCGACAACGCCGCCCATACCCAGTTGCTGGCGGAGGCCGCCGGACGGCCCCAGCCCATCGAGCATGAGACGGCCCTGCTGACCCGCTCGCAGGTGGGGACCCATCAGGGCGGTGCCTTCAACTTCCACCCCTTGTGGGAATGGATCGTCGCGGCCGAACCCGACCTGCTCGACTGATCCAGTGCCCATCCTTCGCGAAAGCACCCGAACGATGACCGCGAACACAGCTCTCTCCCGCCGTGGCCTGATCGCCGCCGGCGCCCTCACGCTCGCCGCCCCCTTCGTCCTGCGCCGCCGGGCGGTGGCGGCGGAGCCGCTGCGCCTGTCCTGGAATGCCGGCGCCGTCTGCTTCTCCGCTGTGCCGCTGGCCTTCCAGCTCGACCTGTTCAAGAAGCATGGGCTGGAGGTCGAGCTGATCAACTTCACCGGTTCCACCGACCAGCTGTTGGAAGCCATCGCCACCGGCAAGGCCGATGCCGGTGTCGGCATGGCTCTGCGCTGGCTGAAACCGCTGGAGCAGGGCTTCGACGTGAAGATCTCCGCCGGCCTGCATGGCGGCTGCATGCGGCTGTTCGGGGCGAAGGAAGCGGGGGTGAAGACGGTCCTGGACCTGCCCGGCAAGACCATCGGCGTCAGCGACATGGCCAGCCCGTCGAAGAACTTTTTCTCCGTCGTGCTGACGAAGTTCGGCATCGATCCCAACAAGGACGTCGAATGGCGTCAGTTCCCCGCCGACCTGCTGGGGCTGGCGGTGGAGAAGGGTGAAATCCATGCCATCGCCGACGGCGACCCGCTGGTCTGGCGCCACACCAAGGACCCGCGGATGGCGGAGATCACCAACAATGTCTGCGGCGAGTTCGCGACCCGCACCTGCTGCCTCGTCGGCGTGCGCGGCAGCCTGCTGCGCGACAACCGCCCGGCGGCCAAGGCGCTGACCACGGCGCTGATCGAGGCTCAGCACGCCGCCTATGCAGACCTGCGCGCCGCCGCCGCAGCCTACGCCCCCTTCGCTCCGAAATTCCCGGTGGAGGAGCTGGAGGCGATGCTGCGCAGCCACGCCCACAACGTCACCCCCACCGGCGACGAGTTGCGCCAGCAGCTGGCGCTCTACACCGACGAGTTGAAGAGCGTGTCGGTCATCAAGCGCTCCACCGACAGCCAGCGCTTCGCCGGCCGCATCACGGTCGATCTCGCCTGATCCATCCCCACTGAAGCGGACCAGCCTGCCATGCCCTTCGACGACCTGCCCTTTCCGCCCGCTCCCTTCGGTGAAGCCGGCACTGCTCCGGCAGTCGATCCGTCGCTCATCTCCGCTCTGTCGGCGGAGTTCGCGCTGCGCGCCGCCGAACATGACGCCGCCGCCAGCTTCCCGTTCGAGAATTTCGAACGGCTGGCAGGCGAAGGGATTCCGGCGCTGGTCACGCCGAAAGCGGCGGGCGGCAAGGGCGGCGGGCTGGGGGATGCGCTGGAGGTGGTGAACGGCATCGCCCGCGGCGAACCCTCCACCGCGCTGGTTCTGGTGCTGCAATACGTCATCCACAACCAGCTCTGGCGCGGCCCGGCGTGGCCGGAGGCGCTGCACGAGCGGATCGCCCGTTCGGCAGCGACCGACGGCGCCCTGATCAACATCCTACGGGTGGAGCCGGAACTGGGCACCCCCCACCGCGGCGGCCTGCCGGCGACGGTGGCGCGCAAGGTGCCGGGGGGCTGGCGCCTCTCGGGCACCAAGATCTACTCCACCGGCATTCCGGCGCTGTCCTGGCTCGGGGTCTGGGCGCGCACAGACGATATAGAACCGCTTGTCGGCACCTGGGTGGTCCCGCGCGGTGCCGGGCTGGCGGAGCAGGGGATCGAGGTGCGGGAGACCTGGAATCACATCGGCATGCGGGCCAGCGGCAGCCACGAGGTGGTGTTCCGTGACGTCTTCGTCCCCGACGATCATGCCGGCGAGCTGCGCCCGCCCGCCGGCTGGGCCGCCCCCGACGCGGCGGCCACCGCCTGGATGGCCACCCTGTTCAGCGGCGTCTACGACGGCATCGCCCGCTCGGCCCGCGACTGGCTGGTCGGCTTCCTGCACGCCCGCAAGCCGACCGGGCTGAATGGCGCGTCGCTCGCCACTGTCCCGCGTCTGCAGGAAGCGCTGGGCGGGATCGAGGCACTGCTGCTGACCAACCGCATCCTGCTGCGTTCGCTGTCGGCGGCGGTGGATGGCGGCTCCCCGCCTTCGTCCAGCGATGCCCTGCTGGTGAAATACACGGTGACCAACAACGCCATCGACGCGGTGGCGCGGGCGCTGGAGGTCACCGGCAATCCCGGCCTGTCGCGCGACAATCCGCTGGAGCGCCATCATCGCAACGTTCTGTGCGCCCGCGTCCATGCCCCGCAGAACGACATGATCCTGACCGGTGCCGGACGCGCCGCCCTTGCGGGATAATCACTCGGCAAAGCCGGGGCCGTTCGCTCTCGGTTTGATTGCGGAAGCAGAAAGGCCCTTGCCGGACACGCGTTCTTCGGCGTCCTTCCGACAAGATCACCGCCTGCTGCCGAAGCGGGGGAGGGGCGCCGGCCGGCGCCCGCGTGACGGCACAGTGCCGATCAGCGCACAGGCTCCCCCAAGCTCAGCATAAGGCGGTTGGCCCAGGCGAAGATCGCAACCGCCAGGATCAGGTCGAGGGTTTCGCCATCGTCCAATCCAGCTCGGCGAAGGTCTGCGACATCCTCCGCCGACAGGAAAGCCGGCGTGCCCGTCAGCCGGGCAGCGGCAACGGAGAGTGCCTGCCGCCGCGGGTCGCTCAGACCACCGATCCCATGCGCGAATAGCGCATCGATTTCGTCCCTGCCGCCGGTCAACTCGACGAAGCGGCGGGCATGGACGGAGGCGCAATAAACGCAGCCGTTCAATACCGACTCAACGGCGGTCGCCAGTTCGCGCTCCGCCCGCGGCAGGCCGCGCGGGGCGTACATGATGCCGTTGAACAGCGGCGTGCGATGGAGAAGCGCCTCGGGCTCATGCGCCAGCACCAGCGAATAGGCGCCGATGGCCGTGTTCGACGGCGTCACCGCCAGCGCCACACGCTGCTCCTCGGTCGCCTGCTCCAGCAGAACGGGGAGGAGCCACGGCTTCCAATCCAGGACGTCGGTGGTGAAGCCGATCGCCGGATCGGCCGGAACCGGCGGCGCGGACGGCAGATCGGCTTGCCGTTGGACCGCGCCTCCCGCCTTCAACGCGTTCAGTCCGGCCAGCAACCGGACTTGATAGTTCACCAGTGCGATCAGTTGCGACAGCGCGACGATGCCATGGGCATCCAGCCCCACCGCCTCCAGTGCCCTCAGATGTTCCGGCCGGGAGTCGCGCGGGGAGAGGGTGACACGCTCCGCATGGGCGATCAGGGCCGGGCGTGCATCGGCACCGGCGGCAAGCCTGCGGTAATGAGCGGCAAGCGCCTCATCCCCGGCCAGCGCGGCAATGCGTTCCGCCACCGCTGCGCGCTCGGCGGCGGGAAACAGACCGGGATGACGAGGCGCGAGCAGGGCGTCGTGGGCCGCCTGGGTGCGGGCGCGGACCTCCGCCCGGCGGGCACGCAGAGCGAGCAAAGCAGAGGAGGCGGACAGGCCGGCCAGCCGGTCGATCAGGTCGGGAACCGCGTGGGCAATGTCGCCGGCGGCGCCGGTGGTGGTGGCGCTCATTGGAAATCCTCCGCTTCGGTCCATTCGTCGCCCAGCAGTTCCGGCGTGTCGAACTCGACCAGCCGCTGCCAGTGGTGATCGTAATCCTCGGTGAACAGGGCCGCCGTGATGCTGTCGGCCAGACGCTCCGCCCCGGCGCTGATACCGGGGATATCGCCGGTCACCTTGCCGTGGCTCAGCACCGCGGCGTAGTTGAAGGCATGGATGCGGTTCAGCCAGGGCGCCTCGCCGGGGCTGCGTTCCAGGAACTCGAAATCGGCGCCGAGATAGGGATGCAGCGCGAAATCGCTCTCCTCCCGGCCGGCCAGGACGTAGCGGTCGCGCCACAGCAGGGTGTGGCGGGCGATTTCGGCCAGTTCCGGCCGTTGCGCCCAGTCCACGGCAAAGCCGGTGGCGAGGATGACATGGTCGACCGTCACCATTCCACGTCCGGTGCGCAGCACCAGGCGGTCACCGTCCGGCTCGGCCGCTTCGATCGGGCAGTGGGTCAGCAGGGCGAAGTTTGGATGACGCGAACAGCGCAGCATGGAATTGTGCGGCGCCGGCACGCCGGTCTCGGCGATATACTGGTTGTAGGCCCAGCGCCGCTCGTCCGACTGGGCGTGGAAGCCCAGAACCATGCCGGGATGACCGGCGCCCAGCCCCTTGTTGATGCGCGGCAGCTCCGCCCGGCGGACCAGCATGTAGACTTTGGCCGCTCCGTGCTCCAGCGCCTCCGCGGCGTTGTCCACCGCCCCGGCGCCGGCACCGAGCACCGCCACGCTCTTGCCCTTCAGCGCCGCGAAGCCGACCGGCTCGTGGGCATGGCTCCAGAACCGCTTGTCAACCGCCCTCCAGAAGGACGGGACGAAAGGACCGCCCAGCCCGTCGCGCCCGTTGGCCAGGATCACCCGGCGCGCACGCACCCGCCGCGGCCCCTCCGGACCGACGAGGTCGAGCATCACGCCATCGGCATCGCCGGAAATCGCGGTCAGCGCGGTGTCGTTCTGCACCGGCGGGTTGGTGACGCGCCGGTACCAGTTCAGGTAATCGAGCCATTGCAGACGTGGGATGCGGTGCAGCGCCTCCCAGGCGGCAGGACCGAACTGCGCCTCGAACCAGGCACGGAAAGTCAGGTTGGCAAAGCCCAGCGCCGGCCCGGTCAAGGTCTTCGGCGAGCGCAGCGTCTCCATGCGGGCGTAGGTCGCCCACGGCCCCTCGCGTCCGGCGGGTGCCCGGTCGAACAACCGGATGTTGGAGATGCCCACCTTGCGCAGGGCGAAGGCGGCAGTCAACCCGGCCATCCCGGCGCCGACGATGGCGACGTCCAGCACGCCGTCGCGCGCCGGCACCCAGTCGGCCGGCGGCAGGGCGAGAACGTCGAGATCACGGGCAAGCCGCGCCTCCAACTCCGCCAGGGAACGGGGGCCAGGGTCGGTTGCGGGGTCGGTTGCGGCGGCTGTCACGTCGGCAGGCAAAGCGGAATTGTCCTTGGTCATCGGAAAAAGGGTCCTCTCCATGGTGGGGTGCCGCGTTGCGCGGCTGTTGTCCTATTGGTCTCTACCCCTGGAGCAAGTTTTCAGGCCGCCTGGGCACCGCCCAGATAGGCGTCACGGATCTGCGGGTCGCGGGCGAGGTCGGCGGCGGCCCCTGACAGCACGATGCGCCCGGTCTGCAGCACATAGCCGCGGTGGGCGATCTGCAGGGCGAGGCTGGCGTTCTGTTCCACCATGAAAATACTGACGCCCTGCCGGTTGATGGTCTGGATCATCTCCAGCACGCGATCGACATGCAGGGGCGACAGGCCCATGGTGGGCTCGTCCATCACGATCAGCCGGGGACGGCCCATCAGGGCGCGGGCCATCGCCACCATCTGCTGCTCGCCGCCAGACAGGGTGCCGGCCTGCTGCGCATGGCGCTCGCGCAGCTTGGGGAACAGGTCGAGGACGCCGTCGTAATCCTCCGCCACCGCCTTGGAATCGCTGCGGGTGTAGGCGCCCATCAGGACATTCTCGCGCACCGTCATGGTGCCGAACAGGCGGCGGGATTCGGGCACCGAGCCGATACCGCGCCGGACGATCTGCGGCGTGGTCAGGCCGGTCAGCGGCTGCCCGTCGAAGACCACCTGTCCGGAGCGCGGCTTCAGCAGCCCCAGGATGATCTTCATCGTGGTGGATTTGCCGCTGGCGTTGCCGCCCAGCAGGCAGACGATCTGCCCGCGCGGCACCTCCAGCGACAGGTCGAAATGGACCTGCACCGGCCCGTAGAAGCTGTTCACGCGGTCGAGCCGCAGCAAGGCGTCGGTCATTGTCCCGCCTCCCCTCAATGCGCGACCAGAATGCGGGAGGCGTCGCCCTCCGCATCCGGCCCGATGTCCTGGTTCGCGAAGTCCTGGTTCGCGGCGCCGACCGCCTTGTGGCCGAGATAGGCTTCGATCACCGCCGGATCGCCGGCGACGGCAGCCGGCAGCCCCTCGGCGATGCGGGCGCCATGGTCCATCACCACCACCCGGTCGGACAGCTGCATCACCAGATCCAGCTTGTGCTCGATCAGCAGGATGGTCAGGCCGCGCGCCTTCAGGCCGCGGATGATCTCCAGCATCTCCGCCGTCTCGGTCGGGTTCATGCCGGCGGTCGGCTCGTCCAGCAGCAGCAGGCGGGGATGCAGGGCCAGCGCGCGGGCGATCTCCACCCGGCGGCGGTTGGCGTAGGACAGGCTGTGCGCCGGCTTGTCGAGGCGCGGAGTCAGCCGCTCGCCGAACATCCGGACGATCTCCTTCGCCTCGGCGCGCAGCCGCTCCTCCTCGGCCCGGACCGACGGTGGGCGGATCAGCGCCAGCACCAGTTCCACCAGCGGTCCCACCACCGGAATCCGCGGCTTCACCGCCCGCAGCCGGGTGTGGGCGCCGACCAGCACATTGTCGAGCACGCTGAGATTGCCGAACACCCGGCCGTGCTGGAAGCTGCGGGCGAGCCCGAGAGCGGCCAGCCGCTCGGCGGACAGGCCGGTGACGTCGCGCCCCTCGAAGGTGACGGACCCCGCATCCGGCGCGTCGAGCCCGGAAATCAGGTTGAACAGGGTGGTCTTACCGGCACCGTTCGGGCCGATGATGCTGACCAGCTCCCCCTCCCCCACCGTCAGCGACAGGCCGTTGACCGCGGTCAGCCCGCCGAAGCGGCGGGTCAGGCCGGCGATCTCAAGCAGAGGTTTCTTCGGTTCGTTCGCCATGGCGTCCTCACACCGTTCCCAGAAGGCCCTGCGGGCGGAAGCGGATCAGCAGCAGCAGGACGACGCCGTAGATCAGCATGCGGTATTCGGCCGCCGCACGGAACAGCTCCGGCAGCCCGACCAGCACCGCCGCGCCCAGCACAGCCCCGGCGACATTGCCGAGCCCGCCGAGGATGACCATGGTCAGCGCCAGCATCGACACCGGCGCCGGGAAGGTCTCGTGGTTGATGTAGGAGTAGAAATGCGCCATCAGCGCGCCGCCCACCCCCGCAACGAATCCGGCCACCGCAAAGGCCAACCCCTTGTAGCGGTTGAGGTCGACGCCGTAGGAGCGCGCCGCCACGTCGTCCTCGCGGATCGCCCGCAGCGTGCGGCCGAGATGGGAGTTCAGCAGGCGGGATTGCAGGGCGGCGAAGGCAAGCAGGATGATCAGCGGCACCCAATAGACCCATTGCCCGCTGACAAGCGGCTTGCCCGCCACCGACAGCGGCGGAATGCCGGTGACGCCGATCGGGCCGCGGGTCAGGCTTTCCCAATTGAGGATGACCAGCGTCACGATCTCCCCCACCGCCAGCGTGGCGATGGAGACGTAATGGCCGCGCAGCCGGAAGGCGGGATAGACCAGCGCGGTGCCCAGCGCCGCCGCCACCAGCCCGGCCAGCGGCACCGCCAGCAGCACCGGCACCCCGGCATCGAGCGCGAGCAGCGAGGAGGCATAGGCGCCGATGGCGAGCAGCCCGGCATGGCCGAGCGACACCTGCCCGACCGTCCCGGCGACCAGCGTCAGGCTGAGCGCCAGCAGGGCGTAGAGCCATGCGTTGCCCAGCGTCTGCAACAGATAGGGCTGCTGCACGGCCAGCGGCAGGGCAAGCGCCAACGCGGCCAGCGTCCACACCGCCCATTTCGGCAGGACCAGCGGCCGGCTGGGGGCGATGAAGGTTCCGGTCAGCGGCTCCGGCGGCAGGCGGCGGGTGCCTGCGAACAGGCCGTTGGGCCGCAGAACCAGGATCAGGATCAGCGCCACGAAGGCGAACAGGTTGCGGTAGCTGGTGCCGAACAGCGCGATGCCGTAGCTCTCGATCAGGCCCAGCAGCAGGCTGCCGGCGATGGCGCCCGGCACATTGCCGACGCCGCCGATCAACTGAGCGACGATGCCCTTCAACCCGGCCTGGAAGCCCATGTTGGGGTCGATGGTGTTGTAATACATGCCGACCAGCAGGCCGCTGACCCCGCCCAGCGCCGAGGCGATGGCAAACACCGTGCGGTTCACCTTGTCGACGTCGACGCCGCACTGCTGCGCCGCGTCGCGGTCGAGCGCCGTCGCCCGCACCGCCCAGCCCAGCTTGGTGAAGCGCAGGAAGCCGTAGAGCAGGGCAGCACTGCCGACGCCCACCCCGGCGATCAGCAGGTCGAGCGCGCCGATGCTGCCGCCGCCGATGGCGATGCGCCATGTCGGCAGCTGGGTCGGCAGCGCGCGCGGGTCGGGGCTGAACAGCAGCTGCGCCGACTGGTCGAGCACCACCGACAGGCCGATGGTGGCGAGCAGCGGGGCGATGCGCGGAGCGTTGCGCAGCGGACGCAGGCCCACCCGCTCGATCACCGCCCCAAGCAGCCCGCAGCCGGCGGCCACCACGACGAAGGTCAGCGGCAGCGGCAGGTTCAGCTTCGTCACGCACAGCCAGCCGATATAGGCGCCGACCATGTAGACCGAGCCATGGGCGAAGTTGATCAGGTGCGAGACGCCGAAGATCAGCGCCAGACCGACGGCCAGCAACGCATAGATGTTGCCGATGACCAGCCCGTTGATGGTGTAATCGAGCCACGGGCCGAGAGTGGTGGGAAGCACGATGGTCGGTCCTTCCGGCGTCAGTTCGCGGCCTTGACGGCCACCGGTTCCCACAGGGTGAAGGCGCCGTTCTTCACGACGAGCCGCGTGCTCAGCGGCTTGTCGACGCGGCGGGTCTGGGGATCGAGACGGACGGTGCCGTAGACCACGCTCGGCGCGTCCTTGACGGTGGCGAGCCCATCGCGGAGGGCGGTGCGGTCGGTGCCGCTCTGCCGGATCACGGTCGCCAGCAGCAGCAGCGCGTCATAGGCGCGGCTGGAATAGGCATCCGGCTCCAGCCCGTATTTGCCGGTGTAGGCCTTGACGAAGGTCTGCACCTCCGGCCGCGGGTCGCCGGGGAAGAAGGGGGTGGTGGTGTGGACGCCCTCGACCGCCGCGCCGCCCAGTTCCAGGAACTTGGGCGAATAGACCGACCCGGCAGCGACCACCGGCTGGGTCAATCCGGCCTCGCGCAGCTGGCGGGTGATCTGGGCGCCGTCGGCATAGTAGGAGACCAGCACGATGCCGTCCGGCTTGGTGTCGCGCACCCGGACCAGGGCGGAACGGAAATCCTTCTCGTCGGCCAGATAGCCCTCGGCGCCGACCACCTCCGCCCCCCGCTCCTTGGCGGCCTTTGCGAACAGGTCCTTGCTGGTGCGGCCCCAGTCGTTGTTGATGAACAGCAGGGCGACGCGCTTCAGACCCAGCGCCGTCACCGCGTAGTCGGCCAGGACCGGCATCTCCTCCGCCTGGTTGAGCGCGTTGCTCCAGATGAAATCGCCGCCCCTGGTGAAGTCGGGGTGCGAGTTGGTGAAGCCGAACTGCACCAGCCCACCAGTCTGGTAGATCGGCGAAGCCGCCATCGACGCCGCGCTGGTGAAATCGCCCAGTTCGGCGACGATGCGGCTGTCGGCGACGAACTTGCGGGCGATGGCGACGGTCTGCTTGGGATCGCTCTGGCTGTCTTCGAACTGCACACGCAGCGGACGGCCTTGGATGCCGCCGCCGGCATTCACCTGCTCCAGCGCCAGATCGAAGCCGCGCTGCCACTGCGCGCCATACTGCGCATACTGGCCGGTCAGCGGCCCGCTGACGCCGAGCACCACAGGCTCCTTCGCCGGATCGGCGGGCTGCGAGAAGGCCGGCTGGACGACCCCGAGGGCGGTCAGCAGCGACAGGGTGCCGGCGACGAGCGCGGTGGAGCGAAGGATAAGATCGAGCATGGAAATGGCTTTCATACGCTGAAATTCGGATCAGTTGGTGGCGGCGGGGATGCTGCCGTCCCAGAGGGTGAAGGCGCCGTCCCTGACCACCAGCTTGACGTTGCGCACGCCGGACACGCGGCGCGTCTCGGGATCGAAGGTCGCCTTGCCGAAGATGACGCTGGGGATGTCCTTGACGCGGGGGAAGGCGTCGCGGATCGCGGTGCGGTCGGTGCCGCCCTCCTCGATCACCCGCTGCGCCACCAGCACCGCGTCATAGGCGTAAGCGGAAAAAGCGTCCGGCTCCTCCTGGTACTTCGTACGGTAGGCGGCGACGAAGCCCTGCACCTCCGGACGAGGTTCGGCTGGAAAGAAGTTGGCGCGGGTGTGGACGCCGTTGACCGCCTCGCCGCCCAGTTCGAGAAATTTCGGCGAATAGACGGATCCCACCGCGACCACCGGCTGGGTGAGGCCGACCGGCTTCAGCTGCCGGGCGATGGCCGCCCCGTCGGCATAGTAGGAGATCAGGACGATGCCGTCGGGATTGGCCTCGCGCACCCGCACCAGGGTGGAGCGGAAGTCCTTCTCGTCGGGCAGATAACCCTCGGCGGCGACGACCTCCGCCCCGCGTTCCTTCGCCGCCTTGACGAAGATGTCCTTGCTGGTGCGGCCCCAGTCGGTGTTGAGGTGCAGCACCGCCAGCCGCTTGAGCTTCAGCGAGGTGACGGCGAAATCGGCGACGTTCGGCTGCTCCTCCGCCTGGCTGATGGAATTGCTCCAGATGAAGTCGCCGCCCTTGGTGAAGTCGGGGTGCGAGTTGGTGAAGCCGAACTGCACCAGCCCGGCCCGCTGATAAATCGGCGAGGCGGCCATCGACGCCGGGCTGGAGAAGTCGCCCAGCTCGATCAGGATCTTCGGGTCGGCGACGAATTTCTGGGCGATGGCGATGGACTGGCGCGGATCGTTCTGGCTGTCCTCGAACACGTAGCGCAGCGGACGGCCCTTCACCCCGCCGGCGGCATTGATCTGGTCGAGCGCCAGGTCAAAGCCCTTCTTCCACTGCGCTCCATATTGGGCGCTGGGACCGGTCAACGGCCCGCTGACCCCGAACCACAGCGGCTCGCCGGTCACCTCCGCCGCAGTCGCCAGCCCGCTGGACATCATGGTCATGCAGCCGAGCGCCAGGCCCCCGGCCACGGTGTTGAACAGCATGGAACGCCGCGAAAGGACAGGCCGGGACATGGCATCGTCTCCAAAATGGCTCAGGGGCTCGAATTCGAAAAAGGCCGCCGCCCGGCACCGGGGCGTGGACCCGTTGACGGGCGGCGGCTTCAGGCACGGGAGGACGGGACACCGGCGGAGCGGAGCGCCGGAAGGACATTGGTCGCTGCGCCCGCCTTCGTCCTGACGGCCACGATCAGAAATCGTAACCGCCACCGGCCCCGGCCGGTGCAGCCGGGGACTTCGGTTCCGGACGCTCGACGATCAGCGCCTCGGTGGTGATCAGCAGGCCGGCGACCGACGCCGCGTCCTGCAAGGCGATATCGTCACCGTCCGGCAGCGTGCCGACGCGGTCATGCAACTGACGGAACGGCATTCCTGATGTCTCCTCGGTTCGGGGCCGCCTGCGCCGCCCCGCAATCACCATGGAGGGATAGCATAATCACTCCGTATTCCTACTGTAAAGATAGTGATTATGATTTTTAATATACTAAATTTTTATGTTATTTCTGGCTGAGGCAGGAGAGCCCCTCATCGATGCCGGAGCGGTACCGGCCGCCACCCAAACCTACCCCTCCCAGCGATGGGACAGGATGAAGCTGTAGCGTTCGGACCGGATGTGGAACACCGAACGGTCGGCGCAGCCGCCGCCAATGAAAACGGAGCGGCGGTCCATCACCAGCACCGGCGCGCCCGCCGGCAGTCCAAGCGCAACCGCAACCTCCGCATCGGCGGCTGCCGCCTTCACCTCGATGTCGGCGCCGCCGACCGGCTTGCCGACGATGTCCTGCAGAATCCCGTAGATCGGCTTGTTTCCGGCCGCCTGCCAGACGACCGGCTCCAGGGCCGGCGGCAGCAGGCTGCGGCCCAGCGCCACCGGTTCGCCATCCACCAGATGCAGGCGGCAAACCTCCAGGCAGTGGGGGCCGAAATCCTCGCGCAGATCACGCGGCGTCGCGACGATCCGCGCGGATAAGGGCCGCATCGTGGCGTCCAGCCCCTGGAGGCGCAGCGATTCGTGGAAGCTGCGCAGGCGGTCGAGCGGATGCTGGACGCGCTTGCCCGCCGTGAACGTGCCCTTGCCCTTGCGGCGTTCGATCAGCCCGTCCGCCTCCAACCGGTCGAGCGCCAAACGGACCGTGACCCGGCTGACGCCAAAGCGGGCGCCGATCTCATTTTCCGTCGGCAGCCGTCCCGACGGCTCGAACAGACGCGCGGCGATCTCGTCGCGCAACCGGTCGGCAATCTGCCGGTACAGCGCCGTCGCATTGTTTCGCACCAGGGCCACCCTGCCCTCTCCTCTTCATTGACCGACCCGATCGACCGGCGGACGCGCCTTGATGCCACCTGCGACAGGGCGGCTCAAGCCAACATGCCCTCACGACACCGCCCGCGTGAATCCGATTCAATTCCCTAGTTGCCATGTATTTTATAATATGTATTATATTGTATTATCAAATGACGCTGGTTGGTTCGGGGGGAAGAACAAAAATGAGCAGTGGAATCCTCACCATTCCTTCCACCGCCGCTTATGCGGCCCCTCCTCGCAATGGCGCGGGCCTTCCGTCGAACGGCGCCGCTTTCCGGGTCGAGGCTGTGGATTTCGCCTATGACGGCACCCATCCGATGTTTCGGTCCCTGGCCTTGTCCGCCCGGCCGGGAGAGTTCGTGGCGCTGCTCGGCCCGTCGGGCTGCGGCAAGACCACGCTGCTGAACCTGCTGTCCGGCTTCCTGCCGCCCAGCTCCGGCCGCATCACCATCGACGGCGAAACGGTCACGCCGGAGATGCCGGCGCTCGGCTATGTCTTCCAGTCGCCGCAGCTGTTTCCCTGGCTGGATGTGCTCGACAATGTGCGGTTCGGCCTGCGGATGGCCGGCCGGCTGCCGGAGGCGGAGCAGCGGGACAAGGCGTTGGCGGCACTGGCGCTGGTCGGGCTGGAGGCCGCGGCCGGCAAGTTTCCCCACCAACTGTCGGGCGGCATGCAGCAGCGGGTGGCGCTGGCCCGTGCGCTGGTGCTGGAACCGCGCCTGCTGCTGATGGACGAGCCCTTCGCTGCGCTGGACGCCATCACCCGCGCCACTCTGAACGAGGAACTGCTGCGCCTGTGCGGCCGGCTTGGACAGACAGTCCTGTTCATCACCCACGACGTCGAGGAGGCGGTGTTCCTGGCCGACCGCGTCGTGCTGCTCGACATCGCCCCGGCCGGCATCCACAGCGAACTGGCCATCGACCTGCCCCGCCCGCGCCGCCTGCGCGAGACGCGGCGGCTTGAGCGCTTCACCACCCTGACCGACACGCTGCTGGAGCGGATTTCCGCCATCGTCGGCGCGGCGTGAGCCAAGCCCCGGAACATCCCCCTGCCAGCCCCGACCGAAAGGATATCGCGCATGAACCGGATGTTCGCCGCGGCTCTGTCCGCCGCCCTGTACGGCTCCATCGCCCTGCTCGCCGGCGTCGCCCCGGCCGGGGCCGCGACAACGGGCGAAAGCCGGCCGCTCCGGATCGGCTGGGTTTTCGCCATGGCCAACGCCCCGGCGCTGGTCGCCGACCGCAAGGGTTTCTATGCCGAAGAAGGCTTGACGGTGGAGGCAAAGCCCTTCGGCGACGGGCCGGTCATCCAGCAGGCGCTGGCTGCCGGTGAGCTGGACGTCGCCTATATCGGCGCGCCACCGGTCTACCAATGGGCGGCGCGCGGGCTGGACAGCCGCATCCTGGCCAAGGTCAATTACGGGCAGGCGGCGGTGATCGCCAACAATCCCGCCATCGCCAAGCTGTCCGACCTGCGCGGCCGCAAGGTCGCCGGAGTGGCGCGCGGCAGCGGGATGGACGTCTTGCTGCGCGGCATCGTGTTGAAGGAGACCGCCGACCTAGACCCCGACCGCGACCTGTCGGTGGTCTCCATGCCCGTCGGCAACATGAACGCCGCGCTCGACAGCGGCACGGTGGACGCCGCCTTCACCTGGGAACCCTTCATCAGCCAGCAGGTGCTGCGCGGTGCCGCGCATGTGCTGTTCGACGTCAACCAGGCGCTGCCCGGCTATCCCTGGTACGTGGTGATGGCGCCGAAGAAGACGCTGGCGGAACGGCCGGACGACGTGGTGAAGCTGCTGCGCGCCCATGCCAAGGCCATCGCCTGGCTGTCCGACCACCCGGCCGAAGGCGACGCCCTGATCGCCGAAGCCTTCAAGCTGGAGCCGGTGAAGCGCGCCGACGGCACGGAGATCGCCCCGGCCGCGGTCGCCGCAGAGGCGCGCAAGCGGCTGGGCTGGTCGGACCGGCTTGAGGACAGCGACCTCGCCTTCATACAGCGGCTGATGGACACATCGCTGGCGCTCGGCTTCATCCCGGCGCCGATGAAGGCGGCGGACATCGTCGATGGCTCCTACCTCCGCCGGGCGGGCCGCTGATGCGGACCCGGCTCTATGGCTGGGCGGCCTTTCCGGCGCTGCTGCTGGTCTGGAGTGCGGCCGCCTGGAACCTGCCGCCCTATGTCCTGCCGCAGCCCTGGGCGGTGGCGGCGGAGGCGGTGCGCTGGCTCGACAGCGGCCAGCTCGCCGCCCATGTCGGCGCCAGCCTGCTGCGCGAGGCCGGCGGCTTCGCCGTCGCCGTGCTGGGCGCGCTGGCGCTGGGTCTGGCCGGCGCGCTGTCGCCGGGCTTCCGCGCCTTTTCCGCCCCACTGACCGGCCTGTTCATGGCGATCCCGCCCATCGCCTGGGCGCCCCTGTCGATGATCTTCTTCGGGTTGGGCTATGTCGCCATCACCATGGTGATCGTGGTCGCTGCCCTGTTCCCGATGGCGGTGACGGTGCAGGAGGGCTTCCTCGCCATCCGCAACGGCAATCTGCGCGCCGCCCGCGTGCTGGGCGCCCGGCGCTGGCAGCTGATCCGTCACGTTTACCTGCCGGCCTCGTTGCCCTTCCTGACCGCGGCGCTGCGCATTGGCTTCAGCCAGGCGTGGCGGGCGCTGGTGGCCGCCGAGATGCTGGGCGCCTCGCAGGGGATCGGCTGGATGGTCGCGATGGGCGGCCAGATCGGCAACGCCACCCAGGTGCTGCTGGGCGTCGCCATCATCGGCATGACCGCCTGGATCACCGAAAGCCTCGTCTTCCGCCGCATCGAGCGGCGCTACCGCCACTGGCACCTCGCCTGACCCGAAAAACCGCAAAACCGGAGGAAACGCCGCCATGTCCGAAGCCACGCCGCCTGTCCGCCACATCGCCCCCGTCGGGCTGTACGAGCGCAACAAGGACCGCCCCTTCCTGGGGTCGACCAGCTGTTCGCACCGCCGGCTGGTCGCCGGCGAATGGACCGAGTTGCAACTGGTCTACGAGGTCGGTGCGTCGGGCCTAGCCGACGGCGCCGGCATCAAGCTGGCGATGAAGTTCTATTCGGACTGGGCGCTGTTCCAGACCAGCGACCCGCAGGCCGCCAACTATGTCTCGGCGGAGTATGAGGCAGGGCCGCTGGTGCCGGGGCAGAGTCCGGCCACCATCCAGGCGCTGAAGGTGCGCTTCGACCAGAAGGGCCATGAGCGCCCCTATCAGAAGGCCATCGTCATCGACGTGATCGACGGCTATCTCAATCCCGGCGACCGCATCGTCATCCGGCTGGGCGACCGGCGGCGCGGCGGGCCGGGCACGCGGGTGCAGAGCTTCGTCGAGCAGGGCTTCCGCTTCCGCGTCTTCATCGATCCGCTGGGCAGCCAGAAATATGCCGAGGTGCCGGGCGACTGCGTGATCGACATTGTCCCCGGCGCTCCTGCCGCCCTGCGTCTGGTGGCACCGCGCCTGACCGCGCCCGGCCCGGCCAGCCTGCTGCTGCGCGCCGAGGATGTCTGGGGCAATTGCTGTACCGGCGGCGCCATCGATGCCGCCCTGACGCTGACGGGCCCGCAGGGTGAGACCACGCAAGCGCTGACGCTCGCGCCCAACCCGGACGCCTATGGCTGGCTGGTCCATCGCCGGGAAGCCGCGCTGTCGGAAGGCGACTGGCGCATCGCCGCCACCGCGGAAGGGCTGGTCGCAGCCGAGGCCTTCGTCACCGTCGAGAACGATGCACCACGCGCCTATTACGCCGACCTGCATGTGCATTCGAACGACACGGTCGGCACCAACGACACCGCCTACAACCTGTCCTACGGCCGCGACGTCGCCGGGCTGGACGTGCTGGGCTACACCGCCAACGACTTCAACGTCACCGAAAAGGCCTGGACCGAGGCGGTCGGGCTGATCGATCGCTTCAACGAGGTGGGCCGCTTCGTCTGCTATCCCGGCACCGAATGGTGCGGCAACTCGGCGGCGGGCGGCGACCACAATGTGGTGTTCCTGCGCGACGGCGTGCCGCAATTCCCCACCGACAGCCGCGGGCAGCCGGTCCGCTCCTTCGAGTGGAACGAGTCCACGCGCGGCAAGCTGCGCCCCGGCGCCTGGCCGCTCGACGACCTCTATGCCGCCTATCAGGACGATCCGGAAGGCCATCTGCTGATCCCGCATGTCGGCGGCCGGCGCTGCAATCTCGACTGGCACCATCCGGAGCTGGAACGGCTGATCGAGATCGGCTCGGCCTGGGGCCAGTTCCACTGGGTCTATGCCGAGGCGCTGGCCCGTGGCTACCGGCTCGGCGCCTCGGCCAGCAGCGACGAGCATCAGGGCCGCTGCGGCGGCGGCGCCCCGGCCACCGCGGTGTTCGGCGCGCGCGGCGGGCTGACCGGCGTGCTGGCCGACCGCCTCGACCGCGCCACCATCGGACGGGCGCTGCGCGCGCGCCGCACCTTCGCCACCACCGGCGAGCGCAGCTTCGCCAGCCTGCGGCTCGGCGACCGCTGGATGGGCGAGGTGGTGACGGCGTCGGCGACCGATACGCTCGACTATCGATTGCTCGGCGACCGCGGCTGGGAAAGCCTGCGGCTTTACGACGGCGAGACTTTGCTGTGGGAGCGCGACCTGCACCGCGAACTGGGGTTGTCGGAGCGGCGCATCCGCCTGCGCCTGGGCGGCGCCCGCATCAAGGACCGCTACCGCGGCGCCTATTGGAGCGGCGGCATCACCGTCACCGGCGCGGCGGTGCAACGGGTCGAGCCCTTCGGATTCGACCATCCCGAACAGGGTTGCTGGCGGCAGGACGCCACCACCGTGGCTCTGCGCACCGTCACCCATGGCGACACCGACGGGGTGGAGCTGACCCTGTCGCGATTGGCCGGCACGCGCATCCGGGTGCATCTGGACATCGGCACCTATGTGAAGGTCGGCAACCCGCTGACGCCGCCGCCCAACCCGCACGCGCCGGAAGCGGCGCTGGAGATCGACGGCGATGCGCTGCTGGAGGCAGGCTCCGTCACGCGGATTCTGGCCGGCACCGAGCTGGAGGTGACGGTCGAGCGCGTGACCGAGGCGCCGCTGCCGCGCGACCTCGCCGGCCGCATCCCGCTCGCCTGTCTAGGGCTGGAGCAAGGCCGCGAACATCCGCTGTTCCTCACCGGACGCCAGCGCGACCAGTCGCGGGTGTGGACCTCGGCGCTGTTCCTGTCGCTCTGAGGCCGACGCCCCTGTCGATCCGGTCACGCCGGATCGGCAGGGGCGGATCAGGAATAGAAGCCCGGTTCCGGCAATGCGCCGGTCAGGGCGTGGACACCCAGCTCCTTCAGCTTGTAGTCCAGCGGGTCATGCAGGGAGTGGGTGCGGATGTTGCGCCAGAAGCGGTCGAAGCCGTAACGCCCGGCGGCCCCGCGTGCCCCGGTGATGTCGAACAGCCGGCCGGCGGCGTCCAGACCGGCACGGGCGGCGGCGACCTTGAAGGTGGCGACGGCGAGCGAGGTCTCGCCCCGCTCCTGGCTCCCGAGCGACCGCCCGCGCTCCCACGCCCGTTGCAGCCGGTCGAGCGCCAGTCCGCCCAGCGCATCGGCGGCGGCGACGGCCAGCTGCACTTCGCCAAAATGATGCAGCAGATAGGGATCCTCGGCGGCGCTGGCCACGCCCGATGCCCGCCACGGCCGCCCTTCCGTCAGGGTGAAGCCGCGCGCCGCCGCCAGCGCCCCTTCGGCGATGCCGAGATAGAGGCTGGCCAGGATCGACTGGGCGATGCAGGGGCGCAGACTGGAGGCGACGTCGCCGAACGGTCCCGGCGGTCCCAAAATGTCGGCCGCCGACACCGCCACGTCGGTGAAGGTGACGGTGCCGCTGTCGGTCTGGCGCTGGCCGATGGCGTCCCAATCGTCCAGCACGGCGATGCCGGACCGGTCGGTCGGCAGAACCATCACCCGCAACACCCCGTCCGGACCGTCCGCCGACACCAGCAGCAGGTCGGAATCGCTGGCACCGGAACAGAAGCTCTTGGTGCCGTTCAGGATCCAGCTTTGCGGCTCCTCCCCGTCCTCCGCCAGTTCTCCAGCCGCCGCCAAATGGGTGCGGCGATCGAGCGGGTTCAGTGCATTGCCCCAGAACAGGCCGCGCCGGGCGGTGGCGGTCAGCAGCCCGGCCCGCTGGGTCGGGTTGCCATAAAGCAGGATCGAAGCGACCATCAGGTGATGGAAGGCGAAGATATGGGCCAGCGAGGAGTCCACTTGCGCCAGGTCCCGCACCGCCCCCAGGATCGCCGGCCAGCCCTCCCCCTGGCCGCCGTAGGCCGCCGGAATCGCCAGGGTCAGCAGTCCGGAGCGGCGGATGGCGTCGCGTTCCGCCTTGGCGGTGCCGCCGGCCCGGTCGCGGGCGACGGCGGTCTCGGCCAACAGGCTTTTCAGGTCAGCCAGCGCCCCGCGCAGGGCGGGGCTGGACAGCGGAACGATGCTCATGACGCGCTCCTGGCCGGTTGAAGGTCGCCGAAGGGACTGACGAAGGCGACGTCGGGTGCCGCCTGGGCGGCCGGCGGCGGGGCCGTGACCGGCAGCAGCGGGAACAGCAGGTCGGCGACGCGGTGCGCCTCCTCCAGATGCGGGTAGCCGGACAGGATGAAGCTGTCGATGCCGAGATCGCGGTATTCCAGCAGCCGGTCCGCCACCTGCCGCGGGTTGCCGACCAGCGCGGTCCCGGCGCCGCCGCGCACCAGCCCGACGCCGGCCCACAAATTCGGCGCCACCACCAGATCCGCGCGGGAGGCAAGCTCGGTCATCCGGCGCTGGCCTTCGGATTCGAAGCGGCGGAAGGCACCGTGCGCGGCCTCGATGGCGCCGCGGTCGATCTTGCTGATGAGTTTCTCGGCGGCGGCCCAGGCTTCCGCCTCGGTCTCGCGCACGATGATGTTGACGCGCAGGCCATAGGACAGGGTGCGGCCATGCGCCGCCGCCCGCGCCCGCACGTCCGCGATCTTGGCGGCCACCGCGTCGGGCGGCTCGGCCCAGGTCAGGTAAGTGTCGAAATGCTCCGCTACCGCGGCATGGCCGGCGGGCGACGAGCCGCCGAAGAACAGCGGCGGATGGGGCCGCTGCACCGGCCGCAGCGGCACGGTGGCGCCCTTCACCGTCACGTGGCTGCCGGCGAAATCGACGGTTTCGCCAGCCAGCACCCGCTTCCACACCGTGAAGAACTCGGCCGCCTGGGCATAGCGGGCGTCATGGTCGAGGAAGACGCCGTCGCCCGCCAGCTCCGCCGCGTCGCCGCCGGCCACCACATTCAGGTAGAAGCGCCCGCCCGACAGCCGGTCCAGCCCGGCGGCGAGCCGCGCCGCGAAGGTCGGCGTCATCGAGGACGGGCGGGTCGCGACCAGGAAGCGCAGCCGTTCCGTCGCCGCGATCAGCGCGGCCGACACGATGTAGGGCTCCTCGCAGGCCTTGCCGCAGGGGACCAGCACGCCATGATAGCCGCGACGGTCGGCGGCCTGGGCGATCTCCGTCAGATAGGCCAGCGTGGCGGCGCGGCTGTCGATCTGGCTGCCCAGATAGGGGCCGTCGCCATGCACCGGCAGGAACCAGAAGATGTCCATGGGTCGGTCCTCCGCTCAGAGGTCGAGCGCCAGCAGGCGCCGGGCATTGTCGAACAGCAGCCCGTCGAGCACCGCCCCGTCGAAGCCGAGCTTCAGGAAATCCTCCACCGTCTGCTTCATCGGGCGGAACGGATAGGAGCTGCCGAACAGCAGCTGGTCGCGCAGGAAGCCGTTGGCGGCCTCGACATAAAGGCGGCTGCCGGGCAGGAAGAGGTACATGTCCGGCACGATGTGGACGTTGGGATGGCGGAAGGCGATCCCGACGATCTCCGCCACATGCGGCCAGAAGCCGTGATGGATGACGATGTTCAGGTTGGGGAACGCGCGGGCGATGCGGCCGACCGGAGCCGGATCGTTGAAGCGCGGGTCCGGCGTGGTCGGGCCGGTCATCAGGAAGACCGGCACCTTCAACTGATCGCAGGCGTCATAGACCGGCAGCAGCGACGGATCGTCGAAGGCGATCGCCGGATCGAGGAAGCCCGGCTCCAGATTGATGCCCTTCAGCCCCAGCGCGGTGACGGCTCGGCCCACCTCCGCCACCGCGGCGGCGGTGCCCTGGCGCTGCGGATCGACGGAGCCGACGCCGATCAGTTCCGGCCGGCCGGCGACCAGCTCCTGCACCCGGTCGTTGGAGGTGCTGACGCCGGGGGTGTCGCGCCCGATGATGGCGGCGGCGGTGATGCCGGCCTCGCGCACATCGGCGAGATAGCCGTCCAGCGTGTGGGAGCGGGTGAAATGGCTGTCGTCGCCACGGGTGCCGACGCGCCGGTTCAGCCATCTGGCCGTCTCGAAGCCGGGGGTGCCGGGGGTCGCCCCGTAGAAGTCATGCAGGAAGGCGGGGCGGCTGCGCAGGTCGATGATCTTGCGGGACACGGTTGCGGTCTCCGGTTGCAGGGTCTGCCGACTAAGCGCAACAACGGTGCCAAACCGGTTTTTCCTTTGTTTCCAGACGCTTGACGAAGCTCCTCCCCGGCGGTCGCGCTGCAATTGCAACAGCCGCCGCCGGGGAATTGCTGCAAGGGCAGCGCCGATTTCACATATCGTGCGCTACGCCCAGTTCCCCGACCACACCGCCTCGCGCACCGATATGCTGGATTTCAGCAGACCGGAGGCGTGAAAGCTGTCGGCCACCGCCTGCTGGCGCCGCACCGCCCGGTCGTCCAGCGGCTTGGCGCCGTAGGTCAGCCGGCTGAAGGCCAGTTCCAGCGCCGGGGCGTCGATGCCGAGGTCGCGCGTCATGCTGCGCGCCGCCTCCGCCGCGTGGAGGGCGGCGTATTCGCCGGCCTTGCCCACCTCGTCCAGCAGGATGGCGACGGCTTCCGGATTGCGGTCGGCGAAGCTCTGGTTGGCGAGGTAGAACTGGTGGTTCGGCACCAGCCCGCTGCCGTCGGTCAGCACCCGCGTGTCGTCGCGGATCTGGGCGGAGGACAACAGCGGATCCCAGATCGCCCACGCATCCACCATCTCGTCGAGCAGCGCCTCCAGCGCCGCCGCCGGCTGCATGTGGACGATGCGCACGTCGTCCAAGGTCAGCCCATAGGCCTGCAAGGCCCGCAGCAGGAAATAATGGACGTTCGACCCGGTGTGCAGCGCCACCGTCCGCCCGCGCAGGTCGGCGGTGCTGCGGAAGGGGCTGTCATGGCGGATCAGCAGCGCCTCGGCATTGGGGGCCGGCGGGTCGTAGCCGACATAGACCAGCGGCACGCCGGCCGCCTGGGCGAAGACCGGCGGCGCCTCCCCGGTCGCCACGAATTCCACCTGCATGCTGCCGAGCGCGTCCATCATCTGCGGGCCGGATACGAACTCGGTCCAGGTGACGCGATAGCCATGGGCGGCCAGCCGCTGCTCCACGGCGCCGCGCATCTTCAGGATGCCGGAGGTGCCGAACTTCTGATAGCCAATCGGCAGATCCACAAGGTTCGCCGGCCGGAGGGCCGGATGGGGGGAGGACGGTTTGGAAAGCCGCTCCTCGCCCGGTTCCGGTGCGCCGGGGCGGCGGCGCGGCGCGATGGCGCCGAGATGGGCCAGCTGGGTTCGGAAGGCGTTGCGGGTCATACCCAGGCTTTCCGCCGCCCGCATCTGGTTGCCATCGGCCAGGTCGAAGGCGCTGCGCACCGCGGTGCGGACCAGCCTCTCATACAGCTCCGGTTCGCCGTCGGCGACGGCGCGGGCGACCAGCGCCTTCACCGCGCCCTCGACATCGCAGGGCAGCGGCTCCGCCACATTGGACACCCGACCATGCCCCTCGCAGCGCAGCCGGACATCGTCCACACCGATTTCCGGGCCGGGCGCCAGCAGCACCGCGTTGTGCAGCACATTCTCCAGCTGGCGGATGTTGCCCGGCCAGGGGCACTGGGCCAGCCGGCGCAGCGCCTCCCCGCTCAGCGACAGCTCCGGCCGGCCGAGCCGCTCCTTGTGGAGGTCGAGGAAATGCAGGGCCAGCGGCGGGATGTCGCCCGGCCGCTCGCGCAACGGCGCCAGCCGGACCGAGGCAACGTTGAGGCGGAAATACAGATCCTCGCGGAAGCGCTTGGCCTCCACCGCCGCCTCCAGATCGACGTTGGTGGCGGCGATGACGCGGACGTCGATGGGAATGGGCTTGCGCGAGCCGACACGCACCACCTCGCGCTCCTGCAGCACGCGCAGCAGCTTGACCTGAAGGGCGGGCGGCAGGTCGCCGATCTCGTCCAGCAGAAGCGTGCCGCCATGGGCGGCCTCGAACCAGCCGGCCTGGGTCTTCAGCGCGCCGGTGAAGGCTCCCTTTTCGAAGCCGAACAGTTCGGCCTCGGCCAGCGTGTCGCTGAAGGCGCCGCAATTGACGGCGACGAACGGGCCGTCGGCCCGGCGGCTGCAGCTGTGGATATAGCGTGAGACCAGTTCCTTGCCGGTGCCGGTTTCGCCTATGATCAGCACGGTGGCGTCGCTGGGCGCCAGCCGGTCGAGATCGGCCTGGAGCCGTTGCGACTGCGGATCCTCGAACACCATCGCGGTGGCGCGGATCTTCGGCTTGCGGGCGCGGCTGGCCGGGTCGAAGGCGACGATGCGGCGCTGTTCGTAACCGGCGGCGTCGATGCCCGGTCCGCAACTCCCGTCCTGGCCCACGACGACGGAGGGCAAGGCGGCGGCGTCGAACCGGCAGGAGGACAGGCCGGGCCCCGGACGGGGAACGGCGTCGAAGGCTGTCGCGGCGGGCCAGCGGTCACTGGGCGGGATCCTGGTCATGGCGGCACCTGCTTCCTGGGGCGGGCATCGTCGGGTCACCCCGATCATTCCCCAGTGTATCAATATGGAAATAGATTCAATATTACAAACTATTCATGCTATTTGTGCTGTCTGATTGATGCGTTTCACATGCTTCCTGTTGCATGTGCAGCAGCGGTGGCGTGACGGCTGCTGCCTTTGAAACGGGGCCTCGTTGCCCGCGACAGACCTTTATCATTATTTTCAGTGGCTTGTCGGCTTGGCACACAGCTTGCCCCTATGGCTCCGGACATTCCCGCACTGGAGCTTGTGTAAAATGGGCAAGATCAAGGTCGTCACCGTCTCCGGCAATCTCGGCGCCCGGTCCCGCACCCGCGCCCTGATCGATGCCGTGGTCGAGGGGGTGGAGGCACAGGTTTCCATCCATCGCACCGACATCGTGATCGGCGAACTGGCGCCGGAGCTGGGATCGCTGACCGACCCGAAGGCAATCCCGCCGCGCGTGGCCGAGGCGCTGGCCGCCATCGCCGGGGCCGATCTGCTGGTCGTCGGCACGCCCGTCTACAAGGGCTCCTACACCGGGCTGTTCAAGCATCTGATCGACTTCATCGACCCGAACGCGCTGGGCGGCGTGCCGGTGGTGCTGACCGCGACCGGCGGCAGCCCGCGCCACGCCCTGGTGATCGAACACCAGCTGCGCCCGCTGTTCGGCTTCTTCCTGGCCCACACGGTGCCGACCGGCGTCTTCGCCCAGGACGGCGATTTCACCGACTACCGCCTGACCAGCCCGGACATCGCCGCCCGCGCCGCCCGCGCCGCCGACGAGGCGGTGCGCATCGCCGCGCTGGGCCGGCTGGCGGCTCCCGCCGCTTCCCTGGCCGCCGCCTGATCCTCCATTCTTCCGCTCCCGGAGACTTCGCCATGACCGCCACCACGACTGCCAATTCCGACGCCGTGAAGTTCGCCTATTGGGTTCCGAACGTGTCCGGCGGCCTCGTCATCAGCAAGATCGAGCAACGCACAAGCTGGGACATCGACTACAACCGCAAGCTGGCGCAGATCGCCGAGCAGGCCGGCTTCGAGTATGCGCTGAGCCAGATCCGCTTCACCGCCGGCTACGGTGCCGACAACCAGCATGAATCGGTGTCCTTCACCCATGCCCTGCTGGCGGCGACCGAGAAGCTGAACGTCATCGCCGCGGTGCTGCCCGGCCCCTGGCACCCGGCCCTGCTGGCCAAGCAGGTCGCCACCATCAGCCATCTGACCAAGGGCCGCATCGCCGTCAACATCGTCAGCGGCTGGTTCCGCGGCGAGTTCCAGGCCATCGGCGAGCCGTGGCTGGACCATGACGAGCGCTACCGCCGGTCGGAGGAGTTCATCCGCGTCATCCGCGGGGTCTGGTCGGAGGACAATTTCTCTTTCAACGGCGCCTATTACCGCTTCGAGAACTACACGCTGAAGCCGAAGCCGCTGGCCCCGCTGCCGGAGGTGTTCCAGGGCGGCAGTTCCCGCGCTGCCCGCGACATGGCCGCCCGCGTGTCCGACTGGTATTTCACCAACGGCAACACGCCGGACGGCATCAGGGCGCAGATCGACGACATCCGCGCCAAGGAGGCCGGCACCGGCCACCGCGCCAAGATCGGCGTCAACGCCTTCGCCATCGTCCGCGAGACCGAGGAGGAGGCCCGCGCCGTCCTCAACGAGATCCTGGAGAAGGCCGATCCCGACGCGGTGAAGGGCTTCCACCATGAGGTCCAGAATGCCGGCAACGCCTCGCCGGAGCGCGAGGGCAACTGGGCCAAATCCACCTTCGAGGATCTCGTCCAGTACAATGACGGCTTCAAGACCAACCTGATCGGCACGCCGCGTCAGGTGGCGGAGCGCATCGTCCACCTGAAATCCATCGGCGTCGATCTGGTCCTGCTCGGCTTCCTGCATTTCCAGGAGGAGGTCGAGTATTTCGGCAAACACGTCATCCCGCTGGTCCGCGAACTGGAAGCGGCCAAGGAACGGGAAGCGGTCGCCGCCTGAGCAAGTCCCGCAGGGGAGGCCCACCTCCCTCGCCCCATGACCCGAGGTCTTCAGCGGAGCGCGCCCATGCCGGCCGTCCTTTCCGAACCCGTTGTCTCGCCCGCGAACGGAAACGTTCCGTCCGCCCTGGCGGTCGAGGCGGTGTCGCTGTCCTTCGGCGGCGTCACCGCGCTGAGCGACATCTCCTTCGCCGTCGCGCCGGGAGAAATCCGGGCGGTCATCGGTCCGAACGGCGCCGGCAAAAGCTCGCTGCTCAACGTCGTCAGCGGGCTGTACCAGCCCGACCGCGGCCGGGTCTGGCTCGGCGGGCACAGCTTCGCTGCCGTGCCGACCGACCGGCTGGCGAAGCTCGGCGTGTCCCGCACCTTCCAGAATCTGGCGCTGTTCAAGGGGCTGTCGGTGCTGGACAACGTTGCCGCCGGTCTGTCGCACCGGCTGCGCGCCGGGGTGCTGGCCCAGGTCATCGGCCTGCCGGCCGCCCGGCGGGAACGGGCGGAGGCCCATGCCAGGGCGGAGGAGCTGCTGGCCTTCCTGCATCTGGACGGTGTCCGCGACCGTCCGGCCGGCACCCTGCCCTACGGCATACAGAAACGGGTCGAGCTTGCCCGCGCCCTGGTGGCGCGGCCCCGCCTGCTCCTGCTGGACGAGCCGATGGCCGGCATGACCCTGACCGAGAAGCGGGATCTCAGCGGCCACATCCGCGCCGCCCGCGACGATCTCGGCACCACCATCGTGCTGATCGAACATGATGTCGGCGTGGTGATGGATCTGTCCGACCGCATCGCCGTGCTGGATTACGGCCGGCTGATCGCCGACGGCACACCGGACGACATCCGCAACGATCCGGTGGTGATCGACGCCTATCTCGGCGTCGCCCACGACCTCGAAGCCGGAGAGGGCATCTGAGCCATGGAGTGGCAATTCTTCACCGAGGTGCTGGTCGGCGGCCTGCTGTCGGGGGTGATGTACTCCCTGGTCGCCATCGGCTTCGTCCTGATCTACAAGACCTCCGGCGTGCTGAACTTCGCCCAGGGGGCGCTGCTGCTGTTCGCAGCACTGACCTTCGTCAGCCTGGCGGAGCGCGGCCTGCCCGTCTGGGCGGCGATCCTGCTGACGCTGGCGGCGATGACGATCATCGGCGCGCTGATCGAGCGCACCGTGCTGCGCCCGCTGGTCAACCAGCCGCCGATCACCCTGTTCATGGCGACGCTCGGCGTCTCCTACGTCATCGAGGGTGCCGCGCAATTGCTGTGGGGCACCCAGGTGCACGGTCTGGATCTGGGCATCGACGACCTGCCGCTGGAAATCGGCGGCGTGCTGATCAGCAGCTTCGACCTGTTCGCCGCGGCGGTGGCCGGGGCGATGGTGGCGGCGCTGACCCTGTTCTTCCGCTACACCCGCATCGGCCTCGGCTTCCGCGCCGTCGCCGATGACCAGCTCGCCGCGCTGGCGGTGGGGCTGAGCCTGGACCGCATCTGGACCGCGGTGTGGACCGCCGCCGGGGTGGTGGCGCTGGTCGCCGGCCTGCTGTGGGGGGCGCGGCTGGGCGTGCAGTTCTCCCTGTCGCTGGTGG
Organism: Azospirillum humicireducens; assembly: GCF_001639105.2. NCBI lineage: Bacteria > Pseudomonadati > Pseudomonadota > Alphaproteobacteria > Rhodospirillales > Azospirillaceae > Azospirillum > Azospirillum humicireducens. Next base: position 210,832 of record NZ_CP028903.1, read on the forward strand.
TGCTGAAGGCGCTGCCGGTGCTGGTGCTGGGCGGCTTCGACTCCATCGCCGGGGCCATCGTCGGCGGCCTGATCGTCGGCGCGGTGGAGAAGCTGGCGGAGGTCTATCTCGGGCCGTTCGTCGGCGGCGGCATCGAAGGGTGGATCGCCTATGTCGCCGCCCTCGGCTTCCTGCTGATCCGCCCGTCCGGCCTGTTCGGCGCCAAGCTGGTGGAAAGGGTCTGAGCCATGACCGATCTCGCGCTTGAGAAGGCCGGAACCGCCACGGTGCGCCGCCTCTCCCCCGCCCCGTTCGGCATCGGTGTCCTGCTGATCGTCGCCTACGGCGTCCTGCCCCTGGTCGCCAGCGAATATCTGTTCGACGCCATCCTGACGCCCTTCCTGGCGCTGGCGCTGGCCGGGCTGGGGCTGAACATCCTGACCGGCTATGCCGGGCAGGTGTCGCTGGGATCGTCGGCCTTCATGGCGGTGGGGGCCTATGCCGCCTACAATCTGGCGCTGCGCCTGCCGGGGCTGCCCTTCCTGCTGGACATCCTGCTGGCCGGGCTGGTCGCCGCCGCGGTCGGGCTGCTGTTCGGCCTGCCCAGCCTGCGGCTGCGCGGCTTCTACCTCGCCGTCTCGACGCTGGCCGCCCAGTTCTTCGTGCAGTGGGTGTTCAACAAGGTCGGCTGGTTTTCCAACAACAGCCCGTCGGGCATCGTCACCGTGCCGCCGCTGTCGGTCGCCGGCATGCCGCTCGACAGCTCCGCCGGCCGCTACCTGTTCGCGCTCGGCGTGGTGACGGCGGTGACGCTGGCGGTGTGGCGGCTGGTGGAAAGCCCGACCGGCCGCGCCCTGGTCGCCCTGCGCGACCATGAGACGGCGGCGCGGGTCATCGGCATCCCGGTGCTGCGGGTCAAGCTGCTGGCCTTCGCCGTCTCCTCCTTCATCATCGGGGTGGCCGGCGTGCTGTGGGCCTTCGCCTACCTGCGCACGGTGGAGCCGGCGGGCTTCAACCTCGACCGCTCCTTCCAGATTCTGTTCATCGTGATCATCGGCGGGCTGGCCTCGCTGCGCGGAGCCTTCCTGGGGGCGGCGCTGATCGTCGTCTTCCCGCTGCTGCTGGCCCGGCTGGGCGAGGCGCTGCTGGGCGGGCTGTTCGACAGCGGCGTGCTGGAGATGAGCCAGCGCATCGTCCTCGGCCTGCTGATCGTCACCTTCCTGATCGCCGAACCGGCGGGCCTGACCGCCCTGCTCGATCGACTGTGGAACCGGATCGCCGGACGCTTCCGCCGCACCGGCTGACGACTCCTCCTTTTTCAAAAACCGCCCTTTCCAACGGAGACACACCAGATGTCGCGTCCGAACACCCGTCCCTTGTTCCGAAAGACGCTGTCCCTGAAGGCCGCCCTGCTGGGCGCGCTGCTCGGCACCGCCGCCCTGCTGCCCGCCGCCGCCCAGGCCGACGAGCAGTATTTCCCGCTGCAAAGCTACCGCGTCGGTCCCTATGCGGCCGGCGGCACCGGCTTCTTCGGCGGCTTCATCGACTATCTGACCCTGGTCAACAACCGGGACGGCGGCGTCAACGGCGTCAAGCTGACCTGGGACGAGTGCGAGACCCAGTATGAGGTCGAGCGCGGCGTCGAATGCTACAAGCGGCAGAAGAACCGGCCCGGCGTCGCTGCTTGGAACCCGCTGTCGGTCGGCATCGCCTATGCCATGATCGACGATGTCGGCCGCGACAAGGTTCCGTTGATCACCGTCAACCACGGCCGCACCGACAGCACCGACGGCCGCGTCTTCAAATATGTCTTCCCGCTGCTGCTGAACCCCTACAGCGAAAGCTCGGGCATCGTGAACTACATCGGCACGCGGGAAGGCGGGCTGGAGAAGCTGAAGGGCAAGAAGATCGTGGTGCTCTACCACGGCTCGCCCTACGGCAAGGAGACCATTCCGATCTACCAGCTGCTGGCCGAGAAATACGGCTTCTCGGTCGAGCAGGTCGAGGTGCCGCATCCGGGCAACGAACAGCAGTCGCAATGGCTGTCGATCCGCCGGACCAAGCCCGACTATGTGGTCCTGCGCGGCTGGGGCGTGATGAATCCGGTGGCGCTGAAGACCGCGCAGAAGGTCGGCTTCCCGGCCGACCGCATCATCGGCAACGTCTGGTCCAATTCCGAGGAGGACGTGATCCCGGCCGGCGACGCCGCCAAGGGCTACACCGCCATCACCACCCAGGCGTCGGGTGCGGACTATCCGGTGCTGCAGGAGATCGCGAAGACGGTCTATGGCGCCGGCAAGGGCAATCTGGACGACAAGAAGCGGATCGGCAGCGTCTATCACAATCTCGGCATCGTGAACGGCATCCTGAACGTCGAGGCGGTGCGCATCGCCCAGGACAAGTTCGGCAAGCGGACCCTGACCGGCGACGAGGTGCGCTGGGGCTTCGAGCATCTGCGGCTCGATCCCGCACGGGTCGAGGCGCTGGGCGCCAAGGGCCTGTTCCATTCCATCAACGTCAGCGTCGCCAACCATGAAGGCGAAGGGCGCGTGACCTTCCAGCAGTGGGACGGCGCCAAGTGGAAGGTGGTGTCCGACTGGATCGCCCCGGACTGGGCGCTGCTGCGCCCGATAATCGAGAAGTCGTCGCTGGCCTACGCCGCCGAGCACGGCATCCAGGTCCGCGACCCCGCCGCCGAAGACGCGAGCAACTGACCGCAGCCCGGAGGAGTCCCGCCGCCATGACGATTCACGAGGTGCTGCTGTCGCTGGACGGGGTCGAGGCGACCTACAACCACGCCATCCGTGCGCTGTCCGGCGTCAGCCTGACCGTGCGGACAGGGGAGATCGTCGCCCTGCTCGGCGCCAACGGTGCCGGCAAGACCACGGCCCTGAAGGCGCTGTCCGGCCTGCTGCCGGCGGAGCGCGGCCAGATCGCCGCCGGCAGCATCGTCTATGACGGTGAGGACGCCACCCGCCGCAGCCCGGCCGAACTGGTGCGCGCGGGGCTGGTGCAGGTGCTGGAAGGGCGGCACTGCTTCCGCTCCCTGACCGTCGAGGACAATCTGATTGTCGGCGGTCAGGTGCGAGGTCTGGACCGCGCCGCCCTGCGCTCCGAGCTGGAGCGCATCTATGCCCTGTTCCCCCGGCTGCGCGAGAGGCGCAGAACCCCCGCCGGCCTGACATCGGGCGGGGAGCAACAGATGACGGCCATCGGCCGGGCGCTGATGGCGCGGCCCCGGCTGCTGGTGCTGGACGAGCCGTCGATGGGCCTCGCCCCGCTGGTGGTCGAAGGCATCTTCGCCGCGCTGAAGCGCCTGAACCGCGAGGAGGGGCTGTCGATCCTGGTGGCCGAACAGAATTCCACCGTCGCCCTGCGCCATGCCGACCGCGCCAGCGTGCTGGAGACCGGCCGCACCGTGCTGGACGGCTCCGCCGCCGACCTGCGCGAACGCGACGACATCAAGGCCTTCTATCTGGGCTTCGGTGTCGGCAGTTCCACCGCCGCCGCAACCACCCCTACCGCTGCCTGAGCGGACCAACCCGAAACCGATAAAGGATACGAGACGATGAGCACTGCCGTTCTCGACACAGCCCCCAAAACCGCCGATCCCGCGCCACAGGGCGTCCCCGGCCTGCCCCGCCCGACCAAGCCCGCCCACGTCATCAAGGACGACGCCGAAGCCATCGCGGTGGCGGAGGCGCTGGCCCGCGAGGTCGTCGGCACCGCATCGAAGCGTGACCGCGAGCGCATCCTGCCGGTGGCGGAACTGGACGCCTTCTCGCAGAGCGGCCTGTGGTCGATCAACGTGCCGAAGGCCTTCGGCGGGCCGGAGGTCTCCTATGCGACGCTGGCCAGGGTGGTGCAGATCGTCGCGGCGGCCGACCCCTCGCTGTCGCAGATCTCGCAGAACCATCTGGGCGTGGTCGCCGCCATCCGCACCGTGTCGGACGAGGCGCAGCAGCGCCTGCTGTTCGGCGAGGTGCTGACGGGCATCCGCTTCGGCAACGCCTTTTCCGAGTTCGGCACCAAGCGCGCCGCCGACTTCGCCACCAGCTTCACCGACGAAGGCGACCATGTGCTGGTGACCGGCCGCAAATTCTACTCGACCGGCGCCCTGCTCGCCCATCTGGTTCCCATCGTCGCGGTGGACGACCAGGGCCGCGCCTGGTACGCCATCGCCGACCGCAACGCCCCCGGCCTGACGGTGATCGACGACTGGTCGGGCTTCGGCCAGCGCACCACCGCCAGCGGCACGGTGATCCTCGACAGGGTCAAGGTGCCGAAGACGCATCTGGTGCCCGGCTACAAGGGCTACGAGACGCCGACCGCCGACGGCGCCATCTTCCAGATCATCCAGGTCGCGGTCGACAACGGCATCGCCGAGGCGGCGATCCGCGACACGCTGGAGTTCGTGCGCAACCGCAGCCGCCCCTGGGTGGACAGCGGGCAGGACCGGGCGTCGGACGATCCCTATACCATCCAGGCGGTCGGCCGCCTGACGCTGCGGCTGCACGCCGCCGAAGCATTGCAGGAGAAGGCTGGCCTCGCGGTGGATGCCGCCGTCGCCGCCCCCGGTGCTGAAACCGTCGCCAAGGCCCAACTGGCGGTGGCGGAGGCGAAGATCCTCAGCACCGAAATCGCGCTTGAGGCGAGCAGCACCCTGTTCGAACTGGCCGGAACCCGTTCCGTCCTGGCCGAGCATAACTTCGACCGGCATTGGCGCAACGCCCGCACCCACACGCTGCATGACCCGGTGCGCTGGAAATACGCCATCCTCGGCAACCACGCCCTGAACGGCGTCAACCCGCCGCTCCATGCCTGGAGTTGACGGGGCGGGATCGGTGCGGCGGCCGGCCATGGGCATCACCCCGTTGGTCAGGCCGCCACCGGACCCTGGAAGAGGCTGCGGGCGTCGCCAACGGATCAGATGGTCAAAACCTCGATCCTTCCGATCTCGCCGCCCGCCAATTCGTGGGTTTCGCGTAGGGTCTGGGCAAGCCTCCAACACCAGCGCCGAACCATGTGTGGACGGCTCCTCTGGCGCAAGAGGGAAATCCGCACTGACTGGCCGGGAAAGGATGCATCCATGTGTCCCGCCCTTTGTCGCAGCCGCTGGCTGCTGGCCTTGATGAAGTCCGCGGATCGACGCCCAAATCACCTCATCGCGCTCGGCGGCGGTGCAGTCGGCAACCTGACCGCCGGTCAACAGGAAGGCGAGCGGCCGACCGCGCGGATCGCTCAGGGCCTGGATTTTGGTGGTTCGTCCGCCATGGGACCGTCTGATGGCCTGGGCGCGCTCCCCCCTGATCTTGCCCCGGTTCGGCTGAACACGCTCCGAATGTCCCGGAGCCCCAGCGAGGCACGGCTCACCATGATGTAGATTGAAGTGAGGTTGACGACAGGACGTTCGCCGCCGCCCCTCCCCTCACCTCTTTGCAGCAAAGTTTTCCTCTCATGTCGATCTATCGATTGCGAATGATTCGCATACGTGGTTAGGAATGACGCTCACGGATTGGGAACGGGTGTTGCCGAGGTCATGGCTGAACGAGACCGGACGTCCCTGCTGGGTCTGTTGCTCGACCATTACGAGGAGATGACGGGCCATCTGGCTCGGCGCCTGGGGTCGCTCTGCCTGGCCGAGGATGTCGTGCAGGACACCTATCTGCGCCTGCGCAGCCTCTCCGCGCTGCCGGACATCGACAATCCGCGTTCCTACCTGTACCGCATGGCCGACAATATCGCATTGGACCGCATGCGCGCGGAATCCCGTCGGGGACGGCGCTTCGCCCCGGCCGAACTGGGACTCGACCAGCCGCTGGACGAGCCGGACGCCGAAACGACCCTGGAGCACAAGCAACGGCTGGAGCGGCTGAGCTCGGCGCTTGCCGAACTGCCGCCGCGCTGCCGGGAAGTGTTTCTGCTTCACAAATTCGATGGCTTGAGCCATGCCGACATTGCCGCCCGCCTCGGCATCTCGCGCAGCATGGTGGAGAAGCATGTCATGAAGGCCTTGGCCCATTGCCGCGACCGGCTGGCGCTCTGATGGACCGGAACCGAGAGCAGCCTGCCTTACCGGAGGATCCGCGCGACGCGGCGCTGGCCTGGTTCGTTCGTCTGGAGTCCGGGGACGCCGGCCCGGCGGATCGGCGGGCCCTCGCCCATTGGCTGGCGCAGGATCCGGCACACCGCCGTGAATATGACCGGCTGGCCGGGGTGTGGGGCGATCTGGACCAGGTGCCCGATCCGCGCAACAACCGCCGGACCGTGACGACGCGGCGTCGTTTGCTGGCGTTCGGAGTGGCGGGCGGGACGGCGGCCTGCGCCGCGGCGATGGGCGGCGCGGTCGTGCTGACCGGCTGGCCGGGCGAGGTGAAGACCGGCATCGGCGAACGGCGGACGATGGCGCTCGCCGACGGCTCGGTCATTACCCTGGATGCTGCCAGCACGCTGTCCATCGATTTCACAGCCGAGGAACGGCGGGTCCGCCTGACCGCGGGACGGGCGCATTTCGTTGCCGCCCCCAACCCGGATCGCCCCTTCGTCGTGTCGTGTGCCAACGGGCACGTCTCCACCGTCGACGCCAGCTTCGTGGTGCATCGCTGTCCGGACTCCATCGTGGTGGCGGTGGAGGCCGGAACGGCCAGCCTGACCGCCGGCACCGCGACTCCCCTGTCCATCGCCGCCGGGCAGAGCCGGTCCTACGGCCCCGATGGCCCCAGCCCGCTGCTGAACCAGGGCGTGGGGGTGGAAAGCGCATGGCGGCAGGGCCGTCTGGTCTTTCAGGGACAGCCGCTCGACGCGGTGATCGCCGACCTTAACCGCTACCATCCCGACCGCATCATGCTGTGGGACCGGCCGCTCGCCGGCCTGCGCTTCGACGGCAGCGTGGACATCAGCCGGCCGGATGCCGCCTTGAACGCCATTCTCCGCATGCTCCCCCTGCGCACGCTGCGTCCATTTCCCGGCTTGGTGATCATTCGTTCCGCCTAAGCAGGTTTCTCCAGATCGGGCCACNACTCTATGGTTTGCAGGTTCGTCGAATTTTTTGTCAATGGAGGTGAGGATCCCCCGATCGGCCATCGTCGTGACTTGCATCGAAGAGAATGCAACTCATTCGCAAAATGACGGGGTATGTGGTGATGATCGATGCTGGGGGGCGCCGGATGCGGGGGCAGTCGGCGCGGGCAATCGGGGTGCGTGGAAAATTCTTGCGGGGTGGGTGGACACCCGCACTGCTGGGCATGCTGCTGGCATCGACCGCGCTGCACGGTGCCCTGGCTGCCTCTGTGCAGACCGGGGCTGCAACGGTGCAGGTGGCCCAGCAGGGGCGGACCGTCGCCTTCTCCATTGCCCCGGGACCGTTGCCGGGCGCGCTCGCTGCCTACGGGCAGGCCACCGGCTTCCAGCTTCTCTACCCCTCGGAGATCGCGCAGGGCGTCTCCTCGCCGGGTGTGACGGGCACCTTGGCGCCGAAGGACGCGCTGGCCCGCCTGCTGGCCGGCACCGGCCTGATCGCGCGCTTCGTCGATCAGGAAACGGTGACGCTGGAGAAGCTGCCGGCCCAGACCGACGGGGCTGCGGTCCTTGATCCGGTGACTGTTCAAGGGGTGCAGTCCCGTGATCCCGGCCGCAGCGAGGATACCGGCTCCTACGCCGGTGGCGTCAGCAGCAGCGCCACCAAGCTCGACCTGACCCCGCGCGAGACGCCGCAGTCGGTCAGCGTGATGACCCGCCAGCGCATGGACGACCAGGGACTGAACGAGATCCGCGACGTGCTCGAGCAGACGGTCGGCGTCACCCGGATGCAGCGCGGCGCGATGGGCAGCGACGGAAACGAGGTCTTCTCGCGCGGCTTCGTGGTCTCGAACTATCAGGTGAACGGAATCCCGCGATCGACCGTCTATGGCTTCGACGATTCCCTCTCCGACATGGCGGTGTTCGACCGGGTCGAGGTGGTGCGCGGCGCGTCCGGCCTGCTGAACGGCGTCGGCGAGCCGTCGGCCTCGGTCAATCTGGTCCGCAAGCGCCCGACTTCGGCCGTCCAGGGCTATGCCGAAGCACAGGCCGGATCCTGGAGCCGCTATCGCGGCGAAGCCGACCTGTCGGGTCCGCTGACCGAGAATGGGCGCCTGCGCGGACGCATCGTCGGCGCCTATCAGGACAACGACAGCTTCATCGACCGCCTGGAAGAGCGCAAGAGGGTCCTGTATGGCGTTCTGGAAGCCGACGTCACCGAGGACACCACCTGGACGGTCGGCGTCGAATATCAGAAGCACCGTTCCAACCACGCCTCCAATGCCGGCTTCCCTCTGTTCTATGCCGACGGGACGAAGACCGACTTGCCCCGTTCCTACAACAGTGGTGCGAATTGGGCGTACCACATGCACAACAACCTGACGGTCTTCAGCGAGCTGAAGCACCGCTTCGGGGACGGCTGGACGGCGACGCTGAACCTCGAGCACAACAAGCGCGACTATGACAGCCTGCTCGGCTTCGGCACCGGCGGCAGCCTGAACCGCGACGGCACCGGCATGAACGTGTGGGCCGGCCGCTGGCTGTCGAGCCTGCAGCAGACCACGGTCAGCGCCGACGTGAACGGCGGCTTCGACCTGTTCGGGAGGCGGCACGACCTGATGGCCGGCGTCAGCGGCTATTACGCCAAGCGCGACGGGGCCGACCATCCGCTCTGGTTCATCGACGGCTACGATCCCTCGATCTCCAACTACTTCACCTGGAACGGCAACATCGCCCAGCCGACACTCAACCCGACCGGCTGGTCGCAGACCGACGAGCGGCAGATGGCCGCCTATGCCGCCACCCGCCTGCGCCCGACCGATGCCCTGTCGATCATCCTCGGCAGCCGCATCAGCCGGTGGGAGCAGATCGAGGAGAGCCATCCGAACGGGGCGGCGGGAACCTACAGCAAGCGGTCGGAGAACGGCGTTCTGACGCCCTACGCGGGTGCCGTGCTCGACCTGACCGACATCTGGTCGGTCTATGCCAGCTACACCAGCATCTTCAAGCCTCAGGACTACAAGGACGCCAGCGGCCGGTCCCTCGACCCATTGGACGGCGATGCCTACGAGGCCGGCGTTAAGGCGGGGTTCTTCGGCGGCGCCCTGAATGCCAGCGCCGCCGTGTTCCTGATCAAGCAGAACAATCTGGGCGAGGTCGATCCCGGCCGCTTCACCCCGTCCGGCGCGCAGGCCTACCGCGCGGTCAAAGGCGCCGAAAGCCGGGGATTCGAGATGGAGGTCGCCGGCGAGGTGATGGCCGGCTGGCAGGTCGGCGGCGGATACAGCCATTCCTCCGTCAAGAACGCCGACGGGCAGCGGATCATGACCTATGTGCCGCGCGACAGCTTCAAGCTGTTCAGCACCTATCGCCTGCCGGGCGCATGGAACCGCCTGACGGTGGGCGGCAATTTCAAATGGGAAGGCGATGTCTACACCGGGACCGGCACCGAGAGGTACGACCGCGAAGGCTACGCGGTGGTCGATCTGATGGCGCGCTATGAGATCACCGACAAGGTTTCGGCAACCCTGAACGTCAATAACCTGCTCGACAAGAAGTACATGAGCAGCATCGATGTCTCCGGCTACTACGGCGAGCCGCGCAACGTCCTGCTGTCCCTGCGGGCGACATGGTGACGACGGGGCGGCGGGCGGCGAGGTCGTCCGGCACCGGGCGGCGGCGGCGCGGCCTCGCGGCGGCGGCGCTGGTGCTCGGCGGGCTGGCCTCCGCCGCCCTGCTGCGCCCGGCCGATCCCGCCGCCTCGGCGGAGGTGGCGGTGGTCGGCCGTGGCACGGTCGAGGACACGGTGACGGCGCTCGGCAAGATCCAGCCGCGCGCCTATGTCGATGTCGGCGCCCAGGTGTCCGGCCAGTTGACGCGGCTGCATGTGACGGTCGGGCAGATGGTCCGCGCGGGCGATCTGCTCGCCGAAATCGACCCTGCCCTGCAGCAGGCCAAGGTCGAGGCAGGGCGCGCCGAGCGCGCCCGCCTGACCGCCCTTCTTGCCGAACAGCGGGCGCGGGCGGCTTTCGCCGAGGCCCAGCTTGCCCGCCAGGCATCGCTGCGGAACAGCGGGTCGGGCCGCGGCGAGGCCTACGATCAGGCAAGCATGGAGGCGCGCATCGCCGCCGCCCAGGTGGAGGCCACGCAGGCCCAGATCCGCCAGACGGACTCGACCCTCCAGGCCGACGAGGCGCAGCTCGGCTACACCCGCATCTATGCGCCGATGAGCGGCACGCTGATCGCCGTGGACGCGCGCCAGGGGCAGACGATCAATTCGACCTACGAGGCGCCGGTCCTGATGCGGATCGCCGACCTGTCGGCCATGACGGTGTGGACCCAGGTGTCGGAGGCCGACGTGACGCGCCTGACCGACGGCATGCCGCTCTACTTCACCACGCTCGGCCATCCGGGACGGCGCTGGACCGCGCGTCTGCAACAGATTCTGCCCGCCCCGCTCAAGCCGGCCACGTCGGGGACCGGCGGCAGTTCCTCTCCTGCCGGGAGCGGCGCGGCCGCCAACAGCGTCGTGCTCTACACCGCGCTGTTCGAAGTCTCCAACCATGAGGGGGATTTGCGCCCGGACATGACCGCCCAGGTCTTCTTCGTGGCCGCCGCGGCGAGGGACGCCGTCACCGTGCCGGTCGCCGCCCTGAACCCCGCCGACACGGCGGCGGAGCGGCACCGCGTGACGCTGATCGGCGACCGCGGTGCCATCGAGACGCGCGAGGTCCGTGTCGGCGTGCGCGACCGCTTCAACGCCCAGATCCTGGACGGGCTGGCCGAAGGCGAACGGATCGTGGTGGGATGGAAGACCGACGACGGCCGCCCGCCCAAAATCGGGTTCCGGCTGTGAGCAGGCCGCTTCTCGTCCTGGAGGACATCCGCAAGACCTATGGCGGTGACGGCGGGGTGGCGGTCGAGGTGCTGCGCGGAGTCTCCCTCAGCATCGAGGCGGGGGAGTTCGTCGCCATCGTCGGCAGTTCCGGGTCCGGCAAATCGACCCTGATGAACATCATCGGCGGACTGGACCGGCCGACCTCCGGACGCTACCGCATCGGCGGACAGGACGTGACGGCGCTGGAGGGCGACGACCGGGCGGCGCTGCGGCGTGACGGGTTCGGCTTCGTCTTCCAGCAGTACCACCTGATTCCCGGCACTACGGCGCAGGAGAATGTCGAGTTGCCCGGCCGCTACGCCGGCCGGTCCGCCGCGGAGCGCGAGAGCCGCGCCGCGGAGTTGCTCGGCCGCCTGGGGCTGGCGGAGCGGCTCCATCACCGCCCCAACCAGCTTTCGGGCGGCCAGCAACAGCGCGTTTCCATCGCAAGGGCGTTGATGAACGACGCCCCGGTGATCCTCGCCGATGAGCCGACCGGCGCGCTCGACAGCGCGAGCGGAGCGGAGGTCATGACTCTGCTGCGCGAGCTGTCAGACGCCGGTCGTACGGTGATCCTCATCACCCACGACCACAAGATCGCCGAGGCTGCCGGCCGGGTGGTCGAGATGCGCGACGGCCGGATCGTCGCCGACAGCGGCCATTCAATCCAGCCGCCGGCTCACGCCCCCCCTGCCCCCCCGACACGCGGGGCCGGCGGCGCCTCGCTGTGGATGGATGCGGCGGAGGCGCTGTCGGCCGCCCTGCGCTCCCTGGCGGCCAACGGCTTCCGGACGGCGCTGACCCTGCTCGGCATCGTCATCGGCGTGGCTTCGGTCATCGCCCTGCTCGCCATCGGCGAGGGAGCCAAGCAGGCGGTGATGGCGCGGGTCGGCGCGCTGGGAGTCAACCTCGTCTTCGTTCTGGCGGGCAGCGGCGATCCCCGCCTGCCGGCTACGCCGCTGACCGAGGCGGACGGCGAGGCGATCCTGCAATTGCCCAACGTCGAGAGCGTGATGCCCTTCCTCGCCATGCCGGTGATGGTCCGCCACGGCAACATCGACCTCCGGACGGAAGGGCTGGCGACCTCGGCGTCGCTGCCGCTGACCCACCGCTGGCCGGTCGCCCAGGGAACCTTCTTCACCGGCGCCGACGAACGGGCGGGAGCGGCGGTGGCGGTTCTTGGCCACAGCGTCGCCGAACGGCTGTTCCCGCGCGGGGAGACACCCCTGGGCAAGCATGTGCTGGTGAACAACATTCCCTTCCTGGTGACCGGCGTGATGGCGCAGAAGGGCGACCTGACCGGGAACCAGAGCACCGATGACTGGGTGTTCGTGCCGCTGTCCACCGGCGTTCAGCGCCTGATCGGCAAGCCGGATCTCGAGATGATCCTGGTTTCGGTGCATGACGTGGGGCGGATCGGCCAAACCCGCGAGGCCATCCACGCGCTGCTCTCCAAGCGTCACGGCCAGGAGGATTTCCAGATCCACGATGTGACCGCGCGCATCCAAGCCGCGGAGGAGACCCAGGACACCATGACGCTGCTGCTCGGCTGCGCCGCGGTCATCACGCTGCTGGTCGGCGGCATCGGGGTCATGAACATCATGCTGGTGAGCGTGACCGAGCGGACGCGCGAGATCGGCATCCGCATGGCCGTCGGCGCCCGTGCCGCCGACATCGAACGGCAGTTCCTGATGGAAGCGGCACTGGTGGCCGGACTGGGCGGGTTGGCCGGGGTGGCGCTGGGTTTGGCCGGCGGTGCCGTCGTCGGGGTTCTGGCGATGCCGGTTGTCTTCACCGCAACCGCAATCGCCGGTGCTGTGACATCCGCCGTGGTGACCGGCATCGTCTTCGGCCTGATCCCCGCCCGCCGGGCCGCGCGTCTCGATCCGGTGACGGCGCTGGCAAGCGACTGAGGAGAAAGGGGGCGCTCAGCGCAGCCCCGCCTCCACCTGTTCCGCGATCCGCGACAGCGCCATGTCCATCTCCGCCGGCGGACCGTTCTCCAGACTGTCCAGAACCACCAGTCGGGCGCCGCCGTCGGTCACCGCCCGGACGATCTCCGGCGCCGGCTGGCGGTGGTGCAGCACGACGGGAATGGATTCGGCCTTCAGGGTGGCGGTGAGTTCGGCCAGACGGTCCGGCGTCCAATCGCGGTCGTCACCGGTCCAGACCCGTCGCAGATCCAGCCCCAGGTCGGCGGCCAGCGTGGCGAAGCGGTCGGACAGCGCCGCCGCCGACGGGTCCGGCAGAGCGGCGAAGGCTTTCGCCGAGCTGGACGATACCATCAGCAGCCCACGCTTGAGGACGGCGAGATTCGCGTCGATGGTGCCGGCCGACTCCGGGTACAGGCGCCGCAGGTCGGCGGCAAGGATATCGGCCATCCGCCCGGCATTGGCGATTCCCAGCCAGGGAAAGGCGGTGCTGCCATTGACCGCGATCCCCGGCAGGGCGCCGTCCACCGGACGGGCGGCATCGATCTCGATCAGGCGGATGTTGGCCCGCCGCGCCAGCGGGTAGAGCGGATCCTCCGCCCAGGCGGAGCGCAGGGTCAGCACCGCGTCGGCCTTGCGGGCGGCCTCCGCCAGCATCGCCCCGCCGCGCCCGGCCAGGAAGGCGTGCTGGCGCCCCATGGGAATGGCCGGCGGAACCACCGCCTCCACCACCACCGGCGTGCCCTTCGTCAGCGCCCGGGCCAGCCCGGCGGTGACGGGATGCCCGGCCAGCACCGTCTCGGCGGAGGCCCCAGCCATCGTGGACAGCAGCAGGAGCGCCGCGAGCGTGACGCGCTTCATCCCTCTTCCCCCTTCATGAACAGGCGCGCCAGCAGCGCGCCCAGGAACAGCACCCCCGCCGCCAGGATGATGGCGCCGCCCGACGGAATCGGCAGGGCGAACTGCACGGGCAGCAGGATTCCGGCCACCGCCGCCACGCTGGCGAAGGCGACGGACAGCAGGAAGAACCCGCGCAGCGACGAGGCGACGACCCGCGCCGCCGCGGCGGGAATGACCAGCAGCGCCCCCACCAGGATGGCACCGATGATCTTCACGGACGCGACCGTGACCACCGTCACCAGCACGATGAACAGATAGTCCAGCCCCTTCACCGGCACGCCGCGCACCCGCGCCAGCGCCGGGTTGAAGCTGGCCAGCAGCAGCCGGTTGAACAGCGGCAGCATCAGCGCGGTCACTCCGGCGGCCACCGCCAGCAGCACGGTCAGGTCGCGGTCGTCCACCGTCAGCACCGATCCGAACAGCACATTCTCCAGGATGTGGATGTTGACCCGGCTCGCCAGGATCAGCAGCAGGCTGGCGCCCAGCGCCAGCGACACCGACAGGAAGACGCCGATCAGCGTGTCGGCGGTCAGGTTGCTGCGGTTGCGCGTGTAGTTCACCAGCAGGGCGAACAGCAGGCAATAGCCGAACAGGCTGGCATAGGGGCCGGTGTAGGGCTCTCCCACCAGGATGCCGATGGCCACGCCGGTCAGCGCGGCATGGCCGACCGCTTCGGAGAAGAAGGCCAGCCGCTTGGTCACCACCAGCGTGCCGAGCCCGCCGAGGACGGGACCGACGACCAGCCCGGACAACAGCGCGTTGACGAGAAAGCCATGGGCCAGCCCGGCGGGCAACAGCCCGGATTCGGCCCAGCCCTGGACCAGGGCGCGCACCGTCTCGAAGCTCATGATGCGATCCTGTCGGCAGCCGTGCGGCGGGGAACCGCAGAAAACAGGTCGAACACCCGTTCCGGCGACAGCGTCTCCACGGGGGGGCCGTCGAACAGCACGCGCCGGTTCAGCCCGGTCGCCCGCGTCGCCAGCCGGCGCACCTGGGCCAGATCATGCTCGACCCACAGCACGGTGGTTCCGGCGGCGGAAAGATCGGCCAGCAGCGATTCGAAGATGGCGATCCCCGCCTCGTCGAGCGCGGTCATCGGCTCGTCGAGGACGAGGAGGTCCGGTGCCGGGATCAGCGCCTGGGCAAGCAGCACGCGCTGCCGCTCGCCACCCGACAGGGCGCCGAAGCGGCGGCGGGACTTGTCCGCCATCCCGACGCGGGCCAGCGCCTCGCCATAGCCCATGCGCCGGTCAGGTCCGAGAAAGGCGGGGCGGCGTTGGCACAGAACGGCAAGGAAATCCTCCACCGTCAGCGGCAGGCCGCGGTCGAACTCGACCGACTGCGGCACATAGGCGACCGTTCCCGGCCCGTCGCCCGGCCAGTCGAGCCGGATGGTGCCGCGGTGCGGCGCCTGCCCGAGCAGGGCGCGGATCAACGACGACTTGCCGCCGCCGTTGGGGCCGACGACCGCATGCACGGCTCCGGCCGCGACGCGCAGGGACACCCCGTCGAGGATCGCGGTCCGGCCCAGCGTCAGCTCCACGCCGTCGAACAGGATGGCGGGACCGGTCACGGCGCAGCCTCGGCCATCGCCAGGACCAGGGTGTCGAGGTTCCGCGCCATCTCGCGCTCGAACAGGTCGGGTGCGTAATCGCCATGCGAGATGTGGGAGAAGGCGTAGAGCCGGATGCCGGTCTCGCGGCGGATGGTCTCCACATAGGCGCTGGGGAAGTTCAGTTCCGAGAAGATCACCTGCACGTCGAGCTTGCGCATCGTCGCGATGGTTTCGGCGAGCTGGGCCGGGCTGGGCTCGATGCCGTGCGCGGGTTCCACGACGGCGGAGACCTCCAGCCCGAACTCCCGCAGCAGGTAGTCGTAGGCGCCATGGATGGTGGCGACGCGCAGGCTGGCGGTTCCCGCCGTCGCCAGCTTCGCCAGCGCGTCGGCACGCAGTTGGCGCAGGCGGCGGGAATAGGCGCGGGCGTTGGCCGTATAGGCAGCGGCGTTGTCCGGGTCCAGCCGCCCGAGTTCGCGGGCGATGGTCGAAACCTGAAGGATCGAGTTGGTGATGGACAGGAAGCTGTGCGGGTTGACCACCTTCCCCGCCGCCCGCGCCGCCATGCCGGCGGCGGGCAGGAGCGGCACGTCGGCGTTGGCCTCGACCACCGGCAGCGACGGCTTCGACGAGGCGGCGATCATCCGCCCGGCGAAATCGTCGTGGCCGATGCCGTTCAGCACGATGGCGTCCAGCCCGCCGATGCGCCGGATGTCCTCCGGGCGCGGTTCGTAGGCGTGCGGGTTGAAGCCGGCCGGAATGACCGGCACCACCTCGGCCGCATCGCCGACGATGTTGGCGACATAGGAATAGTAGGGGTGCAGGGTGACGCCGAAGCGCC
Organism: Azospirillum humicireducens; assembly: GCF_001639105.2. Taxonomy (NCBI): domain Bacteria; kingdom Pseudomonadati; phylum Pseudomonadota; class Alphaproteobacteria; order Rhodospirillales; family Azospirillaceae; genus Azospirillum; species Azospirillum humicireducens. Next base: position 226,932 of record NZ_CP028903.1, read on the forward strand.
GGCGCGCGGTGGGAGCGGCGAAGGCGCCTGCGGGCGCGGCCATGGCTGCCAGGGCGCCGGCCAGGATCAGGCGGCGGTTCGGAAGGATGCTCATCGGGTGACCCCGGCGGTGAAGGTGGAGACGATCCGCTTCCAGCCGGCGGCGGTCAGCGCCGCGTCCTCCGGCGGAACGGGCGGGGTTTCGGCGGCACGCTTCAGCCAGATTTCGGCGCCATGGCCGTCCAGCCGCAGGAGCAGGGAACCGGCCAGCTCCGGAGCGGCGGAGACGCCGGCATAGGCGATCCCCTGTCCGGTTTCCGCGAGAGTCCAGGCATGCCCGCCGCGCGCCGCAGCGCTGGGGTCGGCGGCGAAGGGCGGCAGGGACTCGGCGGCCAGCGCTTCCGGCGTCGGAGCGCGGTCAACGGCCTTGCGCATGGCGGCGATCTCCTCGCCCGCCGCCTTGAGATCGGCATAGAGGCCTTGCTCGGCGATCGTCAGGCCGGTCCGGGAGTCGATGAGGTGGGTGGCCAGCGGGGCTTCCGCATCCGGAGCGGCGCGCAGTCCGACGGCCAGAATGGCGGAACCGAGAATGGCGCCGGCGGCCAGCAGGACCCACAGGGTTTCGCGCTCGGCCCCTGCCCGGCGCACGATCTGACGATGCATGGGGTTGCCTTACTTGATGGCCGTGTGCTCGATCTCGACCGTATGGCCGGGGCCGGCGTCGAACAGGACGTAGAAGTCCTGCGCGGGGCGAGGGAAGGATAGGGTGGAATCCGGGCCAAGCCGGCCCTTGACCAGGACCTGCTCGTCATAGGCGATGACATCGAGAACGACGCCGGGCGCTTTCGACCCGTCCGAGAATCCGCCGGTGCATTGCACCGTGTCGCCCTCCACCATATGGCATTCGCAGATCGGGTAATGCGCCTCCGCCATGCCGGCGGCGCACAGCGTGACCAGGCCCGCCAGGGCGGACACATGCGGAAACCTCATCGCCTTCCTCCGAAAATCTCGCCCAGCGGCAGCGGCGCCTGATGAATCCCGCCGCCCCAGTCCTCGACCGTCACCCACAGCTCCTCCCGCCCGGCCAGCTCGTCCGGCACGGTCACCTCGGCCTCGCGCTCGTAGGGATTGCCGAAGGCCAGCGTGCCCGCGGTGCGCAGGCTGCGCGGCTTGCCGACGCGCAGGAAGATCCCGCGAATCCGGTCGATGTCGGCGGGGCGGACATGGATCCGGTACGCCTTCATCCGCTCCCCGGTCGGCATCCGGCCGGGCGCCTCGTCATAGGTGGCCAGCGTGACGGAGAAGTCTCCGACGGCGAGGTCGCGCCGGATCTCGGGCGGGACGAAGATCGGCTTCGGGCTGAAATAGTCGGGCAGGAAGGGCAGCGGCACCAGCATCATCAACGCGCTGAGATGGAACCGGCCGCGTCGCCAGAGCCTACGCATTGGACGATCCCTCCGCCATGCGCAGCCCCCGCACCGCCTCGACCGTGGCGCGGGCCGTCCGCTTCATCCAGATCAGCATTCCGCTGAAGACCAGCGTGGTCATCAGCAGGCCGAAGGCGAACCAGACCAGCTTGACCGGCAGTCCGCCGAAATCGCCGGTGTGCAGGGCACGCATGATGGTGCGGGTCAGCTCGATGGCGGAGCCGCCGCCAGCTCCGCCCTCGATGGCGATCACCTCGACGGTGAAGGGATCCACCCGGACATAGTCGGGAAGCAGCGGCACCTGCCCGCTGGAGCCGCCCACCGTCGCCGGATCGTAGGCGGTGCCGGGCAGCCAGAGAAACCGCACCCTCATGTCGGGCAAGGCGGCGGCGGCGGCAGACAGGATGGCGTCCACATCCGGCTTCGGCGCCGTCGCCGCGACCGGGAGCCGCTCACGCGCCAGCAGCACCGGCGGCTTCCCGCCGCCCAGCCCCATCCCGAGATGGAACAGCATCATGTAGATCAGGAACCACAGGCTGGTGACGGAAATGACGGCGATGAACCAGATCGACCAGGTTCCGGCGACCCGATGCAGATCTCCCCACATCACCCGCGGAGCCTGCCGCCAGCGGATGCGGGGCTGGTAAAAGGATTTCCAGAACCGTTTGTAGACCACCAGCCCGGTGATCAACGAGCCGAGGAGCGGTATGGCCAGAAGAGTCACGAGATACCAGCCCACGGGGAAGGTCAGCAGCCAGCCGTGCAGCGCGCGGAAGAACATGCGGAACGAGTTGCCGGCGGACATGCCCTGCACCGCGCCGCTGACGGGATTCACCCAGGCGGTGGCGAAGGTTCCGTCGGGCATCGCCATCTGCGCGCCGACCGCCATATGGGAGCCGCCCCAGTCCAGCGAATTCACCCGGCCGCCCGGCGCCGCTGCCTCGGCGGCGGCAATCAGCGCACTGGCCGGCAGCGGCTCTCCCTCGCCGGAAGCCCGCATCGCGGGGTTGACCAGCCACATGATCTCCGTGCTGACCACGGCGATTGTCCCGGTCAGGCAGACGAAGAACAGAAATGCCCAGATCGGCATCGCCAGCCAGGAGTGCCATAGGAACCACAGCCGCGTGCGCGACTTGCCAACGCTCATCTCATCCTCTTCCGCAGGAACGGCCGCTCCGACTCTCCAGACGAACGAACCGGGTCATCGCCTCACGGTCGAATGCGAATAATTCTCAAAAAGCTGTCGGCAGCGACGTTGGCGAGAGAATGAGGGGCGTTTCGGATGGAGCGTCAGACCGCCGGAAAACCGGTCAAAGCCGCACTTGTCGCCACGGCTCGGAAGCTCCTCGTCACCCCGGAAATACCCGAAGCAGCCTGAACACAATTGCCGCCAAACCGGAACGGTTCCAGCACCCGGCAGCCCGAAAGAAAAGAGGACTTCCCCATACCCCTTCCATGCGGGCAATACCCGGTCTGCCCGCCACCGAAAAGCGACCTACGCGTCCGGCTTGGCGGTCAGCAGATACCCAAGCCCGTGGACGGTGACGATCTCCACCTCGCTTCCGGCAAGTCGACGGCGAAGGCGTGACACCAGCACGTCGGCGGTGCGGTCTCCATACACCCACTCCCGTCCGCAAATCGCCTTGCTGATCTCCAGCCGATCCGACGGCCGGTCGAGCGTGTGGATCAGATGGACGAACAACCGGCTTTCGGCCGGGGACAGAACCTCGGTCCGCCCGCCGACCGACAGCCGCCGGGTCTGGGTGTTGAACTGAACGGCCTTGCCGACTGTCAATACCCTGTCCTCGTGCGCTTCGCGCGGCGCGTCGATGTGTCTGGCGATGCGCGCTCGCAGCAGGGCCGGCTCGACCGGCTTGCAGATATAGTCGAGGGCTCCCAGCCCCAAGCCGAGCAGCTGGTCGTGAGAGGCCGACAGGCTTGACAGCACGATGAAGGGTGCCCTGGCTTCGGCCTGGATGGTCTGGGCGAGCAGCAGGCCGTCGGTGTCCGGCAACCGGCGGTCCAGGATCACCAGATCGAACCGCTGCCTTTTCAGCGCGCTCCGCGCATGGGCGCCGTCGGCGGCGCAATGGAAGCGATGCCCCATCTGCGTGACCACATCCTCGACCATCAGCTGGATCAGGACATCGTCGTCAACGAGAAGTATGTCGGCGGTTTCGGTCACGCTGAGGAATCCTCTGCGAAGCGGTTCCACCAATCTGGTGGCAGCGAACATGCGAACAGGGCTCCATGCTCTTTGGCCCGCGTCGCCGCATCGACGGTGCCATCCTCATGCGCCGCTTCGATCCGGCGCAGCCGGTCGGCGATTTCGTCCAGGCCGAAGGTCGCGGCTCCGCTCGCCAGCTTGTGGGCCCGCGCGGCGAGGGCGGCATCCCGCTCCGCCGGGTCGGCAACCTCCAGCATCGTACGGAACTCCGTCCAGCCACGGGTGAACGCTTCCGCCATCCGCCGCCGGGCGGTCGGCGACAGGCCATTGAGCAGCCCGCCCGCCCCCACCGCCGGTCGCGCCGCCTTGCCGCGGATGGCCTTGCCCAGCGCGGTCGCATCCAGCGGCTTCTCCAGGATGGCCTGGAACAGTCCGGCGTCGGCGGGCGAGGCGCGGACCCAATCGGCATTGGCGCTCAACAGGATGATCGAGGCATCCGCCAATGCCGGAGTGTTACGGATCTCGCGGGCGAAGTCAGGTCCGGTGCCATCCGGCAACCGGTAATCGAGAAGGAAGACGCCATAAGCGTCCGGTGCCGCAAGCAACAGGGCGTGCGCCTGCTCCAGGGTATGGGCGTGGTCCACCGACAGGCCCATGCGTTCCAGCATGGCGGCGGTGACCTGGGCGTTGATCGGGTCGTCGTCGACCACGAGACAGTTCTGGTGGAAGCGATCGTCTGGCGTGCGCTGACGGGCCGGCAGTTCAGCCGGGGATGCCGCGACCAGCGGCAGGCGCACCTCGACGACAGCCCCTTCCCCAGGATCGAGGACGGCGATGCCGCCTCCCAGCGCCAACGTCATGCGTTGTGCAATGGCCAGGCCGAGGCCGGACCCATTCCGACCCGTCGTCCGCGGCCGCAGTCCGACGGGGGCTTGCGCCAGCATGTCGCGGATTTCCTCGGGCATGCCCGGCCCATGGTCGGCGACCCGGAAGACCAGCATGCCGTCTTCCGCCCGCAGACCGACCAGCACCCCACGGCCGTCGTCATGGCGCAGGGCGTTCTGGATCAGGTTGCCCAGAATTTGCTGGATCATCGACCAATCCAGCCGGACATGCTCCGGCAGGCCCGGCGCCATCTCCAGGCGCAGGGGCACGCCCAGCTGACGGGCGGGAATGTCCTTGATCCGCACCAGATCGCCCAGCGCCTCGCGCAAGCACACCGCGACCGGACGCGGCTGCGGTGCCTGATGCTCGAAACGCGAAAAGCTGAGCACATTCTCCAGGGTCGTGTTCAGCGACCGGGCCGCGATGTCCAGAAGCTCGACCAGCTCCTCCTGCTTTTCCGGGCTGGCCCCCTTCATCAGGCTTGCGGCACCCAGGACGCTGTGGAGCGGCGCGCGGATTTCATGGGACATCGCAGCCAGGAAAAGCGACATGGTGCGTTCCGCCTCGCGCGCCCTGCGGATCGCCTGATGATGCTCGGTCACGTCGTGCAGCAGCATGATCTGCCAGGGCCGCAGCTTGTGAACGGTATCCTCGACCGCCCGCAGCCGGATGTCGAAGCAGCGGCTGCCCTGGCGTGTCTGCATCCAGATCGAATTCCACTCCGTTCCCGGACTGGCGACGATCTGGTCCACCACCGCCTGGAGTTCGCTGCGGTGCGGTTGCAGGGCCAGACGGTAGGTCAGTGCGCCGGCCTCCGGCATGTCGAGGAAGAATTGCAAAGCCGCCCGGTTGGCGGTCAGCAGCCGGCTGTCCTCGTCCAGGATGAACACCGGATTGCGCAGGCTTTCCAGCGCCGCGAAATACTGGTCGCGCTCGCGCGTCAGCCGCCGCAGGCTGTCGCTCAACGCCTCCTCCCGCGGCGCGGCCACCGCCCAGGGAACCAGCATCGCCAGCTCGACCTCGTCGAAGAAGTCGTCGAGCCTCGCCCGGAAGGCATCGCCGCCGCCAAACTCCCGCGCACCGTCCGGCAGGCCGCCCAGCCGGTTGCGATAGGCGCACCGATACAGCTTGAGCAAGCCGTTGTTCAGTTCCAGCGGGATCCCGGCGTCATGGTGCGTCTGCGCGATGTGGCGGAGCCTGTCGAAACGCGGGTCGGTGCGATAGTTGTTGTGGCCGCTATGACCATCCCGGCGCAACGGGTCGGACAGATAGGCGACAAGGCTCTCGTTGAGCGCCACGGTGGCTTCGGTCCAGGCCGCCCGCATCGAGCTGGTCTGGTCGGCATAGCCCTTCTGCTTGGCCAGCCGGATTCCCTCGTCGACCAGCGCCCCGCATTCGGCCCGAAGGGCGTCGGTCAACCATTCGGCCAGCCGCTTCATCCATACCCATCCTTCAGCCATTGCACCGTCCGCAGGCCGGTCCCCGGCCCCCGGACTCCAGACGGCCAGATTACGGCCGACACGGCCGGTGTAAAGGGCGTCGTCATTTACATCACGTTTACATCTTGCTCACAGGCGTGACGCCTATGGCGTCTCCCCCGTCGCTAATCTGCTTCCATTCGGTCGGCATCATTCGAAGGAAGCACGCAACATGGCTCTTCATCGCAAGACCCTTTACCGTCTCACCGGGGGCGCGGCGCTGCTGGGCGTGCTGGGCTTCGTGGTGCTGACCTCCCCCTGGACATGGTCCGCCACCCATCCGGGCCGGACCCTGCCGGACGCCGAAGGCGCCGACCTCGCCAACGGCCGCAAAATCTTCGTCGCCTCCGACTGCGCGACCTGCCACAAGACCCCCGGCCAGGAGGACGACACCGTCCTGGGCGGCGGCTGGGCGCTCGACACGCAGTTCGGCGTGTTCCACATGCCCAACATCTCGCCCGATCCGCAGACCGGCATCGGCGGCTGGACGCTGGCCCAGTTCGACCGCGCTCTGCGGGAAGGCGTCGGGCCGGGTGGAGCCTGGCCGGATGGCAGGAACCTCTATCCGGCCTTCCCCTACACCTCTTACCAGCGGCTGAGCGGCACCGATGTCCGGGACCTCTACGCCTATCTGCGCAGCCTGAAGCCGGTCGACAACAAGGTTCCGGACCACGACCTGAAGTTCCCCTATGCCCTGCGGCGCGGCGTCGGCGTCTGGCGGCTGGCCTTCCTCGACGGCAAGCGCGGCGAGGAAAGCCCGGTTCCCGCCGGCGTCGACGCCGCCCAGTACCGGCGCGGCGAATATCTGGTGGAGGGGCCGGGCCATTGCGCCGAATGCCATTCGTCGCGCAGCCTGATGGGCAACGTCATCGCAAGCCAGCGCTTCGGCGGTGGCCCCGCCCCCGACGGCGTCGATTACTTCCCCAACATCTCCCCCGACGAGACCGGGATCGGCTTCTGGTCCGCCAACGCCATCGCCAATTACCTGCACACCGGCGTCAGCCCGATCGGCCGCACGGCGGGGGGCGACATGGCGGAGGTCGTCAAGAACACCTCGCAGCTTCCGCGCGAGGACATCCAGGCGATGGCCGTCTATCTGAAGCATGTTCCCGCCGTGCACAAGCCGGCGCCCGGCATGCCGGAGCCCAACCGGACCGACAAGCTCGTCATGCTCCGCAACGCCGTCGCCGTCACGCCGACGCTGCCGACCTCGCCGGAGCAGGCCATCGTCCAGGGCGGTGACGCCTGGGTGGTTGCAACCAAGCCGGTGTGGCTCGAACAGGCGGGCGTCGGTGGATCGGCCCCGGAACAGGGCAAGCTGCTGGGCGGCGCCCCGGTCCATGTCGCCGCCCGCAACGCCGACAAACTGCAGCTGGTGCTGAAGGGATGGCAGATGGAAGGCGCGCCGTCCGTCGTCTATCAGTCCAAGGGCCATCGCGTGATGCTCGCGGTGCTCGACCGGGCGGCCGCAGGAGCCGTGACGCGCGGCAAGCCGGAAACCGACGCCGACACCGGCCAGTCCTGGATACCGGTCGAAGTCACTCTCTGGTCCAACGCCGCCAATCTGAACGCCGACCGCAAGGCGCTGTGGGACTACAGCCAGGCGACCTTCCAGAAGGCCTGCTCCGCCTGCCATGTGCTGCCGGAAAAGCAGCATTTCACCGCCAACCAGTGGATCGGAACGCTGAAGGCGATGAAGCGCTTCACATCCTTCAACGATGACCAGTACCGGCTGATCCTCGCCTACCTGCAGAACCACTCGAAGGATCTGCACCCGAACGGCAAGGAGGCGGCGAAATGAGCGGCGGGCCGATGACTGCCATCTCCGAGGACCGGGACCTCGTCTTCATCGCCGAATGGCTGGCGCAAGAGTTCCTGTCACCGCCCGGCATCGGACAGGTCGAGGCGGCGCGCACCATGGCGGGCCAGATCGCCCTGCGCCGGATCGGCGACTGTCTCGGACAGCCCGCCGCGGCGGACGCCCTCTGCCAACTGCTCACCGCCGGTTCGGCGGAGGACGTGACCCCGGCAATTCAGCGGCGGCACACGGCCCTGTTCGAAGGCATCTTCCGCCAGCGTTCCGTCCCGCCCTATGCCAGCCTGTGGGACGGTACCGGCCGTCTCTGCGGCCCGGCCGTCGACCGCATGCGCGCGGTGCTGCGTGACCTCGACATGCATGTCCAGGCGGATTGCGCCGAACCGCCCGATCATCTGGCGATCCAGCTGGCGGCGCTGGCGGAGGCGATGCGGCAGCGACGGGCCGAAGCGGTGGCCGATCTGGCGGAGCAGATGCTGGTCTGGGTGGGCCGCTTCGCCACGGCGCTCATCAGGGCCGACGGCGTCGGCTATTACGGCAATCTCGCGCGCTTCCTGCTCTCGCTGCTCGACCGGATCGCGGATGGCTCCGCGACGGTCGACAGCAACCGCGCAGCCGCAGCGATCTGAAAGGTCAGACCATGAACACGATGAAGAACTTGACGATGACCGGCGGTCCGCTGCTTTCCAAACGGGCCTTCCTCAAGGGATCGGTTGCGGCGGCATTGGGGTTCTCCAGCCTGCCGCTGCTCGCCCGCGGCGCGATCGCACAGGCGGCGCCCAGGAAGATCCTGTCGGGTTGCCACTGGGGCGTCTTCTACGGCAAGGTCGCGGACGGCCGCGTGACCGAATTCATCCCTTGGGAAGGCGATCCGTCCCCGTCGCCGCAGCTTCCCGGCGTGATGGATTCGATCTACTCGGAATCGCGGATCCGCTATCCCATGGTGCGCCGCGCCTGGCTGGAGCAAGGACCCGGCGCCGATCCTGACGGGCGCGGCGCCGGCGATTTCGTCCGCGTGAGCTGGGACAAGGCCATCGAGCTGGTTGCCGGCGAAATCACCCGTGTCCGCGCCAAATACGGCCAGCAGGCGGTGTTCGCCGGCTCCTATGGCTGGAAGAGTCCCGGCAAGCTGCACAATTGCCAGACGCTGCTGCGCCGCATGCTGAACCTCACCGGCAGCTACACCAACAGCACCGGCGACTATTCGACCGGCGCCGCGCAGGTGATCCTGCCCTATGTGTCCGGCTCCATCGAGGTGTATGAGCAGTGCACCACCTGGAAGAACCTCGCCGAACATTGCGAGTTGATGGTCTTCTGGGGCTGCAATCCGCTCAACAACTCGCAGATCTCCTGGCAGGTCGCCGACCATGGCGCCTGGCCCGGAATCGCGATGATGAAGGCGGCCAAGACGAAGGTCCTCTGCATCGACCCGGTCCGCACCGAGACCTGCAAGGAGCTGAACGGCGAATGGCTGGCTCCGCGTCCGCAGACCGACGTGGCGATGATGCTCGGCATCGCCCACACCCTCTACACCGAGAAGCTGCACAACCAGGACTTCCTCGACCGCTACACCAACGGCTTCGACAAGTTCCTGCCTTATCTTCTCGGCAAGACCGACGGGACGCCGAAAAGCGCCGACTGGGCCGCCGGCATCTGCGGCCTGCCCGCCGAGACGCTGCGCGATCTGGCCCGCCGCTTCGCCGCGAAGCGGACCATGCTGGCTCTCGGCTATTCGACGCAGCGCCAGCATCATGGCGAACAGATCCATTGGATGCTGATCACGCTGGCCGCCATGCTGGGGCAGATCGGCCTGCCGGGCGGCGGCTACGGCCTCAGCTATCACTATGCCTCCGGCGGAGCGCCGACCCACACCACGCCGATCCTCAAGGCGATCGACGATGCCTCCGGTCAGGCGAGCGACGGGGCGGCCTGGCTGGCGCAGAGCGGCGCGGTGTCGATCCCGGTCTCGCGCCTGGTCGAGACCCTGCTGAATCCCGGCAGGACGATGCAGTTCAACGGGCATGAGATCACGCTTCCGCTGATCAAGCTCGCCTACTGGGCCGGCGGCAACCCGTTCTCCCACCAGCAGGACCGCAACGAGATGCTGCGCGCATGGCGCCAGCTCGACACCTTCATCGTGCAGGATGTGCAGTGGACCGCCTCGGCCCGCCATGCCGACATCGTGCTGCCGGCGACGACCTCCTACGAGCGCAACGACATCGAACAGGTCGGGGATTACGCCCTGAGCCATATCGTCCCGATGAAGAAGATCGTCGATCCGGTCTTCGAGGCGCGCAGCGATTTCGACATCTTCGCCGCCATCGCCGACAAGCTGGGCAAGGGCTACGCCTTCACCCAGGGCCTCAGCGAGATGGATTGGATCCGCGGCATCTACGAATCCGCCAAGATCGAATCTCGCGCGAAGGGCATGGAGATGCCGGTCTTCGACGTCTTCTGGAACAGCAACAAGCCGCTGGAATTCCCGCTCGGCAAGGAGCAGGCCGATTTCGTTCGCCATGCCGATTTCCGCGCCGACCCCCTTCTCAACGCGCTGGGCACGGCGTCGGGCAAGTTCGAGCTGTATTCGGCGGCCATCGAGAAATACGGCTATGACGACTGTCCGCCGCATGCGACCTGGATGGAGCCGGTGGAGCGGCTGGGGGGGCCGACCGCCCGCTATCCGCTGCATGTCGCCGCCAACCATCCGCAGATGCGCCTGCACTCCCAGCTCTGCGGAACCGTCAACCGGCAGAGCTACGCCATCGCCGGCCGGGAACCCTGCTGGATGCACCCGGAGGACGCGCGGGCGCGCGGGTTGTCGGACGGCGATGTGGTCCGCGTCTTCAACGACCGTGGCCAGATCCTCGCCGGTTTGAAGATCACCGACGATATCTGCCGCGGCGTGATCCGTATCAACGAAGGCGGCTGGTTCGATCCGGCGAACGCGCGGGAAATCGGCAGCCTGTGCCGGTACGGGGACGTCAACAATCTGACGACCGGGCTGTCGACCTCGAAGCTGGCGCAGGCCAACTGCGGGCACACCGGGATTGCCGAGGTGGAGCGGTTCAAAGGAAGCCTGCCACCCGTTGTCGTCTTCAGCCAACCGGCGTGAGGATCGGGGCGGGAGCCGATATGATGGAGGGCCTTACCGTCACATCGGCTCTGTCGCCGTCGGGTGGCAGAGAGAGCGGTCGGTTTCCCGTTCCATTGTTCCCGGAACCGCTATCTCGGCGCGAACGATCTGCGCCACCCTGCGCCAGCTCCTCGCGAATGCTCGTGCCCCACTGACCCGGAGCAAGATCAGTTGATGACGAACATCAATCAGAAACGGACCGGGTCGATGCCCGCCATCTTCACGATCGGCATGGACAGCGGCACCAGGATCAGGGTCGTCGGGCTGAGATCCATGACCATGCCGACCATCGGAACTTGCGGATGGTCGACCAGCGGGCCGAGAAGCACCGCCAGCTGCTGCGGCAGTTGCACGACGGTGATCGGCCCGGCGGCGACCATCGCGGCGCCGACGAGGAGCATCACCATGGCGGTGGAGCGGCCGGCGGGGATCAACCCCGCCGCTGCTCCAGCGCCTTGACGGCGAGGCACAGGATCTCGAACAGCATCTGCGCGCCGGCCTGGGCGGTGGTGGTGTTGGCGTCATACTGAGGTGCGACCTCCACCACGTCGCCGCCGATCACGTCCAGCCCGGCCAGCCCGCGCAGAAGCTCGACCGCCTCCCGCGTGGTCAGCCCGCCGACCTCCGGCGTGCCGGTGCCGGGCGCGAACACCGGGTCGAGGCAGTCCACGTCGAACGAGACATAGACCGGCCCGTCGCCGACCACCCGGCGGGCCTGCTCGATCACCGCGGGAATGCCGCGCTGCGCCACCTCCTCGGCATGGATCACCGTCATGCCGGACTCGTAGGAGAACTCCCAGAGGAATTCGGTGCTGCCGCGGATGCCGATCTGCACCGTGCGTTCCGGGTCGAGCACGCCGTCCAGCACCGCTTGGCGGAACGGACCGCCATGATGGAACTTCGACCCTTCATAAGGGCCGCCGGTGTCGCAATGGGCATCGAAATGGATCATGCCAACCGGACGGTCCCGTCCAACCGCCTTCAGGATCGATTGGCTGATCGAATGGTCGCCGCCGACCGACAGCGGGATCACCCCGGCATCCACCACCTTGTTGTAGAAGCTCTCGATGTCGTGATGGCAGGCCTCCAGGCTGAATCGGCTGGACAGCGGCACATCGCCGACATCGGCCAGCCGGCAAGATGCCGACGGCACCATCCTCAGCACATATTCGTAGGGACCGATCCGCTCGATGGTCCGCACCGCCCGCGGACCGAAGCGGGCTCCGGCACGGTTGGTCACCCCCAGATCCATCGGCACGCCGATCAGCGCAACCTCCAGCCCGCCGAAATCGGGCAGTCCGGGCGCATCCGGACGGTATGGCGCGTCGAGCAGGGTGGAGACCCCGGCGAAGGGCTGGGTCCGCCGTCCCCCGGCGGAGAATTGCAGGGCGGCGACACGCTGGAATTCCGGCGAGTGGATGTCGCCGCCGCCGCTGCCGCTGTACTTCTCGCGCAGGCGGTTGAGCTTGTCCGGATCGATCATTTTGAAAGGTCTCCTGTCGGAAGGTCGGTCGGGCTGGTCGGAACCAGTCAGTCCGCTTTGATCCAGGCGCCCAGCAGGCGCGGCAGATCGCCGAAGCGGGCGATCAACCCGAAGACGGCCGCGGTCAGCAGCACGAACAGCACGGTGACGGCAGCCATGGTTGGCGTGTAGCCGTAGCGCAGGGCGTTGAAGATCTTGATCGGCAGCGTTTCCAACGTGAAGCCGGCGACCATGTAGGCGACGATGTATTCGTTGAGCGACAGCACGAAGGCGAAGGCGAAGCCGGAAATCATGTAGGGCCGCACCAGCGGCATCACCACCGTCCGCAGCACGGTGCGGTCGTCGGCCCCCATGGTCGAGGCGGCCTCGACATAGCTGCGGTCCACAGCACCGAAGCCCAGCGACAGCGTGACCAGCGGCAGCGTGACGAAGAAGACGGCGTGGCTGACCACCACCGTCCACGGCTCGCCATACTGCCCGAAGGTGGACCAGAAGCTGAGGAATCCCAGCGCGGTGATGACCGGCGGCAGGATGAAGGGGGCCATGCCCAGCACCTCGAACGCCCGCGCCCAGGGCGCCCGCCAGCGCCAGATGAACCACGCCAGCGGAAAGGCGATGGCGACCGCCAGCGCCGCCGACGATGCAGCCACCACAAGGCTGGCGATCAGCGCCCCGCGCCAGCCGGGATCGGTGAAGATCTCGGCATACCAGGACAGCGACAGTCCCTTGGGCGGGAAGTCGAGCGAGCGCTTCGCGTTCAGCGACACCCCCGCCACCACCAGGATCGGCGCTGCCAGGACGAGGCCGACCAAGCCGGCCATCAGGCTGTTGAGCCAGCGCTGCATCATGCCTCCTCCTTGCGTCCGAACAGCAGGGACAACCCGACCAGCGCCAGACTGACCAGCACCAGGAAGACCGCCATCGCCGCCGCGAACGGCATGTTGGACTGATAGATCGCCTGATCGGTGATCAGCACCGACAGGGTCCAGTGCTGTGGCCGCCCCAGCAGCTGCGGCAGCAGGTAGCTGCCCAACGCGAAGACGAAGGCCATGATCAGGGTGGCGACGATGGTGTTGCGCTGGGCCGGCACCACCACGGTGAAGAAGGCCTTGAGCGGCGAGGCCCCCAGCGTCCGCGACGCCTCCACCAGCGCCGGGTCGAGCCGGGCGAGCGCCGGATAGAGCACCAGCACGGTGTAGGGGAAGGCCTGATAGACCATGCCGGCCAGCAGCGCGCCGAAGCTGGGAGACAGCGATTGCGGTTCCGCCATCAGCCCGACCGCCACCAAGAAGTTGGTGATCCCGGCGGTGCGCGACAGCAGGGTCGACCACGCGAAGCCGATGATCACCTCCGACAGCGACAGGATCGACAGCAGGAAGACCAGCCAGCGCACCTGGGCTGCCCGCGGCAGCCGCGCCAGCCGGTAGGTGAAGGGAAAGCCGATGCCGACCGCCACCACGGCCACCAGCGCCGCCAACTCCAGCGAGAAGGACAGGACCCCGCCGAAGAAGGCGCTGAGGAACCGTTCGTAATTGGCGAGCACCAGATCGGGTTCGTAGAAGCCGCCGGGGATCCGGCGGGCGACGCTGACCGCGATCATCAGGCCGAAGGGAATGACGAAGAAGACGACCAGCATCAGCGCCGGAAACAGGATCGGCGCGTGCTCGCCCAGGCTGCGGGGGGCGCGGCGGATCATGACGCTCGCTCCCCTACCGATCCGCCCTCCGGCGGCAGCACGACGCAGGCTTCCGCCGGAATCTCGACGATGACGGCGGCACCCGGCTCGACCGCCGGGCGGTCCTGCGGCCGGGTCAGCGCCACGATCTCCCGCCCGCCGACGTCGATGCGGAACTCGACGCTGGCGCCGAGATCGCGGACGAAGGACAGGGTTCCGGTCAGCCGGTTCTCCCCGCCCTCCTGCCCGGTGCCCATGGCGGAATGCAGCAGCACCTCCTCCGGCCTGACCGACAGCAGGGCGCGGCCATGCGGCGGCAGTCCGTCGATGACAAGCTCACCACCCGGCACGCTGGCGCGGCCGGGGGCCGTCACCTCGCCCTCCAGCAGGTTGGTCATGCCGATGAAGTCGGCGACGAAGGCGTCGGCCGGCCGGCGGTAGACCTCCATCGGTGGGGCGGCCTGACGGATCCGCCCCTCCGACATCACCACCACCAGATCGGCCATGGTCATCGCCTCGCGCTGGTCGTGGGTGACGACGATCGTGGTGATGCCCAGCCGCCGCTGAAGCTGCTTCAGTTCGATCTGCATCGCCTCGCGCAGCTTGGCGTCGAGCGCCGACAGCGGTTCGTCGAGCAGGAACAGTTTCGGCTCAAGCGCCAGGGCGCGGGCGATGGCGACGCGCTGCNACCAGCTCCAGCAGGCTGTCCGCCTTGCGGCGGCGCTCATCGGCGGGAACGTCACGGATGCGCAGGGGATAGGCGATGTTCTCCCCGGCGCTGAGATGGGGGAACAGGGCCAGCGACTGGAACACCATGCCGAAATCCCGCTTGTGGGCTGGGGTCGCGGTGATGTCACGGTCGTCGATCAGCAACTGGCCGCCGGAGGGTTCCTCCAGCCCGGCGATCATCCGCAGGAGCGTGGTCTTGCCGCAGCCGGAGGGCCCCAGCAGGCAGACGAACTGACCGTGCGGGATGCGCAGGCTCGCCCCGTGTACCGCGGTGAAACTGCCGTAACGCTTGGAGAGACCATCGAGAACGAGGGCGGACATGGCGGGCCTTCGGATCGTTCGGAAAGGACGGACCCCTTCCCCCAACATTGCGGGGGGGGAAGGGCGCTCGCGGGTCAGAGCCTATAAGCTCTTATGGGCTTCTCTCGGCTGTCATCCCCGCGGAGGTGGGGGATCCAGGCTGATCCGATTCCTGAGCCCCCGGAACGTCTGGATTCCCGCCTTCGCGGGAATGACGACCGAAGAAGGCCCCACAGAAACTCACGAACTCTCAGCCCACGATCATTTCCGTCCATTTCTGGTTCAACCAGTCGGCCTTCGACACATAGAGGTCATAGCGCGGAACGATGGGCGCCAGATCGGAGGAGACGGCGGCGAATTCCTTGTCCGTCAGATCGGTGGCCGAGCGGTCGATGGTCGGCGAGGTGCCGACCTTGCGCGACAGCAGCGCCTGGATTTGCGGCTGGCACATGTAGTCGATGAAGACATGGGCCAGATCGCCGGCCTTGGACGCCTTGGACACCGCCCAGCTGCCGGAATCGAGGATGCCCCCCTCCTTGGGGAAGGTGGAGCGCACCGGATGGCCGTCGGCGGCGGCAAGCCCGGTGACGTCGTGGTAATATTGCCCCATCGGGACTTCGCCGGACTTCAGCGCCGCCTCGAACTGCGCCTCGTCGCGATACCACAGCTTCACATTGTTCTTCAGCTCGGCCAGCTTCTTGAAACAGTCCAGCTGGCCCTGCTCGGTGTCGAGATGCTTGGATCCGCCGAAGAAGGTGGCGGCGGTCACGTCCAGCAGGAAGGAGTTGGAGACCAGCGCCAGCAGGCCGAGCTTGTCCTTGTTCGCCTTATCCCACAGTGCCGCCCAGCTCTCCGGAGCCTGCGGGAAGGTCTTGGTGTTGGTCACCAGGGTGATGTACCAGGACACCGCACCGACGCCCGACAGCCGGCCGTCTGGGTATTTGTTGATCAGCGCCGGCTTGACCTTGGCGGCGTTCGGCAGCTTGGCGGGATCGAGCGGCGCCCACAGTTCGGCCGCCATGCCCTTCAGCATTGCCACCTGGGACATCATCGACACGTCGGCCGGCGCCTGCTTCGCACGGGCCGCCTGCTCAAGCTGGATCAGCCAGGCCTCGCCCGTCGGTTCGGCCACCGCCTCCACCGCGATGCCGGTCGCCTTGGTGAAGTCCGGGAATATGTGCTTGTCGAAGCTGTCCTTGAAGTAGCCGCCATACACCCCGATCTTCAGCGACTTCGATTGGGCCCGGACGATGGAGGGAAACCCCACCGCGGCGGCGGCGGCAAGCCCGCCCGCACCCGCCAGCACCGCCCGTCTGCCCAGTCCCTTGCCCAGTCCCGCGCCGATCTTCATAGCGTGTCTCCCTCTCGTCGTGGGTCAGCCCCGATGGAATTGCATGCTGGAATTAGACGGCGACTTTGCGTTCCCACACATCCCGAATTCTTTGTATCTTACTTCGACAGGAGCCGAAGTAAGACCGGCCCATTCCCCTTTCAGGCCCCCATTCAAGCCGGAGGATTGCCGATCGCATGAGCCGGATGACCATCGAGACCGCCGAGCTGCGGCTCTTTCGCCTGTTCATGACCGTGGTCGAGGCCGGAGGGTTTACTGCGGCGCAAGGCGAACTGAACCTGTCGCTTTCCACCATCTCCACCCATTTCGCCGAACTGGAAGGGCGGCTGGGGGTGCGGCTTTGCCGGCGCGGCCGCTCCGGCTTCAAGCTGACGGAGGAGGGGCAGGCGGTCTATGACGAGCTGCGGCGGGTGTTCGACACGCTGGACCGGTTCGGCGCCCGCGTGCGGGGCTTGCGCGACCGCCTGACCGGCACCCTCACCATCGGGCTGGTGGACAACACGCTGACCGATCCGAATTTCCCGCTGGAGCGCGTGATCACCCGCTTCGCCGACGCCGCCCCCGAGGTCAACCTCGCCATCGCCACCCGGCCACCCAACGAGCTGCTGCGCGACGTGATCGGGGGCGAGCTGCATCTTGCCATCGCCAGCTTTCCGCGGATCGTGCCGGGCCTCTCCTACATCGACCTCTACACGGAAACCAACCTGTTCTACTGCGGGGCCGGCCATCCGCTGTTCGACCGTCCGGACGACATGGTCGATCTGGACGAGGTGCGCCGTCACCGGCTGGTGGCCCGCAGCTATTGGGGCGCGCGCGACATCAAGATCTTCGCCATCAGCGCGCCGCACGCGACCGTCAGCGACATGGAGGGGGCCGCCCGGCTGGTCCTGTCCGGCCGCTATCTCGGCTACCTGCCCGACCATTATGCCGCTCCCTTCATCCAGGCCGGACGGCTGCGCGCCCTGCTGCCACGGGTGCTGTCCTATCACTCGCCGTTCCAGATCGCGGTCCACAGCGACCGGGCCAGGACTCCGGTGGTCGATCTGTTCATGACCCTGACACGGGAGGAGATCGCCGGCCGGTGAATGCCGTCCGGCTACAAGACATTGCCGGTTGACAGCTCCGTAATACCGGCTCAGATTGTCAACAATCGACTGTCTACGGTGAGGCGCATGTCCGACGGAGCAAAGGGCAAGGCCGCGGGATCGGTCCTGGCACGCGTGCCGAAGGCGACCTTCCGCGCCCACATCGCGGACGGTTTGCGGGCCGCGATCCTGAACGGCGACATCGAGCCCGGCGCACAGCTCGTCGAGACCGTGCTTGCCGACCAGTTCGGGGTCAGCCGAGGCCCCTTGCGCGAAGCCATGCGGCAGCTGATCGACGAGGGGCTGCTGGTCGCCGTGCCCTACACCGGCACCCACGTCGTCGGCCTGTCGGTCGATGACGTGCGCGAGATCTATTCGATGCGCGTCACTCTGGAGATCTTCGCCTTCGAGCAGATCTGGGCGCGGCGGGACCAAGCATTCCGCCAGGGACTCGTTGCCCGGCACGACGCGCTCACCGCCTGCATCGACGCCGAGGACGATGCCGCCAGCATCGTCGCCGAACTGCAGCTGCACGGTTTCGTCTATGAGGCGACCGGGCACAAGCTGCTGATCCGGACCTGGGACAGCATCCGCGGACGCTTGCAGCTCTATTGGGCGGCGCACCACCGCGCACACGGCATCCGCGGTCCGCGCCGCGACGGCCACGACCGCTATGTGGCGATGGCGCTCTCCGACGATTTCGACGCGCTGAAGTCCGAAATTACCGACCACATGGCCCGTGGCGGCCGGCAGACCGAAGACTTTCTGCGGGGCCGCGAGGCCCGCGCTGTCCAGGCTCCCTGACGGAGCACCGCTGGCCGAACCCACAAAAAGACGACGAACAGACAGAGGAGGCTTTGAGATGACCATCGACCAGGGGAAAATCGGCCGCAGGACCCTGCTCGGCCTTGCCGCCGCCACCGCTGGCGCTGCCGTCGGGCTGTCGGCCCTGCCGACGCTCGCCGCCTCGCCCTCTACCCTGGACAGGATCAAGGAGAGCAAGCGCCTGCGCATCGGCGTGACCTCGGCCGAGCCCTGGTTCTTCAAGGATCCGATGACCGAGACCTGGACCGGCGTCGGCGTGGCTATGGGTCAGCGGCTGGCCGCCAGCCTCGGCGCCACCCTAGTTCCGGTGGAGACGACCTGGGCCAACGCGGTGGGCGCGCTCCAGGCCGACCAGATCGACCTGATGTTCGTCCTCGACCCGACCGAGGAGCGGCGCAAGGCCATCGACTTCCCCGACGCTCCGCTCTTCTACTATGCCATGGGCGCGCTGGTCGCCGGCGATTCGACCATCAAGACTTGGTCGGACATCGACAAGCCGGGCCTGCGCATCGGCGTGACGCTCGGCACCTCGCTGGACAAGAACGTGACCGCGCTGGTGAAGCAGGCGGCGATCAACCGGTTCTCCAACAACGACGAGACCATCGCCGCCTTCGCCGCCAAGCGCATCGACGTCGCCGTCCAGTTCCATCCGGCGCTCGTCGTGCAGCAGACCCGCCTGCGGCTGGGCAAGGTCATCCTGCCCGAACCGGTGGAGCCGGTGGCCACCAGCGTGGGCCTGCGCAAGGAGGAGAACCCGGCATTCCGCGACTGGCTGGACGGGCAGCTCAAGACGCTCTACGCCGACGGCGTCCCCGACCAGCTGTTCGCCGGTTATCTGAAGTCTAAGAACGTCGATGCCTCGAAGATTCCGGGCCTGATCAAGGAAGCCTGGCGCTGAGGCGGCGATCTGCTCGCCAAGTCCGGGAGAAGCCCGTTCCACCGTCATCCCCGCGAAGGCGAGGATCCAGGAAACTCCGCAACCGAGCGGCTGAAACAGCTGGATTCCCGCCTGCGCGGGAGTGACGGCGTGAGAGACGCGCATCGTCTGTAGTCGCAGGCCATCGTCAAGGACGCCGCATGAGCTATCAATGGGATTTCACGCCGGTCCTGACGCGATGGCCGATGCTGCTCGACGGTCTGCTCAACACGGTGAAGATTGCTGCAATCGCCATCGTCTTCGGCGTTCTCGTCGGGCTGGTCCTGGCGCTGCTGCGGCTGTCGCCGCGCCGGATTTTGCGTCTGCCGGCGGCGATCTTCGTCGAGTTCTACCGGAACACGCCGCCCATCGTGCATTTCTTCTGGTTCTTCTACGCCCTGCCGGTGGTTCTGAACATCAGCCTCGATCCGCTGGTCGCCGCCGTGCTCGCCCTGTCCACCCAGTCCGGCGCCTTCTATGCCGAGGTGTTCCGCGGCGGCATCCGCTCCATCGAGCGCGGCCAGTGGGAAGGGGCGAAGGCGCTGGGCATGACCCACACGCAGCTGATGCGGCGCATCGTGGTGCCGCAGGCGGCGACGCGCATGGTCGCCCCCTTCGTCGAACGTTCCTTCGAACTGATCAAGACCACGGCGCTCGCCTCCACGCTGGCTTATGGGGAGCTTCTCTATCAGGCGATGATGGTGAACAGCGAAACCTTCCGGCCGCTGGAGGTCTACACCGCCGTCGCCCTGCTCTATCTCGTGCTGCTGGTCTCGTGCAGCGCGCTGGCCCGGGTCGCGGAAGCGCGGCTCACCGCCTACCGCTGAGGAGACGGAGAGATGGACTACGCCTTCGACTTCGCCCTGGTGGTGGAGACCTTCCCGATCCTGATGCGCGGCTTTCTGGTGACGCTGCAGCTCTGGCTGCCCAGCCTCGCCATCGGGCTGGCCGGAGGCCTCGTCCTGGCGCTCGCCCGGCTGTCGCGCAGCCGGTGGCTGCGCGGCGGCAGCCTCGTCTACATCGAGCTGTTCCGCGACACGCCGGTGCTGATCCAGCTGATCTGGTTCTACTACGCCTTTCCCATCCTGATCGGGGTCCAGCTGTCGCCCTTCACGGCGGCGCTGCTGGGTCTGGCGCTGAACACCTCGGCCTATGGGGCGGAGATCTTCCGCGGCGGCATCCAGTCAATCGCCCGCGGCCAATGGGAGGGGGCGAAGGCGCTGGGCATGCGGCATGCCGACGTGCTTCGCCGGATCATCCTGCCGCAGGTCTTCAAGCTGATGCTCCCCGCCTTCACCAACCGCGCGGTGGAGGTGGCGAAGATGTCGTCGCTGGCCTCCGTGCTGTCGGTCCATGAGCTGATGTACCAGGGCCGGCTGCTGAGTTCGACCTACTACCGTCCCTTCGAAATCCTCACGACCGTGGCGGTCGTCTATTTCGTCCTGATCTATCCGGCCACCTTCCTGTCGATGACCCTCGAACGCCGCATGGCCGGCAAGGGCTGACCGTCATGCAAGCGGAGACTCCGTCCATGCCAGATCCCACAACGCCGCCGCCGATCCTCCAGGTGTCCGGCCTCCACAAATGGTTCGGGACGCTGCATGTGCTGCAGGGAATCGACTTCTCCGTGGCCGCCGGCGAGCGCGTCGCCATCATCGGCGGCAGCGGATCGGGGAAGAGCACCTTCCTGCGTTGCCTCAATTTCATGGAGATGCCGACCTCCGGCCGGATCGCGCTCGACGGCACTCCGCTCGGCCGGGCATCCGCCGGCAAGACCGACGAGGTGCGCTATCCCGAAAGCGAGCTTTGCCGGGTCCGCGAGCGCGTCGGCATGGTGTTCCAGCAGTTCAACCTGTTCCCGCACATGACCGTGCTGGAGAACGCCATGGAAGGGCTGGTCACGGTCAAGCGGATGAAGAAGGCGGAGGCGCGCGAGCGGGCCCTGCGCGAGCTGGACAAGGTCGGGCTGGGCGGTAAGACCGACGTCTATCCCGGACGGCTGTCGGGCGGCCAGCAGCAGCGGGTGGCCATCGCCCGCGCGCTCGCCATNGTGCTGCGCGTCATCCGGCAACTGGCGGAGGAGGGGCGGACCATGCTGCTCGTCACCCACGAGCTTGGCTTCGCCTATCACTTCGCCACCAAGGTGATCTTCCTCGCCGACGGCGTCTTCCACGAGGTCGGCACGCCGGACGAGGTGCTGAAGCATCCCAAACAGGAACGCACCCGCGCCTTCCTGGAGCGCTTCACCGAATTTTCCTTCTGATCCGATCTTCCTTCTGGGCATCCGAGAAACAGGCGGCGCAGTGCCGGCCGGAATGGCCGGCCGCCGCCGGGAAAGGGCAATGTGATGGTTTCGAACAGCACGGTCAGCCGGACGAGTTCGCAGGGCTATGTCGACGACAGCCGCAACGACGAGGTGCTGATCTATGTGAATGGCGAGTTCTTCAAGCGCGACGAGGCAAAGGTCTCGGTCTTCGACGCCGGCTTCGTGCTGGGCGACGGCGTGTGGGAAGGGCTGCGGCTGGTCAAGGGCCGCATCCTGGCGCTGGACGACCATATGGATCGCCTCTACGAGGGCGCCAACGCCATCCAGCTCGACATCGGCATGACGCGGCAGGAGCTGGTCGCGGCGATCCAGGCCACGCTCGACCGCAACGGCATGACCGACGGCGCCCACATCCGCCTGATGGTCACCCGCGGCCGCAAGAAGACGCCCAACCAGGATCCCCGCTTCGCGCTTGGGCAGGCCACCATCGTCATCATCGCCGAATACAAGGCGCCGAAGCCGGAATCGAAGGCCAAGGGGCTGACGCTGTTCACCTCGACCATCCGGTGCAGCGGCCCCGACGTCTTCGACCTGCGTCTCAATTCGCACAGCCGGCTCAACTTCATCCAGGCGCTGATCCAGGCGATCAATGCCGGCGCCGACGAGGCGCTGATGCTCGATCCGCAAGGCTTCGTGGCGAGCTGCAACTCGACCAACTTCTTCATCGTCCGCAAGGGCGAACTCTGGACCTCCACCGGCCGCTTCAACTTCAAGGGCATCACCCGCGCCAAGACGATCGATCTGTTCCGCAAGGACGGCGGCACGGTGCGCGAGCACGACTTCACCCTGGCGGAGGTCTATGGCGCCGACGAGGCCTTCGTCACCGGCACGCTGGGCGGCATCACCCCAGTGGTGCGGATCGACGGCCGGCGGATCGGCGACGGCAGGCCGGGGCCGGTCACCGCGCACATCGCCGAGCTGTATGCCCGCGCGATGCTCGGCTGACGGCGGGCCCGCCACATACCCCCAAACGCCGGAGGCGGCAGCCCGACGCATGTTCCAGTCGCTGAAAGCCAGGCTGTCCCTGCCGGAAGAGGGGCCGGGGATCAGGGCTCCGGCATGGCTGCGCGCCTTCGTGCGTGGCGACGAGATCTGGCTGGTGGTGCTGGCGGCCGGCATCGGCATCCTCGCCGCCTGCTTCGTCGCCGCCATCGTCACGGCGGTGCAGTCGCTCCATCACGTCCTGTTCGCGGTGGAAGGCCACGACGTGAGCGGGGTCGCCGCCATCGATCCCTGGCGGGCGGCGCTGGTTCCGGTCGCCGGGGGCTGGCTGATGGCGGCGCTCGGCTGGCTGCTGGCCCGGCTTCCACGCCTGTCGATCATCGATCCGGTGGAGGCCAACGCGCTGCATGGCGGGCGCATCCCCATCCGTGGCAGCCTGATCCTGGTCCTGCAAACCATGCTGTCCAACGGCTTCGGCGCCTCGGTCGGCATGGAGGCCGGCTATGCCCAGGCCGGCGCCATGGTGGCGTCCAAGCTCGGCCGCATCTTCCATGTTCGCCGCGCCGATCTGCGCACGCTGGTCGGCTGCGGCACCGCTGCGGCGATCGCGGCGGCCTTCGACGCGCCGCTGACCGGCGCCTTCTATGCCTTCGAGCTGGTGATCGCCAGCTATTCGATCTCCACCCTGGCCCCGGTCGGCGTCGCCGCCATGACCGGCGTCGGTGTCATGCGGCTGATCCTGCCGCAGCCGTCCTTGCAGGTCGGCTTCGCCGGCAGCCTCGGAGCGGCCGACTATGCGCTGGTCTGCCTGATGGGCGTGCTGTGCGCCCTGCTCGGCATCGCCATGATGCGGACGGTCGCGCTGGTGGAGACGGTCTTCAACCGCAGCCGCGTTCCAGTGTGGGCCCGCCCGGTCGTCGGCGGCGGCTGCATCGGGCTGCTGGCGCTCGCCACGCCGGCGGTGCTGTCGTCGGGCCATGGCGCGCTGCATGTCGGCTTCAACGCCTATTACACGGCTCCGGTTCTGCTGGCGCTGATCGGGCTGAAGGCGCTCGCTTCGGCGATTTCCATCGGGTCCGGCTTCCGCGGCGGCCTGTTCTTCGCCTCGCTGTTCCTGGGGGCGATGCTGGGCAAGCTGGTCGCCATCGGTTGGATGCTGGCGGTCGGACTGACCATCCCGGCGGTTGTGATCGGCATCGTCGGCATGTGCGCCATGGCCACCGCCGTGCTCGGCGCGCCGCTGACGATGGCATTCCTGGCGCTGGAGGTCACCGGCAGCCTGCCGCTGACCATCGCGGTGCTGGCCGCCGCGGTGGTGTCGTCGATCACCGTCCGCCGGGTCTTCGGCTATTCCTTCGCCACCTGGCGCTTCCATCTGCGCGGCGAGTCGATCCGCAGCGCCGCCGACATCGGCTGGATCCGCGACCTGACGGTCGGGCGCATGATGCGCAAGGATGTCCGCACCGTGCGCGACGACCAGACGCTCACCCAGTTCCGCCGCGCCTTCCCCTTGGGCTCCACCCAGAGGGTGATCGTCGTCGATCAGGCCGACCGCTATGCCGGGATCGTCTTCGTGTCCGATGCCCACCGCGAGACGGCGGAAACCGCCGAACTTGCCGATCTCATCCGTCTCAAGACCGAAAAGCTGCTGCCAGACGTCAACATCCGCGAGGCGATGAAGAGTTTCGCCACGGCGGAGAGCGACGTGCTGGCGGTGGTCGATGGCACCGAGCGGATGCGGGTGATCGGGCTGCTGACCGAACAGCACGCGCTGAAACGCTACAACGAGGAGCTGGACGGGCGGCTGCGCGAGGGTGGCCTGCTGTGACGGCCGCGGACGGCGGAGCGCTGCGCGGCTCGCCCTGAAGGTGGTGAGAGAGCGATGACATGCTTCGTCCCCCCTCTCCGCCCGGTGGTTAGGACTGCGAATGATCGGCTGACAAAGCGTATTGCGCAAAAATGTACGAACTGGTACGTTTGTTGATGTGTACGAACCATGCCGCTGCCGAAAGGGCTCCCATGCCGTCCAGCGCCTTTACCTTCAAGAAGTCGATCGCCACCGTCTCGCTGAGCGGCACCCTGCCGGAGAAGCTCGAGGCGGCGGCCACCATCGGCTTTGACGGTGTCGAAATTTTCGAGAACGATCTGCTGACCTTCGACGGATCGCCGGCCGATGTGCGCCGCATTGCCGAGGGCTTGGGGCTTGAGATCACCCTGTTCCAGCCATTCCGCGACTTCGAGGCGATGCCGGAGCCGATCCGCGCCCGCAACCTCGACCGGGCGGAGCGCAAGTTCGACGTGATGCAGGAGTTGGGCACCGACCTCGTTCTGGTCTGCTCCAACGTCCAGCCCACCGCCATCGACGATCCTGCCCGTGCCGCCGCCGACCTCACCGACATGGCGGAGCGGGCACAGCGCCGCGGCCTGCGTGTCGGCTACGAGGCTTTGGCCTGGGGGCGGCATGTCAACCGCTGGCGCCAGGCCTGGGATATCGTGCGGCGCGCCGATCACCCGGCGCTGGGGCTGATCGTCGACAGCTTCCACACCCTGGCCCTGGACGACGACCCGTCGGGCATCGCCGACCTGCCGGGCGAGCGCATCTTCTTCGTGCAGTTGGCCGACGCCCCCAAACTGTCGATGGACGTGCTGTCCTGGAGCCGCCATTTCCGCAGTTTCCCGGGCCAGGGCCAGTTGCCGGTCGGGCGCTTTCTTGACGCCGTTCTGGCGTCCGGCTACCGCGGCCCGCTGTCGCTGGAGATCTTCAACGACGAGTTCCGCGCCGCCCCTGCCCGCCTGACCGCTCTCGACGGGCTGCGCTCGCTGATCCATGCGGAGGCCGAAGCCGGTTTCGGTCCCGGCCTGCCGGCGCCGCCGGTCTGCCATGGCGTGGAGTTCCTCGAATTCGCCGTCGACGCCGCCGCGCGGGACAAGCTGTCCGCCCTGCTCGGCAGCCTGGGCTTCCGCCATGCCGGGCGCCACCGCTCCAAGGATGTCGATCTCTACCGTCAGGGTGGGGTCAATCTGGTGCTGAACAGCGAGGAGGATTCCGCGGCATCGGAACATTTCCAGATGCACGGTCCGTCGGTCTGCGCCATGGCCTTCGCGGTGGACGATGCCGCCCGCACCATCGCCCGCGCCGAGGCGCTGCAATGCGTGCTGTGGCGCGAGCGGGTCGGCGACGGCGAACGCCGCATCCCGGCACTGCGGGCACCCGACGGCACGCTGATCTATCTGGTCGACGACAAGGAGGCCCGCCGCAGCATCTGGGAAGATGATTTCCACCTGTTCGCGGAAGAGCTTCCCGGACATCCCGCCAGCCCAGCGGCCCTGCACGGCCCGCTGCTTGGGATCGACCATGTCGCTCAGGCCCTGCCCTTCGGGCGGATGGACAGCTTCGTGCTGTTCTACCGCACGGTCTTCGGCTTCGTGCCGGAAAGCCTGTGGGAGTTGCCGGACCCCTACGGCCTGATCCGCAGCCGGGCGCTGGTCAGCCCCGATGCGGAGCCAGGCCGGGGCGTGCGGCTGCCCCTGAACATCTCGGAAAGCCGGCGGACCGCCACGGGCCGCTTCGTCAGCGCCACATCCGGCGCCGGCGTCCACCACATCGCCTTCGCCACTGCGGACGCCGCCGCGCTGGTGAAGGACCGTCTGGCCGCCGGTGCCCCCTTCCTGCCGATCCCCGCCAACTATTACGACGACCTCGCGGTCAAGCACCCGCTGGACGATGCGGCGCTGGCGATGCTGAAGAAACACGAACTGCTGTATGACCGCGACGCCCAGGGGGAGGGGGACGGAGAGTTTTTTCACGCTTACACCGACAGCTTCGACGACCGCTTCTTCTTCGAGGTGGTGGAGCGGCGTGGCGGTTACCGG
The DNA here is from genome assembly GCF_001639105.2 of Azospirillum humicireducens. NCBI lineage: Bacteria > Pseudomonadati > Pseudomonadota > Alphaproteobacteria > Rhodospirillales > Azospirillaceae > Azospirillum > Azospirillum humicireducens. The sequence goes on from NZ_CP028903.1 coordinate 253,322, forward strand.
CAGTTCGGTGCGGTGAATGCCGCCGTGCGCATGGCTGTACAGGCCCAGCTGCGCGAAGGCGCCCGGCCCGAACTCTATCTCGACTGAAAATGAACGAAACAGTGCGTTTGTTTGGAGACGCCCGACCATGAGCCGTAAGATCCTGGTCCTGAACGGACCCAACCTCAATCTGCTGGGCAAGCGCGAGCCGCACATCTACGGCTTCGAGACCCTGGCCGACGTCGAAGCCGACTGCCGCGGCACCGGCGAAGGGCTGGGGCTTGCCGTCGATTTCCGGCAGTCCAACGCCGAACATGTGCTGATCGACTGGATTCACGAGGCGCGCGAGACGGTCGACGGGCTGGTCATCAATCCGGCCGGCCTGACCCATACCTCGGTGTCGCTGATGGACGCGCTGTCGGCCTGCGCCTTCCCCATCCTGGAGGTCCACATCTCCAACATCCACAGGCGCGAGGAATTCCGCCACTTCTCCTATGTGTCACGCGTCGCGGCCGGGGTGATCTGCGGCTTCGGCACGCAGGGCTACACGCTGGCCCTCCAGCGCATGGCCCGGCTGCTTGAGAGCGCCGCGAAATGAACGCCATTTCCCGGCCGACCGCCGTCCCCGCACCTGCCCCTGCCCCTGCCCCTGCCCCCAACCCCGGAAACTCGATCCTCGTCGGGTTGATCGGCGCCGGCATCCAGGCTTCGCGAACCCCGGCGATGCATGAACGGGAGGCAGACGCGCTCGGCCTGCGCTGCATCTACCGGCTGATCGACCTCGACCGTCTCGGCATCGGTCCCGACGCCCTGCCGGAGTTGCTGTCTGGTGCCGAACGCATGGGATACACCGGCCTGAACGTCACCTATCCCTGCAAGCAGGCGATCATCCCGCTGCTGGACGAGCTGTCGGACGATGCCCGCGCCATCGGGGCGGTCAACACCGTCGTGCTGAAGGATGGCCGGCGGGTCGGCCACAACACCGACTGCTCCGGCTTCGCCGAGGGCTTCCGCCGCGGCCTCGGCAGCGTGCCGATGGACCGGGTGGTGCTTCTGGGCGCCGGCGGGGCCGGCGCGGCGGTCGGTCATGCCGCCTTCCATCTCGGGACGGGACGGCTGGACATCGTCGACGCCGACCCCGCACGGGCGGTGCTGCTGGCCGACCAGCTCAACGACCGCTTCGGCGCCGGGCGGGCCGCGGCGGTCGCCGACCGGGATGAATTGCGCGCGGCAACCGCCGCGGCGGACGGGCTGATCCACGCCACCCCCACGGGAATGGCGAAATTCCCCGGCCTACCACTGCCGGCCGACATGCTGCATCCGCGGCTGTGGGTGGCGGAGATCGTCTATTTCCCGCTGGAGACCGAGTTGCTGCGCACCGCCCGCGCCATCGGCTGCCGAACCCTGGACGGCGGCGGCATGGCGGTGTTCCAGGCGGTGGACGCCTTCCGCCTGTTCACCGGAGTTTCACCGGATGCCGAGCGCGTCCGCGCGCATTTCGCGTCGATGGACGCCGGCATGCCGGCAGCCTGATACTCGGCTGCAATCGACACCAAGAATCCGGCCCTGAAGGCCGGCACCGGGAGGGCCGCATGAGACAGCTGGTCGAGTCCTATTTCACCCTCATCAAGATCCTGATGGCGCTGTGCATGGCCGGCATGGTCGTGCTGGTGTTCGGCAATGTGGTGCTGCGCTATGCCTTCAACAGCGGCATCACCGTGTCTGAGGAGATGTCGCGCCTGTTCTTCGTCTGGATGTGCTTCCTCGGCGCCATCCTGGGCCTGCGCGAGCGGGCGCATCTGGGGGTCGACGCCCTGGTGGTGCGCCTGCCGCGGTCCGGCAGGATTGCCTGCGCCGTCGCCAGCTGCGGCCTGATGCTGTGGGTCACCTGGCTGGTGCTGCAGGGAAGCTGGACCCAGACCCTGATCAACTGGAGCGCCCAGGCGCCGGCCACCGGCCTGTCGATGGGGCTGTTGTACGGCATCGGCGTGGTGTTCGGACTCTCGACCGGCGCCATCCTGCTGCATGAGATGTATCTGCTGCTGACTGGCAAAATCTCCGACGCCGACCTCGTGATGGTCGCGGAATCGGAAGATCTGCCGGAAGCGACCGCCCATGGCGTCCACACCGGAGGCCACCGCACGCACCAGGGCACCAATCGGGAAGAGGTGTTGCCGATGCCTTCCCGCACCGCCCCCAGCCGCTGAGGACGCGGACCATGACCATCACAATCTTCCTCGGCTCCCTGCTGGGCGCCATGGCCATCGGCATGCCCATCGCCTATGCCCTGCTGCTGTGCGGCGTGGCGCTGATGATCCATCTCGACCTGTTCGACGCGCAGATCGTGGCGCAGAACCTGATCAACGGTGCCGACAGCTTCCCGCTGATGGCCGTGCCCTTCTTCATGCTGGCCGGCGAGATCATGAACACCGGCGGGCTGGCAAAGCGCATCGTCAATCTCGCCATGGCGCTGGTCGGCCACATCCGCGGCGGGCTCGGCTATGTTGCGATCCTGGCGGCGACGGTGATGGCGAGCCTGTCCGGCTCCGCCGTGGCCGACGCGGCGGCGCTCGCCACGCTGCTGGTGCCGATGATGGTCGCCGCCGGGCACGACCGCAACCACTCGGCCGGGCTGGTCTCCGCCAGCGCAATCATCGCGCCGATCATTCCGCCCTCCATCGGCTTCGTCATCTATGGCGTGGCCGGCAATGTCTCCGTCACCAAGCTGTTCCTGGCCGGCATCTTTCCCGGCATCCTGCTGGCGGTCGGCCTCTGCGGCGCCTGGTGGTACGTATCGCGCAAGGAGACTCTGGCTCCGCCGCCGCGCCGTCCGCTGCGCGAGGTGCTGTCGATCATGCGCGAGGGCGTGTGGGCGCTGATGCTGCCGGTGATCATCATCGTCGGGCTGAAGTTCGGCGTGTTCACGCCCACCGAAGCCGCCGTGGTCGCCGCCGTCTATTCGCTGTTCGTCGCCGTCTGCGTCTACCGCGAGATGAGCGTCGCCGACATCTACCCGGCCCTGCTGGGGGCGGCGAAGACGACCAGCATCGTGATGTTCCTGGTCGCCGCGGCGCTGGTGTCGTCCTGGCTGATCACGGTCGCCAACCTGCCGGGCATGGTGTCCGACCTGCTGGAACCGCTGATGGACAATCCGACCCTGCTTCTGCTGGCGATGATGGCGCTGGTGGTGGCGATCGGCACGGCGATGGACATGACCCCGACCATCCTGATCCTGACGCCGATCCTGGTCCCGGTGTGCAAACAGGCCGGCATCGACCCCGTCTATTTCGGCGTGCTGTTCATCATGAACTGCGCCATCGGACTGATCACGCCGCCGGTCGGCACCGTGCTGAACGTCGTCTGCGGTGTATCGAAGCTTCGCATGGAAGCGCTCGTCAAGGGGGTCTGGCCCTTCCTGGTGGTCCAGCTTTTCGTGCTGTTCCTGCTGACCCTGTTCCCGTCGCTGGTGATGGTGCCGGCGTCCTGGCTCACGCGCTGATCCCCTCATTCTTCAAGAACGAACCCGGAGGAAACCCATGAAGACGTCTATGAAATCGCTGCTGGCCGGCCTGATCCTGCCGGGCCTGCTGTTCGCCGGCAGCGCTGCCGCCGCGGAGTACAAGGAGCGTTCGGTCAAGTTCGCCTTCCAGAACGTCAAGGAGCACCCGCAAGGCCAGGGCGCCCAGAAGTTCGCCGACATCGTCGAGGCCAAGAGCGGCGGCAAGATCAAGGTGAAGCTGTTCCCCGGCGGCACGCTGGGCGGCGACGTGCAGACCGTGTCGGCGCTGCAGGGCGGCATCGTCGAGATGTCGGTGATGAATGCCGGCATCCTGGTTTCCCAGGCCAAGGAATTCGCGCTGGTCGACCTGCCCTTCCTGTTCAACAGCGGGGCAGAGGCCGACGCCCTGCTGGACGGCCCGGTGGGCGAGCAGCTGATGGCGAAGCTGCCGGAAAAGGGACTGGTCGGGTTGGGCTTCTGGGATCTGGGCTTCCGCAACCTGACCAACAACCGCCGGCCGGTGAAGACCGCCGCCGACATCGCCGGCCTGAAGATCCGCGTCATCCAGACACCGATCTACATCGACATCTTCAAGTCGCTGGGCGCCAACCCGGTGCCGCTGGCCTTCCCCGAACTGTACAGCGCGCTGGAGACCGGCACTGTCGACGGGCAGGAGAACCCGGCCAAGACCATCGAGCTGACCAAGTTCAACGAAGTCCAGAAATACATGACGATCACGCGGCACATCTACAATCCGCAGTCGCTGATCATCTCCAGGAAGTTCTGGGACACGCTGAATGCCGATGAAAAGGCCCTGTTCCAGAGCGCGGCGGCGGAAGCCACCGTCTTCCAGCGCAAGCTGTCGCGCGACCAGGAAGCCGAGGCGCTCGCGTCGCTGAAGGCGAAGGGCATGACCATCGACGAACTGCCGGCCGACGAACTCGCCAAGATCCGCGAGAAGGTCAAGCCGGTGGTCGACAAGTACAAGGCCGAAATCGGCGAGGCGCTTGTCAGCCAGGCCTATGCGACCATCGAAAAGAAGCGTGCGTCGAACTGAGCAAGAACGCCTGAGGAAGCCCTGTGGTGGGGTGTGTTCGCACACTCCGCCACTCCGGCATTGAGGTTTCCGCACTGTTCGTTCATTACCTCCGTCGAGGGCGCTCCCCGCGCCGCGAGACCATGGGACAGGGCATGACGGCGGACGACGCGACCGGCACAACCAAAAAGACAAAGCCAAGCCGCAAGAACGACCCCGAAGGCACGCGCCAGGACATCCTCGAGGTGGCGACGGAGGAGTTCGCCTCGCTGGGCTTCAGCGGCGGCCGGGTCGACGCGATCGCCGCACGCACCCGCACCACCAAGCGCATGATCTATTATTACTTCGGCGGCAAGGAGGAGCTGTATCTTGCCGTGCTGGAGAAGGTCTACGGTGACATCCGCGCCATCGAGAACCGCCTGAACCTTCAGGATCTGGACCCGGAGGCGGCGATCCGCGCCCTGATCGATTTCACCTTCGACTATCAGGAGCAGCACGAGGACTTCATCCGGCTGGTCAGCATCGAGAACATCCACCGTGCCGAACATATGAAGAAGTCGAAAGCAATCGCCAACCTGAACATCACGGTCATCGACACGCTGGCCCGCATTCTGGAGCGCGGCCGCGCAGCGGGCGTGTTCAAGGCCGACATCCAGCCGATCGACCTGCACCTGATGATCAGTGCCTTCTGTTTCTTCCGGGTATCGAACCGCCACACCTTCAACCTCATCTTTCACCAGAATCTCGCCGCCGCCGACACGCGCACCCGTCACAAGCGGATGATCGCCGACGCCATCGTCAGCCTTCTCAAGTCCGAGGCGGCGGGCACCTGAGGCTAACGGCGGCCTGTTGCCGCGGCGTGGAGAAGGACGGAACCCGCCCCGGCGTCCTGGATGACCGGGCGATCCGGACCGAATGCGGGCGTCCCCGCATGCGGCTGAAGGCGGGGGATGGATTTGACAAATTTCTCCTCACGGTCGGCCCCGGACAATGCCGAGCAGGTTGCGCGGGAATGAGCCACCTTCTCACCGGTCCGGCCGAGCGTGACATCCTGGACATCCTGCGCACGACACGGACGCGGTTTGGAACCGCCCAGCTGCGCACCTATGCGATGCTGATCGACAGGGCGATCCATATGGTTGCCGAGGATCCCGGCCGGCCGGGCATGCTGCCGCGCCCGGAACTGGGGCCCGACGTCCGGCTGTTCCATCTGGAACTCGCGGCCGGCAGGCGCGGTGCCGCTGCACACTGCCTCTACTACACGACCGGCCTGCTGCCGGATGGAACGGTCGGCACGATCATCCTGCGTGTGCTCCATGAGGGCATGGAACCGCGCCGCAAGGTGGCCCGCTCCTTGACCGGCCTGGCCTCCTGACCAGCTCGCATGACGGTCGGTCGATCAGCCAAACCGCTCCCCGCCTGAACTCCTGCGTCAGCGTGCTGAGGCAGATGGGAGAGATGATACCGGGTGAATGCGTCCTCATCGAAGGCGAGGGACAGTGGTGTCGGCTCGCTCCCGATACGACTCGTCCAGCCCCTGGAGCCGCCCCTCGTCGAGCGTGCGCTCGTCCACCAGCCAGGCGCTGGCCGGCGTGTCGAAAATCGTCGGCCCCTGCTTGGAGGCGGTGACGGCCAGCGCCGGCAACGGGATGGCGGCCGGTTGGGGATCCACTTGCGCCATGGCCTCGCGCCGCCGGGAACAGCAGCGGCAGGGCCGTCAGGAGCGAACGGGTGGCGGCCTTCAGCGGTGATACGGGCCGGAGCGGGCTGGAAGACAGGCGGCGAAATGGACATGGGAGCACTCTCTGCGCTGGAACAGATCGGCACCAGATGATAATCATTATTATTAGCATCTCTGCCCGTGGCGGTGCGCGTCCTGCCCGGCCGGTATTTTTCGTCTCTTTCCTCGCCCTCTTCGACGGATGCCATGGCGCACGAAACCGTGATCGACCTTGCGGGTTATGCCCCCACCGACTTCGCCGAGCGGGAGCGCGGCTGATCCGGCCCGTCCGTTCCTTCCCAAGACAAAAGGACCACCCGCCATGAACATCCTCCGCAAGACCGGGCCGGATGTGTTCCAGGTCGGCCCGCAGATGCTGGCTCATCTTGCCGGGCCGGGGGCCGGGTGGCGCGACCACGCGCTGCCCTGCGCCGACGGGGCCGTGCGTTTCCGCACCGGACGGGTCGGGCCGGGCATCACCCTGACCAGCAGCGAGTGCCGCCTGGGCGGCGACTACCGGTCGCGGATCGACCATGGCGCGGCGGTAGGGGTGCTGGCCTTCGGCCTGTCGGGCACCAGCCTGTTCGGTTGCGGCGACGCGGCGTTGCGCCACACGGTGCGCGCCGGGGATGTCTGGCTGTTCCGGCTGGACGACGCGCCCATCGCCCGGCTGACTCCGGCGCAGGAACTGGCCGGCATGCTGGCGGTCAAGTTCGACCTGGACCGCATCGGCGAGGTGCTGGACGGTGCCGGCCTGAACCGGATGCCGGGAGGAACCCGCGCGGTCCGGCTGGGGCGCTCCGAGTCCGGCGCCGACCGGCTGCGCCTGCTGCTGAACAACGGCCTCGCCTCGCCGCTCGACCGGCTGATGGCGGAGAGCGCCGCGCTCGGGCTGCTGGCACATTGGCTGGCGCCAGTGGTGGACGCCGGCCCCATGGGGGACGGCGCGCCAGGGGCCGCACTGGGGCGCGCAGAGCGGTGCGGGGTGGCGCGGGTGGCGGACATGCTGCTGTCCGATCTGTGCCACCCGCCCTCGCTGGAGCGTCTCGCCGAAGCGGCGGGCATGAGCCACGCGCGGTTGAACCGCTGCTTCCGCAAGGTCTACGGGCAGACCGTCTTCGCCTGGCTGCGCGACCGGCGGCTGGAGCGCGCCGAACATTGCCTGAAGAACAGCGACGAGAGCATCACCGGGATCGCCTTTCTTTGCGGCTTCAGCAGCTCCAGCCATTTCGCCGCCGCCTTCCGCGAGCGCCACGGCTGTACCCCAGCCGAGTTCCGCCAACGCCGCTGACACCGACGCCGCCGACACCGGCGTTCGGCGTCTGTCCCGTCCCGTTCCGCCGATGACGGCGCCACCGGCGTTTCGCGCGTAGCGTCTCCGGTCGCTGTCGCTCGACCTCGCGGAAACCGCCATGACCACCACCATGACCACCATGCCGACCGACCGGAAGACACCCGCAGTGGCCGCCCTGTTCGGCGGGCTGCTGGCGAACGGCGCCGGCCATTCCTTCCTGCTGATCGTCCTGCCGCCGCTCGGGCGGAGCATCGGCTTCGGCGATGTGCGGACCGGTATGCTGCTCAGCCTTTCCGCCCTGCTGCTGGTCGTCGCCGGACCGGTCTGGGGGCAGGTCTGCGACCGCTGGGGCCGGCGCCGCGTGCTGCTGACCGGGCTCGCCGCCGCCGCCCTGTATCCCGTGGCGATGGCCGGGATCCTGGCCGGGCACGGCGACGGACGCCTGTCGGCCGAGGCGGCCTTCGCCCTGCTGCTGGCCGCCCGGCTGGTCCAGTCGGCCTTGTCGGCCGGCATCATGCCGGCGGCCCAGGGCTTCCTCGCCGACGTGACCAGCACGGACGAGCGGGCCGGCGGCATGGGGATGATGGGCGCCGCCTTCGGACTGGGCGCCATCCTCGGCGGCGCCTTCGCCTGGCGGATGGGAGGGACGGCGCCCGGCACCGCGCTGCTGGCCATCGCCGCGCTGATCGCCGCCGGAACGTCGGCGGTCTGGCTCTGTGTCCGCGAGCCGGTGCGGCCGGCCGCATCGGCGACAGCCCCGGTGGCGGGGTGGCCCCGTCCGGCGGTTCTCCGCCCCTTCCTGGCGATCACGCTGTGCGGGCTGGCCGCCTACAGCCTGCTGCAGCAGGTGACGGCGCTGCGCCTCCAGGACGCCTTCGGCCTGACCCCGGTGGACTCGGTGCAGCGCGGCGGCGCCATCCTGGCAGTGACCATGGCGGTGATGGTGGCGACGCAGGGGCTGGCGGTGCGCTGGCTGGGCTGGCCCCCCGCGCGCCTGCTGCGGGTCGGGGCCGTCGTCGCGGCACTCGCCATGCTGGCGGCGGCACTGGCACCCTCCCCCGCCCTGCTGATGGCGGCGATGGCCGGGCTGGGTGGCGGGCTGGGTCTGCTGCTGCCGGGGAATCTCGCCGCGCTCAGCCTGCGGACGGCGCCGGACATGCAGGCCCGGACCGCCGGCCTCAACGGCATCGGGCAGGGAGTCGGCATGGCCGCCGGCCCGCTGCTGGGGGCGTCGCTGCACCAGCTCTCGCCGGTCATGCCCTATTGGGCGGGCGCCGCGATCCTGTGCGTGGTGTGCGCCCTGGCGTTCCGGCGGCACTGACAGCCGCGTTCGCCCGATGATGGCGAGCGTTCGGCGTTTGGGCGCGCGCTCCCGGCGCTTCGCCTAGCCTCGCCCCGGACTTCAGCGAGGAGGACTACCCCCATGACGCACCGACCGGTTTCCACACCGGCGTTTCCCACACCGGCGATCGCCCGGCTGCTTTCCTCGACCCCGCTCCTTCTGGCGATGGCGGGACCGGCGCTGGCCGACGACCCGCCGGACGCCGCCGCCATGGAGCTGGCCCCGGTGACGGTCGAGGCCCGGCAATGGAAGGAGGATGTCCGGCGCATCCCCGGATCGGTCGAGGTCCTGACGCCCGATGCGTTGGACAGCCCGCTGTCGGGCGGACTGGCGGCCATCGCCAAGCGGTCGCCGAACGTCCAGATCGAACAGTCTTCGGTGCAGACGCGGATCGTCATGCGCGGCATGACCAGCGCCAACACCGCCTTGCAGGATCCCCTGGGTTTCTTCGTGAACGACGTCGCCCTTCCCCACGGCGCCGCCCAGGCGCCCCGGCTGCCCGACCCCGCCATGCTGGAAATCCTCAAGGGGCCGCAAGGCAGCCTCTACGGCCGCAACACCGAGGCCGGCGCCGTCAAGGCCGCCTCCGCCGATCCGACCTGGACGCCGTCCGGCTGGGCCAGCCTGTCGACCGGCTTCCAGGACGGCCCCGACGGCTGGCGCCCCGCCGTCACGGCGTCCGGGCGGCTGTCGGGTCCGCTTGCCGGCGACACGCTGGCCGGTTCGCTGGCCTTCCGCGCGGAGGACGCCAAGGGCGCCGGACTGAACCGCTACGACGGGTCGAGGAACGGCGCGGAAACCGGCCGCTGGACCCTGTCGGGCGGTCTGGAAGCCCGGCCCGACGACGATACCGACATCCGCCTGAAGAGCCTCGTCGAACGGGCCGAACTGGGCAAGGCACGGATGCGCTACCTCTCCGGCCCCTATGCCACCGGCCGCTTCACCACCAACTACAACACCCCCTCCTGGGACGATTCCACCAGCGCGGTGCAATCCCTGCGGATCGACCGTCGCGGCGACGGCTTCGACCTGACCGGCGTCACCGGCTGGACCCATTACACGCGCGATTTCCAGATGGATCTCGACGGCACACCGCTCTCCACCCTGCCGACCCTCTCGTCCCACCGCGACGACGCCCTGTCGCAGGAAATCCGCCTGACCTCCGCCGATCCGCAGGCGCGGCTGCGCTGGCTGGCCGGTGTCTACGCCTACCGGGAATGGACCGAACTGGACTTCCGCATCGGCACCCCGCGCGTGGGGCGCAAGACCGACATCGAGCAGACCGGGCTGGCCGGCTTCGGCCAGGCGGATGTCGGTCTGACCGACGCCTTGCGGCTCGGGCTGGGCGGCCGGCTCGAATGGATCGGCCAGAGCGGCCGCCAGACCGTCTCCAGCGCGGCCGGCCGCATGAGCTATCAGCAGGATCTGCGCCACACCACGCTGCTGCCTCGCGTCAGCCTGTCCTACGAGGCCGGGCCGGACACCACGCTCTACGCCTCCTACGCGCGGGGCTATCTGCCGGGCGGCTACAATTACGGGACTGCGACCAGCCGCGACACGCTGACCTACGCGCCCGAACACAGCTGGACCGCCGAGGCCGGGGTGAAGGCCAGCTTCGCCGGCGGGCGCGGCGCCGTGCAATTCTCGGTCTTCCACACGCGCACGACCGACAAGCAGATCCTCGATCTGGTGCCCGGCGGCACCCAGAAGGTCAGCAACGCCGCCGAGGCCGAAAATCTGGGCGCCGAGTTGTCGCTGAACGGACGCCTGAGCGAGCGTTGGACCCTGTTTGGAAGCGGCGGCCTGCAACGGGCCAAGGCGACCGCCTACACCGTCAACGTCAATCGCAACGGCGCGCTGCTGCCCACCGACCTGTCGGGCAACCGCCTGCCGATGGCGGCGCACGCGACCTATGCGCTGGGCATCCGCTATGACGAAGGCGAGCGGGGGTGGTTCGGACAGGTGGGGGTGAACGGCTCCGGCCCCTATTATTTCGATTCGGAGAATACATTGCGGCAATCGGCCTTCGTGCTGACCGACGCCGAGATCGGCTACCGCTTCGCGTCGGTGGAGCTGTCGCTGTGGGGCAGCAACCTGTTCGACCGGAACGTCTACACCCGCGCCGTCCGGGCACCGCTCGGCGTGCTGGCGGAGGATGGCGCGGCGCGCGAGGTCGGCCTGCGCGTCAAGGCGGCGTGGTGACGACGATGACCACGCACCCCGACGACAGCAGCGTTCCCGCCCGGCTGTTCGACCTGATCCAGGCGCCGCTGCGCTGGCAGCTTGTGGCGGTCGGTCTGGAATTCGCCCTGTTCGACCGGCTGGCCACGCCCGCGACGGCGGCCGATCTGGCGGCCGATCTGGCACTCGACGCCGGACGCCTCGGCTTCGTCCTCGACGCGCTGGCCGCCATGGAACTGCTGGTCAAGGCCGATGGCCGCTACCGCCTCGCGGACGAAGCCTCGCCCTATCTGCGCACCGACGGCCCGCGGTCCCTGCGCGACCTGCTGACCACCCTCCCCCGCCTGCGGCACGGCGACGTGGCGGCATTGCTGCGCGGGGAGACCGCCGACGCGCCGCTCGACATGACCGCGCCGGAGTTCTGGGACCGCTCCGCCTTCAGCCTGCGTTCCTTCCATCGCGGCATGGGGGCGGCGGCCATGATGGCGGTGTTGGAAAGCCTGCCGGAATGGCCCTCCGCCCGGCGGTTCCTCGATGTCGGCGCCGGATCGGAGACGCTGTCGCTGACGGTCGCGGAGCGGCGGCCGGACATGACCGCCACGGTGGTCGACCTGCCGCCGATGGCGAGCCGGATCGCCGGACGGCTGGACACCGCCGGAGCGGCGGGCCGGCGCGTCGCGGTGATCGCGGGCGACTTCAACGACACGGAGTGGGGCGGCGGGTACGACGTGATCTGGGCGTCGCTGACGCTCTACTACGCCCGCGACCTCGTGGCGCTGCTGGCCAAGGCCCGGCGGGCGCTGGCGCCGGGCGGCGTCTTCGTCAGCCTGCACGAGGGGCTGACGGCGGAGCGCACCCAACCGGAAACCCACGTCGTCGGCCGGCTGGCGGCGGCCCTGCGCGGGCAGGGCCGCTCCTTCGATCGGGGAGCCATCGCGGCGGCGCTGTCGGCCGCCGGCTTCGCCCGTGTGGACAGCCGGGACGTCGCGACCGCCTTCGGCCCGTTCCGGCTGGACTGCGGGCGGGGGTAGGCGTTCAGCACCCCGCCTCGCCGGGACAGCGCCGCACCTCGACGACCGGATGGACCAGCCCCAGCCCGGCGGGGAGCAGAGCCTTGTAATGCTCCGGGCTGTGCGGTTCGTGGCTGACCACCGACAGCACCGTCGTGAACAGCCCCGGACCGATCGACCAGACATGCAGGTCGGCGATGCGGGAATCGCCGTCCGCCTCGATGGCGCCGCGCACCGCCTCGCGCAGGTCGGCCGGCGCCTCCTGGTCGAGCAGCACCCGGCCGGTGTCGCGCAGCAGGCCCCAGGACCAGCGGGCGATCACCGCCGCGCCGACGATGCCCATCGCCGGGTCCAGCCAGGACGCGCCCAGATGCTTGCCACCCAGCAGCGCCAGCACAGCCAGCACCGACGTCGCGATGTCGGCGAGCACATGCAGGATGGCGCCCCGCAGATTGTGGTCGTGCTCCTCGTGCGCATGGCCGTGGCCGTGGCCGTGATGGTGGTCATGGCCGTGGCCATGATGGTGATCATGGCCGTGATGGTGATGCTCCGCATCGTCGCCCGACGGACCGCGCATCAGGATGGCTGCGCTCGCGATGTTGACGGCCAGACCGACCAGCGTGACCACCAGCGCCTGGTCGAAGGAGATCGCCACCGGATCGACCAGCCGGTGCAGGCTCTCCCACAGCATCAGCAGGGTGACGAAGACCAGCAGCAGCGCACTGGCGAATCCGGCCAGCGCGTTCACCTTGCCGGTGCCGAAGCTGAAAGCCCGGTTGCGGGCGTGGCGGCGGGCAAAGACGTAGGCGAGCAGCGAAATGCCCAGCGCCGCCGCATGCGAGGCCATGTGCAGGCCGTCGGTCAGCAGCGCGATGGATCCGAAGGCGACGCCCGCAGCCACCTCCGCCACCATGGTCACGGCGGTCAGCGCCACCACCAGAAGCGTGCGGAACTCGGCCGGCCGGACACGGTCCTGGCCGAAGCCGTGGTCATGGGTCCAGGCGTCGATCGTCTTCGTGTGCATCGGCGTTTGCTTCCTTCTCGATTAGGACCGGATCAGTCCAGAATGCCTCCCGGCGTCATGGATCCGCAACGGAATTGCGGTTGATAATGATTCTCATTATGCTGTGTCCGGCCCGCTCCCTGGAGGCGTGGCGCGTCGCGGTGGGGGTTGGGGATGAAAGCGGGCCTGATGCAGAAGATCGTCGTCGATCACGGTTCGGCGGGCGTCCGCCGACGCTGGACCACCGCTGCTCAGCCGCGTTCGGTGGTTCGCCATTCCGGACCGTTGATGCCGGGCATCGAGGGGCACATGAAGCGCACGCTGGTGCGCGACGGCATGGCGGTGACGACCTGCGACTTCACGACCACCAGCACGGTCGAGGGCAGCGTCCACGGCCACGCCAGCCTTTCCATCGCAGTGTTCCTGAAGGCCGGAGGCGTCACCGGGGTGGCGCCGGACGGGCCGGTCATGCCCTACCGCGACGGCCATCTCTATGTGTTCCTGTCGAACCGCAGCGCCTGGGGCCGGTTCCATCTGCCGCCGGGCCAGCGCATGACGATGGCGGAACTGCGCATCGACTGGGATGTCCTGGGTGGCATGCTCGACCCGTGCGCATTCACCTCCACCATGGCCGGCGCGCTGGACCTGTATGCGGAGGATCTCGACGGGGTGTGGATGGGCTGTGCGCCCGCCCCGCGCGAGATGATCCTGGCGACGGAGCGGCTGCTCCAGGGCACGGTGGCCGAGCGCGCCGACGCACTGTTCGTGGAGGGCAAGGCGCTGGAGCTGCTGGCCCTGGCGCTCGACCGGCTGACCACCGCCCAAGGGCGCCCGCCCCGTCCGCCCGAACCGAGCCTGCTCGACCGGCGTCGGGTGAAGGCGGCGCGCGACCTGATGGTCGAGGACATCGCCCATGGCTGGACCATCGCCGAACTGGCCCGCGTCGCCGGGGTGAACGAGAAGAAGCTGAAGCACGGCTTCCGGACTCTCTACGATGCGTCGGTCCACCAGTATCTCCAGGACATGCGGATGAAGCGGGCGGCCGATCTGCTGGGGCGGCAGGCGGCCAGCGTGACCGAGGTGTCGCTGATGGTCGGCTATGCCAATCCGAGCCACTTCGCCAAGCTGTTCCGCCGCTATTACGGCGTCGCCCCCAGCGCCTACACCGCCACGCCCGGCGGAGCGGCGTCCGGCTGAACGGCGCCGATCCGCGCCCGCAGCGCCGGCAGCAGCGCCGCCGCCGCCAAGGCGGCCCCGGCGGCGAGGCCGAAGCCGGCCTTGTAGCCCAGGGTTCCCGCCAGCAGCGCCCCGCCATAGCCGGCCAGCGCCGCGACCATCGCGTCGGCGCATTGGAACAGCGTGAAATCCACCCCGGCCTGCCGCAGGGATGTCCAACCCATCATCGCCGTGTAGAGGACGACGAAGGCCGCCCCGGTCACGGCGGCCAGCGCCAGCAGCAGCCCGACCAACGCCGCGACGGGCAGGCCGGGAACCAGCGCCGCCGCCAGCAGGGCGAGGAAGACCGCCGCCTCGACCAGCACCGCCGGCCCCAGCAGCGCATCGGCGCCCCAGCGCCGCGCCGCCAGCCCGGCCAGCAGCGCCCCCAGCAGACTGGCCGCCGTGCCGGCGACGCCGTGTAACATCCCCAGCAGGGCAAGGTCGAAGCCCCGGTCGATCAGGAAGGGCGCCATCAGCCCCTGCACGATCCGCAAGCCCGGCTGGAAGACCATCACGACGACCAGCCCCCAGCGCACGTCCGGCCGAGCGAAGGCCGCCGCCAGCGATGGGCGGTGCCGGTTTCCGCTCCGGTCCTCACCGAGAGAGGCAAGCGGCGGCTCGGGCGTCAACAGGACCGGCAGAGTCAGCAGAACCAGCAGCCCGACCATGGCGCACACCGCCGCAGTCCAGCCCGCGCGATCCACCAGCACCAGGAACAGGCCGCCGCCCAGCATCATCCCGGCATAGCCGCCGCCCACCTGCACCGCGCCGCCCCAGCCGCGCGTGGCGGGAGCCAGACGCTCCACCGTGAAGCCGTCGCAGGCGATGTCCACCGTCGCCACCACCACCGCGACGGCGGCAAGCAGCAGGAACAGGGCCAGCGGCGCCTCGCGCGGCGACAGCGCCGCCAGCAGGACGAGCAGGGCGAACGCCACCCCCTGCCCGGCCAGGATGATCGGCCGCGACCGCCGGATGCCGCCGGGCCGTTGGCGAAACCGCTCGACGGCGGGCGCCCACAGGAATTTCAATGCCCAGGGCAGCATGAACAGCGACACCAGACCGACCAGCTCCAGCCCGGCGCCATGGCTGCGCAGGACGGCGGGCAGGGCCTGGAAGCTCATGCCGCCGATGGCGCTCTGGGTCGTGTAGATCCCCGCGACCGTCAGCAACACCCGCGCGGCGCCCATCAGAAGCGGTACCGGCCGCTGACGCCGATCAGGCGCCCCTGCCCGACCGTGCTGCGCACGTCGCCGGCCCCGAACCGGAAGCTGGAGGTGCGGTAGACCTTGTCCGTCAGATTGTCGCCGAAGACGCTGAGCGACATCCCGTTGTCGAGCGCCAGATCGACCGAGGCGTCGAACAGCGTGTAGCCCGCCTGTTGCAGGCTGTTGGCCTCGTCGAAATAGGTGCGCGAATAATAGCGCCCGCCGCCGCGCAGGCTGAGTTCGCCCGGAATTCCCGTCTGCGGGATCACGTAGCGCGCCGACAGCCGCAGCGTGGTGTCGGGGGCGTAGGGCACCCGCTTGCCGTCGTAGCTGACGCCCGTCTGCGGATCGCGCGAATCGGTGAACTCCGACCGGCCGACGGTGGCGCCGGCATCCAGCGTCAGCCCGTCCAGCGGCGTGGTCCGCAGATCCAGCTCGATGCCCTTGCTCTCGGCCTCGCCGGCGTTGCGCAGCACCTGCATGCCGACCGGCCCGACATAGATCTGCTTGTCGTTGGAGCGGATCCAATAGACCGCCGCGCCACCTTCCAGGATGCCGGGCAGCAGGGCGCCGCGCCAGCCCGCCTCGATGTTGGTCGATGTCTCGGATTTGTAGGCCACGGCGTCGGCGACGCTGGACACGGTGTGGTTGAAGCCGCCCGGCTTGAAGCCCCGGCTGACCAGCGCGTAGAGCCGGTGGTCCGGCGTCACCTGCCAGCCGAAGGCCAGCTTGGGCGAGACGTTGCCGAAACTGGCGTCGGCGGAAAAGCCGTAGCCGCCCGGCGCGCCGCGCCGGTAGTCGATCGACGATTCCTCCCGCGACCAGCGCAGGCCGCCGGTGACGTCCACCGTCGGCGTGACCTTGTAGGTGATCTCGCCGAAGGCGGCATAGGAGCGGCTGTCCACGTCGTTGACCGAGGCGCCCATGTAGCCGGGATAGCCCGGTTCGCGCCGCGTGAAATCGGTGTCCTGGACGAAGCCGCCGATCACACCGGACAGCGGGCCGGAACCGCCCCAGGCCAGACGCAGCTCCTCGGACACCGTCCGCTGATCCTCGGGCGTGTCGCTGCCGAAGATGCGGCGGGTCATCGTCCGCTTCTGGAGGGAGGTGACGCTGGTCAGCACCGCCCCGCCGAAATCATAGCTGCCGGTCAGCCCGAAGCTGTTCACCGTACGGTCGAGCAGCGGCAAGCCGCCCTCGGTCACGCTGTCGACGGTGCGATCCTTCAGGCTGGACTCCTTGACATAGAGTTCCTCGTGGCTGCGCAGCCGCTCGCGCTGGGCGGTCGCCATCACGTCGAGCGGTCCGCCGACCGGCGCGTAGCGCAGCCGCGCCCGCCCAACCCAGGTCGTGCCGTCGTCGATGTCGGAGCCCAGCCCGCCCGTATCGTCGATGCTGCCGAGCCGGTCGCGCAGATGCACGGCGACATCGCCGTACAGCATGCCGGGCACCAGGGCGAGGCCGGCGATGGCCTCCACCGTGCGGTCCTGGTTGGACAGGGTTCCGGACGTGGCGGCGACCGGCCGGTCGTCCGGCTTGCGGGTGACGATGTTCAGCACGCCGCCATGGGCGCCGCGGCCGTACAGCGTCCCCTGCGGGCCGCGCAACAGCTCCACCCGCTCGACATCCACCAGCTCCTGCGTGAAATAGGCCTGGTCCTGGGCCACGCCGTCGACATAGACCTGGACCGCCGGGTTGTAATAGTCGGGCGACGAGACGCCGCGCACCGTCACGTTGGCATAGGCGCCGTTGCCCCGGCTGCGGATCAGCAGGCCGGGAAACACGCGCTCCAGATCCTCGACCTTCGCGACATGGGCCTGCTCCAGATCCTCGGCGGTGCGGACGGCGACCGCGCCGTCCACCTCGGCCAGCCGCTGGGGCCGCTTGTTGGCGGTCACCGATATGGAGTCGAGGCGCAGCGGTTCGGACGCGCCCGCCGGGGCCGTCTGGGCCGCGGCCGGCAGCGCCCACAACAGAAGGCCGGCGGCGGCCGTGCCGCGCAGCAGGAAGGAACGGGTCGCCATGACGATATGCACTCCAGAAAGACGGCTCGATGCCGCAAGGACTAGGCGCGGGAGAGCGGCGGCGCTAACGCGAACGGGGCCGCCAATACCGTGATCGGGACCAAATTGCGATTCATTCGCATCTGCCCCTCATGGCAGGCCCCGCCAGCCCAGCATGTTTTCATAGCGCGCCCACAGCCGGGCATAGGCGCCGTTCCGTCCGATCAGCGCGGCGTGGGATCCCTGCTCGACGATCCGGCCGCGCTCCAGCACCAGGATGGAATCGGCCTCGGCGACGGAGCGCAGGCGGTGGGCCACCACCAGCACCGTCTTGCCGGGCAGCAGCGCGCCCAGCGCCCGCTGGGCCAGCGCCTCGTTGCGCGGGTCCAGCGCCGATGTCGCCTCGTCCAGCAGGACGATGGGCGCGTCCTTCAGGATGGCGCGGGCGAGCGCGACACGCTGCCGCTCGCCGCCCGACAGGGTGTGCCCGCGGTCGCCCAGAACCGTGTCGTAGCCCTGCGGCAGGGCGGAGATGAAGCCGTGGCACTGGGCCGCCTCGGCGGCGGCGGTCACCGCGTCGTCCGGCGCGTCGGGCCGGCCGATCCGGATGTTCTCGCGCAGCGTGCCGGCGATCAGGAACACCTCCTGCGACACCACGGCGAGGCAGGAGGCCCGCGTTTCCTCGTCCATGTCGCGCAGATCGACGCCGCCGATGCGGATGGCGCCCTCCGTCACGTCCCAGGAGCGGGTCAGCAGGCGCAGCAGCGTGCTTTTCCCGGCGCCCGACGGCCCGACCACCGCGACCACCCCGCCCTGCGGCACGGCGAAGGACACCTCCGTCAGGATGGCATCGCCGCCCTGCCGGAAGCCGACGCGGTCGAAGGCCACGTCGAACCGCTCGGGACTCCGGGGGGTTGCGGGTTCGGGCAGGACGGGCTCCGTCAGGACGGCCTGGATGCGGGTCAGCGACGCATCCATCAGCTCCAGCATGGCCGCGAACTCGGTGAACTCGTGAACGGGGGCGAAGACGCGGAGCGCGACGAACCAGACCAGCAGGAACTGTGCCGGGTCGAGCCCGCCGCCCAGCAGCCCATGCACCGCCCAGGCTCCGGCCGCCAGCGCCCCGGCGTCGAGCAGCACCGGAAAGCCCATCGAGGCGCGGACATAGGTGGCGGTAAGCCCCTTGGCCGCATCGCGGTGCCCCGCCGTCGCCCGTTCGAGCCGCCCCACCGGCAAGCCGGGGTCGAAGCCCTTGACGACACGCATCCCCTGGAGGAGTTCCAGCACGGCCCCGCCCATCCGGCCACGCCACGCCGCGCCTTGCGCCGCCTCGCGCGCCAGCCGGCGGGACGACCGGCGCTGGACCAGGACGGCGACGGGAATCCCCAGCACCAGCAACCCGGCCAGCCGCGCGTCAACCCAGGCGCAACCCGCCAGCAGGATCGCCGTCATCGCCAGCCCGGCGACGGTGCGGCCGAAGATCAGCGAGGGAACCTGCTCGATGGTGGTCACGTCCTGCATCAGCAGGGCGGTCAGGTCGCCGCTGTCGCGCCGCTTGACCTCGCCCAGCGGCAAACGCCGCAGATGCCGCGCGAGATCGAGCCGCAGCCGGCAGGTCAGCCGCGTCCCGGCCTCCGCCCCCAGCCGCGTCGCACCGTAGAACAGCACCCCCTGCGCAGCGAAGGCGCCGGCCAGCACCAGCGCGACGACGCCCGGCGACGGAAGGGCGCCGCCGGACAGCAGGCCCCGCGCCAGCCAATAGACCACGCCCAGCGGCACGGCGGCGGCCAGCATCTCGGCGAATTTGGCGGCGCCGGCGGCGGCCAGCAGGCCGCGTTCCGGCACGGCCAGCCGGAAAAGCTTCACGATCAGCATGCGGTCACGCCTCCTGCTCGAAACCGGACCGGACATCGGACTGGGTGCCGGGAAGGCGCCAGCGGAGAACCTCGGCCTGCCGGTCGGTCAGGTCGCGGTAGAGCGGGCAGGCGGCCATCAGGTCGTCGTGCCGGCCGGCGGCGGCGACGCGGCCGTCCTCCATCACCACGATGCGGTCGGCGTGGCGCACGCTGTCCAGCCGGTGGGCGATGACGATCGCCGTGCGGCCGGCCATCAGGCCGGACAGCGCCTCCTGGATCAGCGCCTCGTTCTCGGCGTCGGCGAAAGCGGTCGGCTCGTCGAGGATCAGGATCGGCGCGTCCTTCAGGATGGCGCGGGCGATGGCGATGCGCTGGCGCTCGCCGCCGCTGAACCGCGCGCCGCCCTCCCCCACCGGGGTGTCGTAGCCCTCGGGCAGCGCCGCGATCAGATCGTGGCAGCGCGCGGCCCGCGCGGCGGCGGCGACCGTCTCGCGGTCGGCATCCGGCCGCCCCATGCGCAGATTGTCGAGCACGCTGCCGTTGAACAGGGTGCTGTCCTGGAAGACGAAGGAGACCATGGCCTTCAGCCGCTCGGGCGGGATCGTCCGGATGTCGGCGCCGCCGATGCGGATGGCGCCCTCCCCGACATCCCAGAAGCGGCCGACGAGGTGCGCCGCCGTGCTCTTGCCCGCGCCGGACGGGCCGACCAGCGCCGTGATCCCGCCCGCCGGAGCGGTGAAGCTCACCTCCCGCAACGCCGGCTTGCCGCCATGGTCGAAGCTGACGGCGTCGAACGCGACGGCGAACGCGCGTCCCTCCCGCACCGGCTCGGAACCGGACACCGCCACCGGCGGTTCGGGAGCGTCGAGGATGGCGGAGATCGCCTCCTCCGCCTTGCGGACCCTCTGGTACAGCTCGCCATAGATCGTCACCTTCTGCAGGGGAGGACCGAGCAGGCCGGACAGCAGCAGCGCCGCGAGGAAGGCGGGCGCCTCCAGCTCGCCCCGCCCATGCAGCCACAGCCCGAGCGGCGCCACGAACAGCGGCGCCGTCCCCGCCCCCACCGCGTAGAGCGACCAGCCGGGCAGCCAGCGCGTCTGCCACTCCAGGGCGAAGCGGCGGAACGCCTCGATGGCATCGACCAGCCGCCCGCCCAACCCGCCGCCGGCCCCGCCCCGGACGGTGAAGGAGCGCACGAGCTCCATGCCCTGGATGAACTGCACCGCCTCGGCGTTGATGGTCCGGATCAGGCCGAAATAGGCGCCGATGCGGGGGCCGTGGCCGCGCATCATCCAGGCGTTGCCGGCCCAGGCCAGCGGCAGGATGCCCAGCGCCGCGACGGCGAGCCGCCAGTCGATCAGCGCCATCAGCGTCAGGCACAGCAGCGGCGCCATCAGCGCCGCCACCATGTCGGGAAGCTGATGGCTGAAGAACAGCTCCAGGATCTCGACCTGCTCCTGGAAGACATGGCTCAACCGTCCCACCGGCCGGTCGAGGAAGAAGCCCAGCGGCAGGCGCTGCGTCTTGGCGATCAGCGCCGCGCGGACGGCGTGCAGGATGTCGAAGCCGACGCGATGGGCCAGCCCGGTGGACAGGGCGGCGCACAGATGCCGGCCGATCAGCGCCGCCGCGACGGCCGCCGCCCAGCCGAGAACCGCGTGGGGATCGGATGGACCGTCTCCATCCGTCGTCGCCTGGAGAATTTCGTATACTCCCCAGAACGGCACCAGCCCGCACAGCGCCGCCGCCACCGACAGCCCGCAGGCGGCCGACAGGGCCATCCCGTGCCCGTGCGCCAGGCGCAACAGGCGGTTTCGCCCGTGCGCCGTTCCGCCACCCCTCTTTTCAGCATTCCGGCCCGTCGCCATCCGTCACCTCGTCCACGATGCGGCGGTCGGACAAAGACCGCCGGGATGGCGTGGTGATAGCGGCCGCTCCGGAACCGCGCCGCCGCGATCCCGCCCGGCGCCGACGCGATCGGGACTTTCTGAGCCGAGCGCCATTTTCAAAACAAATACGGACAGAATCGAAAGCCCGTCGCCTTGCTCATCAGAAACGCCGGCTGATAGTTTTCCGCGATCGCTCACCACAACCACCGCGCCCAACCCATCGAACCCCGCTCCCCGCGGCGTGAGGGCGTCGGCGCTTGTCCGTCACTGGATAGGTTCTGCAACCATGGACATGGCGGATCCCGCGTCCAAGCCACCCCGGTCCGCGCCCCGCAGCCCCGACCCCCACGGTTCCGGATGCGGAAGTCCGGGTCTGGCCGTTCTGCTCGACGCGCTGCGTCCCGTCCGCCGACAGATCATCCTGTCGGCGGCGCTGGCCCTGACCGGAACCCTGCTGGAACTGGTTCCCTATCTGGTGATCTGGCGGATCGCGGTGATCCTCATCGACCCCATCGCCGGAAGCGGGGGACATGCCGGCATTCCGGAACTGGCGCTGGCCGGTCTGGCCGGAACGCTGCTGCGCTTCGCCGCCCAGGCCGGCGGCGGCATCATCGGCCATGCCGCCGCCTTTCGCGTCGAGCGGACGCTTCGCCAGCGGCTGCTCGACCACATCGGCCGCATGCCGCTCGCCCGGCTCGACGGGCAAGGCGGCGCGCTGAAGAAGACGCTGATCGACGATGTCGGGCGGATCAACGGCGTGCTCGCCCACACGCTGCCCGATCTGGTGTCGGGGCTCGGGCTGCCGCTGGTCGCCGGGTGCCTGCTCGTCTGGGTCGATTGGCGCATGGCCCTGGCGTCGCTGGCTCTGCTGCCGCTCGCCGTGGCGGCGCAGGCGCGCATGGCCGCCGGCTCCTCCGCGCTGTTCACGCGGTGGAGCGGGACCGAGGCCGCCGCCAACGAGCGCCTGCTCGCCTATGTGCAGGGGATCGCCACGCTGAAAGCCTTCAACCGTCAGGCGCGCAGCCTTGAGGGCGTGCGGCGGACCGTCCACGACCTCCGCGACCTTGCCGTGTCGATCACCCGCCGGTCCCGCTACCCCTACGCCCTGTTCGGCCTCGCCCTGTCCTTCAACCTCGCCACCATCCTGCCGGCGGGCCTTCTGCTGCACGCCGGGGGCTCGCTGACGCTGGCCGACCTGATGCTGTTCCTGGCGCTCGGCGGGGTGCTGACGCTGCCGCTGACGCGCGTGGTCCTCGCCGCCAACGGCCTGCGACAGCTCGCCGCCTGTCTCGACCGGATCGCGGCGTTGCTGGCCGAGCCGGGTCTTCCCGTCGCCGACACTCCCGAACGGCCGGACGGCAACACGGTGCGCTTCGAGTCCGCCGGCTTCACCCACGCGGATGGCACCGTGGCGCTGGCCGGTGCGTCCCTTACCCTGGCCGAGGTACGCATCACCGCGCTGGTCGGCCCGTCGGGGGCCGGAAAGACCACGCTGGCGCGCCTGCTGGGCCGGGCACTGGACTGCACGGAGGGACGGATCACCATCGGCGGCGCCGACATCCGGCGGATGGATCCGGCCGATCTCGCCGGACGGCTCTCCACCGTCTTTCAGGATCCGGTGCTGTTCCACGGCAGTCTGGCCGACAACATCCGCCTCGCCCGCCCCGGCGCGACCGACGCGGAGGTCACGGCCGCCGCCAAGGCCGCCGGCGCCGACGGCTTCATCCGCGCCCTTCCCCAGGGGTACCACACGCCGGTCGGCGACCGTGGCGCCCGGCTGTCCGGCGGCGAGCGCCAGCGCATCGCCATCGCCCGCGCCATCCTGAAGGACGCCCCGATCCTGATCCTCGACGAGGCGACCGCCCACGCCGACCCGCAGACCGAGCATGAGGTCCAGCGCGCCCTGGCCAGGCTGGCGCGCGGGCGCACGGTGCTGGTCATCGCCCACCGGCTCGCGACCATCGAACGGGCCGACCGCATCGTCGTCCTGTGCGGGGGCCGTGTCGAGGCCAGCGGATCGCACGCCACGCTGCTGCGCGTGTCGCCGACCTACGCCGCCCTGCGCCGGGCGCAGGACGACGCGGCGCGCTGGAGCCTGCGCGGCAACGCCGCCGCACCGACGGAGGTCCGGCCATGATCCTGTCCCGCCTCGGTTTCGATCTCGCCGGCCGCTCCGATCCCCGGCTGCGCCGCGGCTTTCTGACCGGCGTCCTGGCGGCGGCGGTGGATGCGCTGCCCTATGCGGTGCTGGCCGTCATCCTACCGGCGCTGGCCGCCGGAGGGGGCGGCGGGGAAACGGCGCCGTGGCGATCCCCTTGGCTCGGCGCCCTCCTGCTCGCGGCGGCCCTGCCGCTCGGCGTGTGGCTGCGCGCCCATGCCCTGCTCGACAATTTCGCCGGCAGCTACGGTCTGGTGGCGGACGCCCGGCTGAACGTCGCCGACCATCTGGCCCGGCTGCCGGTCGGACGCGTGCTCCGCCACCGTGACGCCGCCCTGGCCGAACTGCTGACCAGCCGCTTCTCCCAGTACCAGGACATCATCACCCATGTCTGGGGGCTGGTCGTCACCAACAGCGCCCTGCCGGCGCTGCTGTGGCTGCTGCTCGCCTGGATCGACGGCCGGCTGGCGCTGCTGCTGCTGGCGGTGCTGCCGCTCGCCGCCCTCACCATCCCGTGGAGCCATGCCATTCTGGACCGGGCGGCGGCACGGGTGATGGCGTCCAGGGAGCGGGCGGTGACGGGAGTCGTGGAGATGGCCCAGGGCGCCCGCGACCTGCGCGGATTCGACAGCGCCGGCCGGCGCCGCGCTGCCGTGGACCGCGACCTGATCGCGCTGGAACGGGACTCGCGCGATGCCGAAGCCACCGCCGCCCCGGCCCTGTCGCTCTACGGCCTGATGGTCGGACTCGGGCTGGCGTCCGTCACCCTGGCCGGCGGGCTGCTGTGGGACGCCGGGCGGCTGGAGGCCATGCCGTTCCTGCTGGCCCTGCTGGTCACCGCCCGGCTGTGCGCGGCCCTGACCGATCTGGGCGTGTTCCTGGCCGGGCTGCGGCTGTCCCGCGCGGTCCTGGCCGAGATCCGCGCGCTCGCACGGGAGCCCGCCATGCCGGAACCGGCGGCGGGCCGCCACCCCGTCGATGCCTCGGTGACGCTGGAGGATGTCGTCTTCCGCTACGACGACATCCCGGACGGCACCCCCGCTCTGAACGGCATCGGGGTCCATCTCCCGGCCGGGTCGGTGACGGCCCTGGTCGGCCCCTCGGGATCGGGCAAGAGCACGCTGGCCCGGCTGGTCGCCCGGCTGTGGGATGTGGAGCGGGGCAGCGTCCGCATCGGCGGCGTCGATGTGCGCGACATGGACGGCGACACGCTGAACCGCACGGTCAGCATGGTGCTTCAGGAGGTGGTCCTGTTCGACATGACCGTCGCCGACAACATCCGTCTCGGCCGGCCGGACGCCGGCGACGCCGAGGTCGAGGCGGCGGCCCGCGCGGCCTGCATCCATGACCGCATCCGGGCCCTGCCCGGCGGCTACGCCACGCGGCTGTCGGACGGCGGCGCCACCCTGTCCGGCGGGGAGCGTCAGCGGATCGCCATCGCCCGCGCCCTGCTGAAGGACGCCCCCGTGCTGATCCTGGACGAGGCGACCTCCAGCCTCGACCTCGACAACGAGGCGCAGATCCAGCAGGCCATCAACGCCCTGTGCCGGGGCCGGACGGTGATCGTGATCGCCCACCGCCTGTGGACCGTCCGGGAGGTCGACCACATCCTGGTGCTGGACGGCGGACGGATCGCCCAGCAGGGGCGCCACGAGGCCTTGCTGGCGGCGGATGGGCTCTACCGCCGGCTTTGGACGGTGCAGCGCGCCGCCCATGACTGGCGTCTGACCGGACCGGAATCCGCCGTGCCAGAAATTTGCGAATGATTTGCAGTTGCAGAATTGGCCCCCTATGCTGTGCTCATGAGCGACACCATCGGCACGCCGACCCACTATTCCTCGGACGACCATCATGCGATGGCCGAGCGGTTCGGCTACCGCTACCGCCGCCTGTCGGTGGCCGGCCGCGATCGCGGCAGCGGGAATTCCTGCGCCTTGCTGACCGGGTCGATCGGCGTGGACGTGCTGCAGCCGGGCCTGACCCTGACCCGCTCCGACATCAGCCATCTCCATGATTTCGAGGCGGAAGCGGAGATGAATCCCGGCCTGCTGGTCAGCGTGGTGCTGGACGGCCCGGTGGAGGGCTGGGTCGAAGGCTGCGGCGATATCGCCACCCGAGCCGGCACGGCGTTGAATCTCTACATCGACAGCCCCCTCCTGTTCACCGGCAAGCAGGCACGCGGCGTCCATTACTCCACCGTCGCCGCCTTTGCCCGGCAGGACTGGCTGGAGGAGAACGAGGTCGCGCACATGCGGCCGCCGCGCGGCGGCCCGGCCCGGCTGCACCATTGGATCCCGTCGGCGGCGCTGAAGGCCCGGCTGCACACGATGGACCGGCGGACGCCGGTCCCGGCGCTCGACCGCCTGCACCGGGAAATGGTCACGCTCGAACTGATGACCGAGGCCCTGCGCCCCATGGCAGCGACACCGGCCGCCGCCTCCCCGCTCCGCCCGGCGGATCTGGCCCGCATGGTCCGGGTGCGCGACCGGCTGCTGGCCGAACCCGACGCCGACCACACGCTGGCCAAGCTGGCGTGCGATGCGGGCGTCAGCGTGACGGTGCTGAAGGAACAGTTCCGTGCCGCCTTCGGCCGATCCGTCTTCGACACGCTGCGCGACATCCGGCTGGACCGGGCACGCAGCCTGATCGAAGGAGGATGGAGCGTATCCCAGGCCGCCGCCTATGTCGGATACCGGCATCCCAGCAACTTCACCACCGCCTTCCGCCGCCGCTTCGGTCACGCCCCCGGCACCATCCGCCGCTGACCGGCGATCCGCCACGCCCCCTGACGCGCCCGAACCCTGGCGCGCCCGAACCCCGACGCGAACTCCTCCGGACGCCGACCGGCTTTGCGCATAGGAAATCCGCCCGCGCGCATAAGCCTGGTCGATTGCCATCGCCGCCGCTCCGCCTCATAGTCGGCCTCAGTTGATAACAGTTCGCAACTGAAGCCCCCGACCATTCCGGTCCGACCAATCCGGTCCGCCGCCTCCCCCGGATCAAGATCATGACGACGACACCGATTCTCGACACGCGGTCCTTTCCGCTGGTGTGGCTGCGCGCGCCCGCCCGCCCGCTCGACGCGGAGGAGGCGAAGGCGCTGATCGCCGGCCTGATCCGTCTGCTGGATGGCGAACGCCCGTACGTCGTCATCAGCGAAGGCGGGTCGCCGGCCCTTCCCAGGGACGAGGAACGGTCCTTCGCCCTCTGGTTCAAGAGCGACCGCGACCGGCTGGCCCGTCTGTGCGGCGGCATGGCGATGGTGATCCCACCCGGCCCGGCCCACGACGACGCCGTTCGACAGGTCGCCAAAGCGGCGGCGGCCTACCCCTACCCCGTGGCCGTGATCCCCGACACCGACACGGCCATGGCGTGGGCGCACAGCCGCCTGGAACGGACCGCCCCCTGATCCTGACCGCAAGCCTCCGTCCTCCATTCCAGCCAGGATACCTCCATGCGTCCGCCGAAGAAGAACGCGCACCGCCCCACCCCGCTCCTGCTCGCCGCCATCGTGGCCTGCGGCGCCATGCCCGGCACCGGGCGGGCCGAGGAGGCCGCATCGGCCGCCATCGCCTTGCCGGAAATCTCGGTGACCGCCCGCAAGCGTCAGGAAAATCCGCGCGACGTGCCCCTGTCCCTCACCGTGGTGGACGGACAGACGCTGGAGGACGCGCGCATCAACAGTTCCGAGGATCTGTTCCGGAGCGTCCCCAACATGGTGTCGAACGATCTTGGGGACAGCCGGGCGACCTATTACACGATCCGCGGCATCGGGCCGGTCACCCAGCCGCTCGGGCCGGACGACAGCTCCGTCGTCACCTATGTCGACGGCATCCCGCAGCCCTTCTTCGGATCCGACCTGATCTATCTGGACATCGACCGGGCGGAGGTGCTGCGCGGCCCGCAGGGGACGCTCTATGGCCGCAACAGCGCGGCCGGCGCCATCAACATCACCACGCGCAAGCCCGGCACGGAGCCGGAATTCTCGCTGCGCGGCGAGATCGGCGGCGATGGAACGCGCTCGATCCAGGGTGTCGCCTCCGGGGCGCTGGTTCCCGGACGGCTGGCCGCGCGCCTCGCCCTCAAGCAATGGAGCGCCGACGGCTATGTTCCCAACCTCTACGGCAGCGACCGCGGCGACCATCGGAATTTCGCCGGACGCGGCTCCCTCGTCCTCACGCCCTCCGACCGGACGACGGTCACGCTGGGACTGGCGGGGGAAAGCAACAAGCAGAACCCGGTCGGCTGGGTGCTGCGCCAGCAGGCCGACTACCCGGAGCAGGCATCGACGGTGAACAAGGCCGACCGGCGTTCGGCCGGAGCGGCGTTGACCGTTGCCCATGATTTCGGCTGGGGAACCTTCACCTCCGCCACCGGAGCCAACCGGGTGGTCAACGAACTGCTGACCGACGACCATGAAGGCAAGTCCTTCTCCGCCCTGTTCGGCCTGCCCGTGGCCTTTTTCCGGCCGCAGACCGACTTCAGCGACTGGACCGAGACCGAGACCAGCTTCAACCAGGAATTCCGCCTCAACTCCGCCGCCTCCAGCATGGTGAGCTGGGTCGCCGGGCTGAACTACGCCCACAGCCATCTCGACACCCGCTACACCAACCAATCGGCCTTCTTCGCCTCGACCAACGGCACGCGCGACGTCGATCTGACCGCGAACAGCGCCTCGGCCTTCGGCGAGGTAACGGTGCCGGTTATGGCGCGGTTGAAGGCGACCGGCGGCCTGCGCTTCAATCACGACTGGAAACGATACGCATCGACCTTCACCGGCAACGGCTTTCCCGGCACCGTCGCGGGATTCCACCAATCGGGCGACCTGACCTACAATTACGTCACCGGCCGGGCGTCGCTCGCCTATGACATCACCGACACCTCCAACGTCTACGCCACCGTTTCGCGCGGCTACAAGGCCGGCGGCTTTCCGCGCTTCCCCACCGACGCCGCCTTCGGCCAAGCCACCGCGCCCTACAAGTCGGCGACCTACTGGACCTACGAGCTGGGCAGCAAGAACGAATTCCTGGGCGGGCGCGCCCGCCTGAACCTCGCCGGATTCTTCACCAAGGCGCGCAACGAACAGCTCTACGCCTACAATCCGAGGACGGCGACCTTCCAGCCGGCCAACGTCGATGTCCGCAGCTACGGCTTCGAAGCGGAGGGCGCCCTGCGCGTGACGTCCGGCCTCGATCTGCTTGGCGGCTTCGGCTACACGGTGTCCGATCTGGAGAATGTCGCGGCCTCGCTGTCCGCCACAACCGCAGCCGCCTCCGGCAACGCCACGCCCAACGTGCCGCGGATGAACGCCTCGCTCGCCCTGCAATACCGGGGCGACGGCGCCGCGATCGGGTTGCCGTCGCGCTTCGGCACGCTGGGCCGGCTGGAGGTGCAGCATCAGGGGCACCGTTATGCCGACGTCGGCAGCCAGACCCTCCTGAAAGGCTACCAGCTGGTCAACGCGCGGGTCGGCGTCGAGCTGGAGAACGCCGACCTCTACCTGTTCGCCAACAACCTGTTCGACCGCAAATACGCGACGCAGGGCAACCATCTGGGGCCGAACGTCGACGCGGTGCTGCCCGCACGCGGGCGGGTGATCGGCGTCGGCGCGGGGGTGCGCTTCTGATGGCGCCGCTCTCCCGCTCCCGCCTGCCCCAGGCCATCCTGCTGGTCAGCATGCTGCTGGTCTCCGCAGGCCAATCGATCCTGTTCGCCACCCTGCCCCCGGCCGGCCGCGCGATCGGCCTGTCGGACTGGCAGATCGGCCTGATCATCACGCTGTCCAGTGTCGCCTTCATCGCCGCCAGCCCGGTGTGGGGGCGCCTCAGCGACAGCCGGGGGCGGCGCGGCATGATCGTGCTGGGCCTGACCGGCTACGCGCTGTTCACCGCGCTGTTCGCCTGGGTGCTCGATCTCGGGATGGCCGGCACGCTGACGCCGCTGGCCAGCCTCGTGGCCCTGGTGGCCGTGCGGGTCGGCTTCGGAACGACGGTGGCGGCGGCCATGCCGGCCGCACAGGCGCACATCGTCGACATCACGCCCCCCGAACGGCGCACCGCCGGCCTTGCCCGGCTGTCGGCGGCCTATGGCCTGGGAACGGTCGCCGGTCCGCTGTTCGCCGCCGCCTTCGCCGGGCTGGGGCTGGTCTTCCCGCTCTACGCGGCGGCCGGAGCCGCCGCCCTGGCCGCCGTCGCGGTCCTCGGCGGTCTGCGCCACGCGCCGCACCGCTCGGCGGCGGCGGCCATGCTGAAGCCGAACGACCCGCGCCTCCGGCTGTGGCTCGGCATCGCGCTCGGCTATTTCCTGGTCGTGGCGATGGTCCTGCAAAGCCTCGGCTTCGTCGTCCAGGACCGCCTCCATCTGGCGCCGTCGGAAACGGGGCGCAGCGTCGGCTTCTGCCTCCTGGCCAGCGGCCTGACCGCCGTGGCCGTTCAGTTCCTGCTGTCCCGCCTCCGCGTCGAGCGGCCCGGCCGCCTGCTGCTGGCCGGGCTGCCGGCGGGCATCGCCGGCCTGTGCGCGCTGTGCGTGTCGTCCACGTTGCCCCTGTTCATTCTCGGGATGGTGGGGATCGGCGGCGCCATGGGGCTGTGCATGCCCGGTCTTTCCGCCGCCGCTTCCCTTGCCATGGAGGACCACGAGCAGGGAGCCGCCGCAGGGTTGATCGGCGCCGCGCAGGCCGGCGGCTTCATGCTGGGGCCGCTGGTGGGCGCCAGCCTGTACCAGCTCGGCGGAAGCCTGCCCTTCCTGAGCGGCATCGTCATTCTGGCTGCGCTGTTCGCCCTGTGCCTGCACCGGCTGCGCGACGGTTCGGCTCAG
This sequence comes from Azospirillum humicireducens, assembly GCF_001639105.2. NCBI lineage: Bacteria > Pseudomonadati > Pseudomonadota > Alphaproteobacteria > Rhodospirillales > Azospirillaceae > Azospirillum > Azospirillum humicireducens. The sequence goes on from NZ_CP028903.1 coordinate 283,531, forward strand.
CACGGACAGCCCGTCATCGCGAAACAGGCCGTGGTCGGAGAAGAAACGTGAAGCGGACGTCAGGACGCCGTGGCGGGACGCACCCCACGTCCATTCTTCCCATCATCGGGCATCGCGTTTCCGAGCCGCAGCAGCGAGACGGTGCCGCAGGGTCGTTCTGGTCGATGCCGCTCGCCCCGGACATCCAATTGAGCGCCGGCGTCCTGGCGGGCGCCGCGCCACCGACGCCGCTGCACGACGTCGGCGCTTGGCGAACAATCGTCCAGGTTCTGGATGGGCCGATTCGCTGGCGGATCGGTGGAGCGACCGAACTCGACCTGAGCACCGCGGCCTTGTGCGTCGTCGATACGCCGTCCCTGTCGATGACGCATCACCTGTGCAGTGCCGGTAGCGAAGCCCGTTGTGCCGTGATCCAGATCGGGCCGGCGGCGATGCCGGGTGATGACGGCTCACGCCCTTGCGGTGGCGCGGACGCCACGTCCATCGTGGTGTGCAAGGACATCGACAGCGGTCTAGGGGGACTCGTCGCACAGATTCTCGCCTGTCCATTCGACGGCTTCACACGGCATCACTATTTGACCGGCAAGGGGTTGGAACTGACCGCGCTCGGATTGCGCAGAGCCTCATCGTGCGAACCGTTCCTGCAAGGGGCCAGTCAGGAGCCTCATCACCATCAGGTTTGGCTTGCCCGGAGAATTTTGGAATCCTCCTTTGACCGCCCTCCCGTGCTGAGGGAAATCGCACGGCAGGTTGGCCTCAACCCCGGTAAATTAACCGCGGAATTCCGCAGGAAATTCGGGGTTACCGTCCATGAATACTTACAGGAATTTCGCCTGGCGAGAGCCTTTCACCTGCTTTCTGAAGATCGGGTCAATGCTTCTGTCGCAGCACACCGGGTTGGTTATTCAACTGCGTATTTTTCCACAGTGTTCCGCAAGCGGTTCGGTTTTTCACCCAGCAATGTGAATGGTCGGTTCCGCGGATCAGAAATACGTCAATACTGAACCGCACTGGGTTTCCCGGAGGCCCCGTTTCTTGAGAGGATGGGGTCATCATGACGAAACAGGCATCACCCAAATACGCCCCTGAAGTCCGCGAACCCGCGGTCCGGATGGTGTTCGAGCACGAAGACGAGCACGCCTGGCGATGGACGGCGATCAGCTCTCGCGACGAAGATCACAACCGGCGCCTGCTCGAACCCATCGGCAACATTCCTCATGCCGAAGCAGAAGCGCGCTACTATACTCAAAACGAGAACGTCACCATGGCGGCGTGATTGAAGCCAAAAGGCCGCCGACACACTCGGGGCGGTTCAGTCTATCATCCATCGCTGATCCGTGACGGATCATACCAAGGTTCCCCATCGATCCGTTGAACACCGCAACCTTGGCAGTTTTCGGAGAACAGTGTCATGACGATCCACTGGCAAACGCCGCTCGTCGAATCCTTGAGCTTTTCCAGGCGTCTGGGGAAGGACATCCACTTCAAGATGGAAGCCGCCCAACCAACCGGCTCGTTCAAGGCGCGCGGCGTTGGGCATGCCTGCACGATACACCGGGACCGGGGGGCGCGCCGCTTCATTTCCTCCTCGGGCGGCAATGCCGGACTGGCAGTCGCCCATGCCGGGCGCAAACTTGGAGTTCCGGTCGTCGTGGTCGTCCCCAACACCACATCCGAACGCGCCAAGACGATGATCGGTCTGGAAATGGCGGAGGTCGTTGTCCACGGCTCCTCCTGGGCCGAGGCGAACGAGCGCGCGCTGTCGATGCTCTCTCCAACCGACGCCTTCATCCACCCCTTCGACGATCCTCTGCTCTGGACCGGTCACGCGACGCTCGTCGATGAACTGCGGGCGCAAGGCGGAAAACCGGACGCCATCGTCCTTTCCGTCGGCGGTGGCGGCCTCCTCTGCGGTGTCGCCGAAGGGCTGGATCGCAACGGCTGGAGCGATGTGCCCATCGTCGCGGTTGAAACCCAAGGCGCCGACTCCTTCGCTCGCGCGGTTGCGGCCGGTCGTCCGGTGACCCTTCCGAGCATCGACAGCATCGCGACGTCGCTCGGGGCCAAAACGGTCTCCGACCGCGCGCTCGAAGTGGCGCGGTCGCACCGGATCGAACCCGTCGTGGTTTCCGATGCGGAGGCGGTCGATGCCTGTCTGCGATTGATGGACCAGCATCGCGTCGTCGTGGAGCCGGCCTGTGGCGCCTCGCTGGCGGCTTTGACCCGGTCACAGATCATCTCGAACAGCGCCGGGCGGATCGTCGTCGTCGTATGCGGCGGGGTCGGCGCCAGCGCCGAAGACCTCTTTCGCTGGCGCGATGGCTTCGCCACGCTGCCGACGACGCTCCTTTCCCATCAGTAAGGTGATCCAAATGAAGCAGGTTGGCAGCGATCTGATTGTTGCCGATGGCCGGAAGATACCGATCTCAAAGGGCATCTCGGTTGCCGGACTGGTCTTCGTTTCCGGTCAATTTGCATTGGACGCCGGCTTGATGCGGAACCATGCCGCGTAGAGAGCGGGAAGGAACAGCAGAATCAGCACCGTCCCGACCGCCGTGCCGCCGATCAGCGTGTAGGCCATCGACCCCCAGAAGACAGAATGCGTGAGGGGGATGAAGGCCAGCACCGCGGCAAGGGCGGTCAGGATCACTGGCCGCGTCCGCTGCACCGTGGCTTCGATGACGGCGTGATAATCGTCGAGGCCGGCCGCTTGGTTCTCCTTGATCTGTTCGGTCAGGATCAGCGTGTTGCGCATCAGGATGCCGGCCAGACCGATCAGCCCGAGGATGGCGTTGAAGCCGAAGGGCTGGTTGAAGGCGAGCAGCACGGGCACGACGCCGACGACGCCGAGCGGCGCGGTCAGCAGGACCATCGCCATCATCGAGAAGGACCGCACCTGAAGCATGATGAAGATCAGCATGGCGGCGATCATGACCGGGAAGACCTTGCCGAGCGCCGTGTTGGCCTTGGCGGCCTCCTCGATCGATCCGCCCATCTCGATGCGGTAGCCGGCCGGAAGCGAGGCGATCAGCGGCTGAAGGGCCGTCATGATCTGCTTGGAGACCTCCGGCGGCTGGGTCGCCTCATTGTAGTCCGAGCGGATCGTGATGACCGATGTCCGGTCCCGGCGCTTCATCATCGGCTCCTCCAGGCGGATATCGGCATGGCCGATCTGGTCGAGCGGGATTTGCTGGCCGGTCCGGCTCGTCAGCGAGAAATCAGCCAGGCGCGCCGGATCCAGGCGTTCGCCGCCGGCACTGCGCGCCACGATGGGGACATTGCGGATGTCCTCGCGGACCTGGGTCACGGCGATCCCGGTGAGAAGGAACTGGAGTTGCTGCCCGACCTCCGCCGGTGAGAGGCCGATGAGGTTCAGCCGATCCTGGTCCGGGGTGAAGCGAAGCACCGGCGTGCGGTTGCCCCAATCCCGGTTGGCCTGCCGGACATCCGGCACGCTCCGCATGATGGCGAGGGCCTTTTCGGAAATGGCGTACAGCTGCGCCGGATCGGGGCCCATCACCCGGAATTCGACCGGGAACGGCGTGTAGGGGCCGAATACGAGCTGGGTGACGCGGACATAGGCCTCGGGCACCAGCCCCTGCGCAACAGTCTGCCGCAACCGGTGCTTCAGGGCCTCGCGCGCCTCGGCGTCGGGGGTGAGCACAACGATCTTGGCGAAGGCGGGATCGGGCAGTTCCGGCGACAGGGCGATGAAGAAGCGGGGAGCGCCCTGACCGATGTAGCTGGTGACGATCTTCGCTTCCGGCTGATCGGCCAGCCAGCGCTCGATCTTCTCGACCGAGGCCGTGGTCGTTTCGATGCTGGTGCCTTCCGGCAGGCGGACCTCCACCAGCACCTCGGGACGGTCGGAGGTCGGGAAGAACTGCTGCTTCACGCCGCCCATGCCGACGATGGCGGCGGCGAAGGCGATGCCGACGATGCCGCAGGTCAGGGCCTTGTGGCGCACGGCGAAGCTGATGATCCGCCGCAGGCGCCGGTAGTTCGGGGTGCCGTAGATCGCCTCGTGACCGCCGGCGACCGGCTTGATCGCCGGCAGCATCCTGACGCCCAGATAGGGGGTGAAGACCACCGCGACGATCCAGGAGACGATGAGGGAGAATCCCACGACCCAGAAGATGTTGCCGGCATATTCGCCGGCGGTCGAGCGCGCGAACCCCACCGGCAGGAAGCCGGCGACCGTCACCAGCGTTCCGGACAGCATCGGCGCCGCCGTGTGGCTCCAGGCATAGGCCGCCGCCCTGATGCGGTCGACGCCCTCCTCCATCTTCACCACCATCACCTCGATGGCGATGATGGCGTCGTCCACCAGCAGGCCGAGCGACAGGATCAGCGCGCCGAGCGTGATGCGGTCGAAGAAACGGCCGGTTTCCAGCATGATCAGGAAGACGACGGCGAGCGTCAGCGGGACGGCGGCGGCCACGACGATGCCGACGCGCCAGCCGAGGCTGAGCAGGCTGACCAGCAGCACCACGCCCAGCGCCATGGCGAATTTGATCATGAACTCGTCGACCGCCGAGGTGATGTTGACGGCCTGATCGGTCACCTTGTCGAGCGTCATCCCGAGCGGCAGCGATCGCGCGATACCCGCTGCCCGCTCCTCCAGCGCCTTGCCGAGCGCGAGGCCGTCCCAGCCCTCCTGCATGACGGTCGCCAGCATGACGGTGGGTTCACCCTGGTGGCGGATGATGTAGGTCGGCGGATCCTCGTAGCCGCGGCGGACCTCGGCGATGTCCGACAGCTTCAGCGTCCGCCCGGCGGCGACGATCGGCGTGTCGGCGATCGCCTGCACCCCGTCATAGGCGCCGTCGATCCGGATGAAGACCTGCGGCCCCTGGGTATCGATCGAGCCCGACGGCGTGACGCTGTTCTGCCGCTGCAAGGCGGCGGCGATGTCCTGAGCCGACACGCCGAGGGTCGCCAACTTGGCATAGGAGAACTCGACGAAGATCCGTTCCGGACGCTCGCCCAGGATGTTGACCTTCTTGACGCCGGGCACATGCAACAGGTCCTGGCGGATCGCCTCGGCCTGCCGGGCCAGTTCGCGCATCGGCAGGCCCTTGGCCTTCAATGCGTAGAGCGCGAAGCTCACGTCGGAATACTCATCGTTGACGAAGGGGCCGAGTACGCCGGGCGGCAGGTTGCGCGTCTCGTCGCCCATCTTCTTGCGGGCCTGATAGAACTCCTCCTGCACCTTGGCCGGCGGCGTGCTGTCCTTCAGCGTCAGCGTCATATAGGCGTAGCCGGGCCGCGTCGTCGTCTCCACCCGGTCGTACCAGCTCAATTCCTGAAGGCGCTTCTCCAACGGCTCGGCGACGAGATCCTGCATCTCGCGCGCCGTGGCGCCCGGCCACACGCTGGTGACAGTCAGCGTCTTGATGGTGAAGGAGGGATCCTCCGCCCGTCCGAGCATGACGAAGGCGAGGGCGCCCCCCGCCGCCAGCAGAAGGATGAAGAACAGGGTGACGGCCCGTTCGCGGACGGCGATGGCGGAAAGATTGAGGCTCATCACTGGACCCCGCTCTCGGCGGCGGTTCTTACGCGGACCCCGTCCTGGAGAAGATGGGCGCCGAGCGACACCACCGGATCGCCGAGGCCGAGCCCGGAGATCACGGCGGTCTCGCCGCTCACCCGGACCAGCCGGACCGGCTGGAAGCGCACCGTCGAGCTGGCGCGGTCCAGGGTCCAGACCCCGGTCCTCCGGCCGTCGTCCAGCACGGCCCCCAGCGGCACGAGCGTGTCCGCCCCACCCGCCTGTCCAGTCAGCCGAACGGTCACGGTCGCGCCGAGCGGCGCCGCCGCCGCATCGCCGTCCAGCACATAGCGGGCCTCGTAGGTGCGGGTCTGGGCGTCGGCGGCGTCCGACAATTGTCGCAAACGCGCGGGATAACGCCGCCCGTCGGTCCCATAGAGGCTGGCTTCGGCCGGCGAACCGATCGACGGCCGGATGGTTTCCGGCAGCGCCACCACCGCCTCGCGGGGACCGGCTTGCGCGATCCGGACGACGGTCTGGCCGGCGGCGACGACCTGCCCCGGTTCGCCGAGCGTTTCGACCACCGTGCCGTCACTATCGGCCACCAGGACCGAGTAGGTCGCCTCGTTCTCGGCAACCCGGGCGTCCGCCTCGGCGCTGGCGAGTTGCGCCCTGGCGGTGTCCAGCGCGGCCTTCGCCTGTTCATGACGCTGGCGGGACGCCCAGCCGTCATTCACGAGACTGGCGTAGCGCCGCTCGTCCGCCTGGGTCTGAACCACCGCCGCGCGCGCCGCGGCAACAGCGTTTCGCTTCGCCGTGAGCGCGAGGCGCAGGTCCGTCTCGTCGATGCGCATCAGCGGCTGGCCCGCCTTGACCGGCTGCCCGACCGTCGCCAGCCGCTCGATGATCTTGCCGGGAACGCGGAAGCCCAGGTTGCTCTGCACCCTCGCCCCGACGACGCCGGTGAAGCCGCGGTCCGATCCGGCCACCGGAGCAGCCGCGGCAAGCCGGACGATCGGCGCCTCCTGCCGGGGATCGCTCACCGCCGACGCCTCCTGTGTGTGCATGGACAGCGTCACGACTGCGGCAGCGCCGAGCGCCACCGTCAGAACGCCACCCGCCACGACCATGGGTCTCTTTTTCATGTCCGGCGCCTCGATCAAATTAGATTGCGTACGACATCTATATCGATTATAGAAGTTGGGCGCAATCTAATTGACAGGGCGCTCTCACATGGCGGCATCGCCATCGGCGGCGCTTCCGGGGCTGATCCCGACACAAGGAAGAAAGAGAGACTTCGATGGCAAAGATCGAACGCGGCATCGCCCTGGTGACGGGCGCGTCGTCCGGCATCGGGCACGCGGCGGCCAAGGCCCTGCAAGCCGCAGGATTCGACGTGTTCGGAACCAGCCGTCACGCGGAGGCCAAGGGCCCCGAGGGCGTCACCATGCTGACCTGCGATGTCACCGACGACGCCTCCGTGGCCGCCCTGGTCGACGAGGTGCTGGACGACGCCGGCCGCATCGATCTGCTGGTCAACAATGCCGGCGTCGGGCTTTTCGGCGGTGCGGAGGAGTCCTCGCTCGCCCAGGCGCAGGCGTTGTTCGACGTGAACATGTTCGGCGTCATCCGCATGACCAACGCCGTGCTGCCGATCATGCGGCACCAGAAAAGCGGCAGGATCATCAATCTCAGCTCGGCGCTCGGCTTCATTCCGGCCCCCTATTCCGCGCTCTATGCGGCGACGAAACATGCGGTGGAGGGTTACTCGGAATCGCTTGACCATGAACTGCGCACGCTCGGCATTCGGGTCACGCTGGTCGAACCCGCCTATACCCGAACCTCGTTCGACGCGAACCTCATCAAGCCGGATCGCTCGCTCGACACCTATGCGTCCGCGCGGGCCGAGGTGACCGTGGCCGTTCAGGACGCGACCAGGAAGGGCGATACGCCCGAGACCGTGGCCGAAACCATCGTGAAGGCCGCGACGGAGGCCGAGCCGAAGCTGCGCTACCCGGCAGGGAAAATGGCGCGGCAGGTCAGCCTTCTGCGCCGCTTCGTCCCGGCCTCCGCCTTCGACAAGAACCTGCGCAAGATGCTGCGGCTGCCGGTCTGAGCCAGGCCCGTCACATCCGGTCTCGTAAAGGAAATCCCATGACCGCCTTGTCCCGTCAGGAGCGTTCGGCGGCCCCGGCCCCCACCTATAAAGTACCGCCCGGCGTTCTCGACGGGCCGGTGGTTCCGACGATGCTCCGCCTCGCGTTGCCGACCACCCTGGTGCTGGTCGTCCAGACTCTGGTCGGGGTGGTCGAGACCTGGTTCGTCGGCTTTCTCGGGACGGAGGCTCTCGCCGGAGTCGCCCTGGTCTTTCCCGTGCTCATGCTCATGCAGATGATGGCGAATGGCGGGATCGGCGGCGGCGTCGCCTCGGCCGTCGCGCGGGCCTTGGGGGCAAAACGCCATGAGGACGCCGAAGCGCTGGTCTGGCATGGAATCGTCCTGGCCTGCGCCTTCGGCCTCCTCTTCACGGTGGCCGCTTTCCTTGGCGGACCAGCCCTCTACCGGGCGATGGGGGGCACGGGAGCGACGCTGACGGCGGCGTTGACCTATTCCGGGGTCGTGTTCGCCGGGGCCGTGCCGCTCTGGATCACCGCCTTGCTGTCATCCGCCCTCCGCGGAGCCGGAAACGTGACCGTGCCGGCACTGGTGATCTCGTCCGGCACCGTCCTGCTCATCATTCTGTCGCCGGCCCTGATCTTCGGCTGGGGGCCCTTGCCCCGTCTCGGCGTTGCCGGCGGCGGGGCGGCGGTGTTGATCTATTACCTCTTCGCGGCCGTTGCCCTGATGCTGTACCTGCGCTCCGCGAAAAGTCTGCTGAGACTCAGGATCACGCCTCTGCGCACCGGGCTGTTCAAGGATATCATGGGCGTCGGCCTGCTGTCGGCGATCGGCACCGTCCAGACCAATCTCACGGTCGCCCTGGTCACCGCGGCCGTCGGCTGCTTCGGCGCCGACGCCATCGCCGGGTACGGCATCGCCTCCCGCCTCGATTACATCCAGATTCCACTGATCTTCGGGCTCGGCACCGCCTTGGTCACCATGGTCGGCCACAACATCGGAGCCGGGCAGATGGCGCGGGCGCGTCGCGTCGCCTGGATCGGGGCCGCGATCGCCTTCGGAATGACCGAGACCATCGGCCTCGCCGCCGTGCTGTTTCCCCACGCCTGGATCGGCCTGTTCAGCGACGATCCCCAGGTGCTGGCGATGGGCACCCTCTATCTGCGGACCGTAGCGCCGGTCTATGGCGCCGTCGGGCTCGGCCTAGCGCTCTATTTCGCCAGCCAGGGAGCCAAGCGCGTCCTGTTTCCCGTGCTGGCCGGAACGGCGCGCATGATCATTGCGGCCTTCATCGGCTGGTCGGCAGTCGTCTGGTTCGGTGCCGGGCTTGCGCCATTGTTCCAGATCACCGCCCTGGCGGCGCTCTCCTACGGCTTTCTGACAGCGGCCGCCATGGTCGGTGGAGCCTGGGGCCGGCATCCCGCCTACCGGCCGTTGCCCTGGAGAAATCCTGCGGAATAGGATGAAGTGGGGAGTTGTGTCCGCCAACCGCATTCAATATAGAGTTTGACTGAAATCTAAAATGGGGCGTGCCATGCGTGTGAGTCGCGTTCAGGCTGAGGAAAACCGGCAGGCTGTGATCAATGTGGCGAGCCGTCTCTTTCGCGAGCACGGCTTCGACGGCATCGGCCTCAAGGACTTGATGAAGGCGGCCGGACTGACCCAGGGGGCATTCTACAAACAGTTCGCGTCGAAGGAGGATTTGACGGTTCAGGCGTCCAAGCGGGCTCTGGAAAGCGCCTCCGGCCGATGGACGTCCGCGACCGCAACAAATCCCGAGGATCCGCTTGGCGAGGTGATCGGTTTCTACCTGAGTGACGGGCATCGCAAGGAAAGAACGGATGGCTGTCCGATCGTGGCGCTCGGTTCGGATGTCGCCAGACATGGCACCGAGGTGAAAGCGTCGTTCGAAGCCGGGATCAGGACGCATCTCGACGTCATCGAACGCCTGATTTCGCAAACGCAAGACGAGGAGTTCACAAGCAAGGCGATGGCGATCCTCTCGATGATGGTCGGTGCGCTGACGCTCGCGCGCGCCATCAACGATCCTGTTCTGGCACAGGCCTTTCTGGATTCGGCGTCCATGCAGATCCGCAAAATCGCTGATGCGCGAATGAACGGCATCGCACCAGGCAAGGGGTGATCGGGATAGATCTGATCATGCCCATCGCCACTTCGTCCAAGCGCGCGGCGATCCTGGCAATCGCCGGCCGTACCTTCCTTCGCCATGGCTATGCCAATGCCTCGATGGATGGCATCGTCGCCGAGGCGGGCGGATCCAAAAGCACACTCTACCGGTACTTTCCCTCCAAAGCGGCCCTCTTCGCGGCCTTTGTCGAGGAAGTCGGGACTGTGACCCGCGCCGCCTTCGCCACTGTGGATGTCGAGGGCAAAGACGCCAAAGCTGTTCTGGAGGAAACGGCGCGAGCCTATCTGGACTTGATTTCAACTCCATCCGCGCTTGCCATGACACGCCTTGTCATGGCTGAAGCCGGTCGCTTTCCGGAAGTCGGCCGCATCTTCTATGAACACGGGATACAGCGCACCGAACGGCAGATCGCCGCCATCCTGAAACGATTGGCGGAGCGGGGCGACGTGCCGGATCGGAGCGGTTTGGCGCGGCCAGGAGCCGCCGCTCAGTTCCGAGCCCTCTGTGAAGCGGGGCCGCATGAGGGATGTGTGTGGGGACTACGCGAGACGGTTTCCCAAGAGGAAATCGCCAAGATCGCCCATCAGGCGGCCACCCACTTCCTGCGCGGTTGGACGGGGCAGGCATAGGCGATCCCCGTCTTCCGTACGGCGCGACATCCATGAGCCGAGCCTCGCCACCGGTTGCCGTCACATCGCGCCCGTGATCGTCGGCTCTGTTGCAAACTCTTCCTTTCACGCGCGTGGTAATGACGACCGGCATCACTGCCGGAGGCTACACGGCCTGGAGTTCGAGCTGCTGGTTGACGAGCTGAACGGCTTCGGCGAGCACGCAGGGGCCGACGTTGAAGGCGCGCTCGACAAGGCGTGCCTCGCCGTGCATGTCGCGGGTCGGGTTGAAGGCGGCCGCCTGCCCTTTGCGGAGCGCACGCATCACCTCGAATCCCTTGATCATCGCATAAGTCGTCTTCAGGGTCTTGAAGCCCCGCACCGGCCGAATCAGCTGCTTCAACTTGCCGTGGTCGGCCTCGACGACATTGTTCAGGTACTTGACATGCCGATGTTCCGTCTCCTCGGGACATTTGCCCTTGGCCTTCAGCTCCGCTAGGGCTGGCCCACAGGTGGGCGCCTTGTCGGTGTTGATGACCATCGGCTTATCCCAATCCTTCAGGCCGTTCAGCGCCTTGCCGAGGAAACGCTTGGCAGCCGCGCTACTCCGCGTGGGCGAAAGGTAGAAGTCGATGGTGTTGCCATGCTTGCCGACGGCCCAGTACAGATAGGCCCACTTGCCAGCGACCTTCACATAGGTTTCATCGACCCGCCAACTGGTCGATCGTGGGCAGCGCCACTGCCAGCGCAGCTGTTTCTCGATCTCGGGGGCATACTTCTGGACCCAACGCTAGATGGTGGTGTGGTCGACCGTGACGCCACGCTCGGCCATCATCTGCTCGAGGTCACGGTAGCTGATCCCGTACCGGCAGTACCAGCGCACCGCCCACAGCACGATCTCCCCCTCGAAATGGCGACCCTTGAAGTCCGACACGGTTTGGCTCCCTCCAACGTCCAGCCGTTCCAACGCGTGCTGGCCAACTTTGCAACAGAGCCGCCCGCACCGCCTCGGCCGCCTGGCGGTCGCTCAGCCCCTCGCGGAACCTCCGATCACTTCACCCGCGTCAACCGTTGTTCCCCGACTCCGTCCCACAGCCTGCGCCACGCAGTCTATTACGTCTCGGTATGCGGCCGAACTTCAGGAAGATCCCTGACGAATTCGTTTCAAGCGATTCGCCAACAGCATCGGAACGTTTGACAAACGACCTCGGCCAGTGGCGGGGGGGGCCAGTGGCGGGACGCTACTGCCAGCCTCCGCCCAGAACCTTGTAGAGGGTGACGAGATTCTCCAGCCTCGCGGCCTTCAGCGAGATCAGTGTCTGCTGTGCCGCATAGAGCGAGCGCTGCGCATCAAGGGTCGTCAGGTAATTGTCGGCCCCGCTGCGGAACCGCATCTCCGACAGCTGGTAGGAGCGGGCGTAGGCATCGACCAGCGACTGCTGCGCCGCGATCTGGTCGTCATAGGTGCTGCGGGCGGCCAGCGCGTCGGCCACCTCGCGGAAGGCGGTCTGCACCGTCTTCTCATAGGTCGCCACCTGGATGTCCTTCCTGACCTTGGCGAGGTCGAGGTTCGCCTCGTTCACGCCGGCCGAGAAGATCGGGATGCTGAGCGATGGGGCGAAGCTCCAGTTGGAGGAGCCGGGAGCGAACAGCGACTGGATGCCGGAGGCGGCGGTGCCGGCCTTGGCGGTCAGCGTCAGCGACGGGAAGAAGGCGGCGCGGGCCGCCCCGATGTTGGCGTTGGCCGCCCGCAGATTGTGTTCGGCCGCCATCACGTCCGGGCGGCGCAGCAGGACGCTGGAGGGAAGGCCCGCCGGCAGGTCGGTCAGCACCGACCGGGCATCCAGCGATGCGCCGGAGGCGAGCTCCGGCGGCAGGGGCTGGCCCAGCAGCAGGGCCAGTGCATTCTCGTCCTGTGCCACCTGCCGGGTGTAGAGCGCGAGATTGGCCCGCGCGCTGTCCACCGAGGTCTGCGCCTGCCTCAGGGTCAGTTCGGTGGCGTTGCCGGCTTCGAAGCTCTTGCGCGTCAGCTGATAGGAGGCGTTCTGGCTGTCCAGCGTCTGCCGGGTCAGATCCAGCAGAGAGCGGTCGGCTTGCAGGGTCAGATAGCCGGTCGCCACCTGCGCCACCAGCGAGATCTGGGTGCTGCGCCGCGTCTCCTCATAGCCGAGATACTGCTCGAACGCCTGCTCGGTCAGCGCGCGGACGCGGCCGAACAGATCCAGCTCATAGGAGGTGAAACCGATTCCGGCGCTGTAGGAGCGCGATTCCACCCCCGCCGTCTTGCCGAGCGCCGAACCGGCGGACGTGGTCGCGGCCGGCACGCGCGACCAGCTGGCGGACCCGCTGCCGGAGATCGTCGGGAACAGGTCGCCGCGCTGGGCGCGGTAGTCCGCCTCCGCCGATTGGACGTTGAGCATGGCGACACGCAGGTCGCGGTTGTTCGCCAGCGCGATCTCGATCAGTTTCTGCAGCTTCGGATCGCGCATCACCTCCCGCCAGCCGATGGCGTCGGCGGAGCGCGCCGGATCGGCACCCGTCGCCGCAGCGGTGGACGCCAGCGTGATCGCCGGCGGGCTCCGGTAGGCCGGCCCGTCCGGCCAGGCGGCCGGAACCGGCGGGTCGGGCAAGGCGAAGTCGGGAACCAGGGAACAGCCGGTCAGCAGCAGCACGGCGGCCACGGGGACGGCGAAGGGAACGAATCTGTGGGTCATGGTCTTGTCACCGCCGCTCAACGATGGCCGTCGGCCAGCGCGTCCGGGCCGATTGGAGGGGATGCCGCCGCGTCGCCGGACTGCGCCAGCCGGGACGGCTTCACGCGGAACAGCTTCAGCACGACGACGAAGAAGATCGGAACGAAGAGGAGGGCCAGCAGCGTGGCGGCCACCGTGCCGCCGACAACCGCGGTGCCGATGGCGTTCTGGCCGCCCGAGCCGGCCCCGCTGGCGATGGCGAGGGGCACCACGCCCAGCGTGAAAGCCAGCGAGGTCATCAGGATCGGCCGCAGGCGCTGCCGCGCCGCGCCGATGGCGGCATCCACCAGGCTTTCGCCGCGGTCGAAGCTCTCCTTGGCAAACTCGACGATCAGGATGGCGTTCTTGGCCGACAGGCCGATGGTGGTCAGCAGACCGACCTGGAAATAGACGTCGTTCGACAGCCCGCGGCCCCAGGTGGCCATCACCGCGCCGAACACGCCGAGCGGCACCACCAGCAGCACCGCCGCCGGGATCGACCAGCTCTCGTACAGCGCCGCGAGGCAGAGGAAGACGACCAGCAGTGACAGGGCGTAGAGCGCCGGGGCCTGCGCGCCCGACTGCTGCTCCTCGTAGGAGGTGCCGGTCCAGCTGAAACCGAATCCGGGTGGCAGCTGCGAGGCGAGGCGCGCCATCTCCGCCATCGCCGTGCCGCTGCTCTGGCCGGGAGCGGCCTGTCCCAGGATCTCCATCGAAGCGAAGCCGTTGTAGCGTTCCAGCTTTGGCGCGCCGTAGCTCCATTCCGCATGGGCGAAGGCCGACAGCGGGATCATCGAGCCGCTGGAGTTGCGGACGAACCAGCGCGAAAGGTCGCCGGGATCGGCGCGGGAGTCGGCATTGCCCTGCATGTAGACGCGCTTGATGCGCCCGCGGTCGAGGAAGTCGTTGACGTAGCTCTGGCCCCAGGCCGAGGAGATCGTGCTGGTCACGTCGCCGACCGACAGCCCCAGCGCCCTGGCATGCGGCCAGTCGATGACCAGCCGGTATTGCGCCTCGTCGTTCAGGCCGTTGGGGCGCACCGCCATCAGCAGCGGACTCTGCGCCGCCATGCCGAGAAGCTGGTTGCGCGCGGCCATCAGTTCTTCATGGCTGGCGCCGCTGCGGGCAATCAGCTCGAAATCGAAACCGGTGGCGTTGCCCAGCTCGCTGATGGCCGGCGGGGCGAAGGCGAAAATCATCGCGTCCTGATAGCCGGCGAAACGGCCCATGACGCGGCCGGCCAGCGCCTGCACCTTGCTGGCCGCGCCGGGACGGACCGACCAGTCCTTCAGGCTGACGAAGGCCATGCCGGAATTCTGGCCGCGGCCGCTGAAATTGAAGCCGGAGACGGTGAAGGCCGACTTCACCAGCGCGCCCTCGTCCTTCAGCAGATAGTCGCGCACCTGCGCCAGCGCCCGGTCGGTTCGTTCGGCGGTGGCGCCGGGCGGGGTGCTGACCTGGATGAACATCACGCCCTGGTCCTCGTCCGGCAGGAAGGAGGTCGGGACGCGCAGGAACACGACCGCCAGCCCGCCCACGATCAACCCATAGACCAGCAGGAAGCGCACGGGCCGCTTCAGCGCCCCGCCGAGCCCGCGGATGTAGACGCGGTTGCCGCGGTCGAAGTTGCGGTTGAACCAGCCGGCGAAGCCGCGGGAGGTCTTGCCATGGTCGGGCCGCTTCAGCAGCGTTGCACACAGAGCCGGCGTGAAGATGACCGCGACGCCAACCGACAGCAGCATCGAGGTGGCGATGGTGATGGAGAACTGACGGTAGATCACGCCGGTCGATCCGCCGAAGAAGGCCATCNTCACCACCTCTTCGATCGACAGCTGGACGAAGGGCGTGGTGTCGTAGGGATAGGTCACCTCGACACCGGTCGGGAAGGATGGGCGCAGGGACTCGATGGTCTGGCGCACCGACGTAGCGGTGTTCAGCGCGTTGGCGCCGCTGGCCAGCTTCACCGCGATGCCGGCCGCCGGCATGCCGTTGTAGGCGGTGGTCATCGAATAATTCTCGCCGCCCAACTCCACCGTGGCAACGTCGCGCAGCAGGACCTGCGACCCATCCGACTGTACCTTCAGCAGGATCTTACCGAACTGCTGCGGTGTCTGAAGATAGGACGGTCCGATGACGGTGGCGTTCAGCTGCTGTCCGGGACGCGAGGGCTGGGCGCCGAGTTCGCCCGAGGCGATCTGGACGTTCTGGGCGCTGATGGCACTTTCCACGTCCGATGGCATCAGCGCGTATTTGCCGAGCTTGTCGGGATCGAGCCAGATGCGCATGGCGTACTGGGCGCCGAACAGCTGGTAATCGCCGACGCCGGCGGTGCGGCTCAGCGGATCCTGGATGGTGG
This sequence comes from Azospirillum humicireducens, assembly GCF_001639105.2. NCBI lineage: Bacteria > Pseudomonadati > Pseudomonadota > Alphaproteobacteria > Rhodospirillales > Azospirillaceae > Azospirillum > Azospirillum humicireducens. The sequence goes on from NZ_CP028903.1 coordinate 298,985, forward strand.
AGGCGATGAAGTCCGACAGGTCGTTGGAGGTCATCTTGCCATCGGTGGAATAGAAGCCCACCACCATCAGGAAGTTCTTGGTCGCCTTGGCGACGCGGATGCCCTGGTTGCGCACCGTTTCCGGCAGCCGGGCCTCGGCCAGCGTCACCTTGTTCTGCACCTGCACCTGGGCGGTGTCGGGATTGGTGCCCTGGGCGAAGTTCAGCGTGATGGTGATGCTGCCATCCTTGTTCGATTCGGACGAGAAGTAGAGCAGGTTGTCGAGGCCGCTCAGCTGCTGTTCGATCGGTTGGACGACGGTGTTCTGCACGGTTTCGGCCGACGCGCCGGGATAGCTGGCCGACACCGAGATGGCGGGCGGCGCCACCGACGGGTATTGCGCCACCGGCAGCGTGCGCAGGGCGAGCAGGCCGGCCAGCATGACCACGATGGCCAGCACCCAGGCGAAGACCGGCCGGTCGATGAAGAAACGGGCCATGTCCGGTCTCCTAGCGGGTCTGCCGGGCGGCGGACGGCAGGGCCGCCACCGCGCGTTGGTCGAACTGCTCCTCGGTGAGGTCGGTCGCCGCCAGCGTCACGCCGGGGCGAATTTTCTGCAGCCCTTCGACCACCACGCGGTCGCCGTCGGACAGGCCGTCGGTGACGACCCATTTACTGCCCTGCGTACGGTCGGCCGTCACCGGCCGCGCCTCGGCGGTGCCGTCTGCCTTGACGATCTGAACGATGGCGCGGCCGCGGGAATCGCGGGAGACCGCCTGCTGCGGAACCAGGAAGGCATTGGGGTCGGTGGCCTGCCGCAGCTTCTCCCGCACATACATGCCGGGCATCAGCAGCCCGTCCGGGTTGGGGAAGACGGCGCGCAACGTGACGGAGCTGGTGGTCTGGTCGACCGTCACCTCGGAGAACTGCAACGTGCCGGGATGGTCGTACTCGCGCCCGTCCTCCAGGACCAGACGGACCTCGGCCTGGCCGGCCGCGGTTCCCTGGATGCGGCCGGCGGCTAGATCGCGCCGCAGGCCGAGCAGGGAGGAGCTGGGCTGGGTTACATCGACATAGATGGGGTCGAGCTGCGTCACCGTGACCATCGAGCTGGTCTGTCCGGCGGTGACCAGCGCGCCGGGCGTCACCGACGAGCGGCCGGTGCGGCCGGAGATCGGCGAGCGCACCTTGGTGTATTCCAGATTGATGCGCGCGGTTTCGACATTCGCCTTCGCCGCGGCGACGTCGGCCTGTCCCTGACGCAGCGTGGCGACCGCGGTGTCCAGATCCTGCTGGCTGACCGCCTTCTCCTTCGCCAGCGGCTGGTAGCGGTTGACGGTCAACTGGGCCGACGCGGTCGCCGCCTCCGCCTTCTGCTGGGCGGCGACCGCGCTGGCGAGCGCCGCCTGGTAGCTGGCCGGATCGATCTGGTACAGCGGCTGTCCCGCCGTCACCGCCTGCCCTTCGGTGAACAGCCTGTCGCGGATCACGCCGCCGACCTGCGGCCGCACCTCGGCGGTCTGGAAGGCGGTGACGCGGCCGGGCAATTCCGTCACCACCGGAACCGGATGGGGGTGCAGGACCACCGCGGTCACGCCGGGCGGCGGCGACGGGGCCCCCTGGGCCGCACCGCCGGCCTGGGTGCCGGTTTCCTGGCAGGCGGTGAGAAGCAGAAGCGCTGCGCCGACGCCGAGTACCGGCAATCGTCCCGGCCGGGCGGAAAGCCGTCGGTCCTTGATGAAGGGCCGGTTCCTGGCGGGATTGTCGGACTGATCAATAATTTCCAGATCTTCCATTTGAACCTGGCGACTCTCAATGTCTGTTCCGGAAAAGCTAAGACTTGACTGTAACCCGGCGATGTCCGATACGGGTTTTCCTGTAACGGTCTGTAACAGGCGGACCCTGCGCGCTATTTTCTGTCCGTCCCGCATGCGTTGCCGGTGCGCCGCCGATGGTCTTCCCGGGCGGCGCGGATGGCATCGCATCTCCGGTCCGGACTCATACCAGCGGCTCTTGATCCTGACCTGTCATNTCGCCAGGTGCCCGCTGCAACGTCACCAGAGCGCTCATGTTCTCGTCCGCCAATCCCGCCGCGATTGCCGCTGCGAAGCGGGCATTGAGCGCGTGCGTCAGCGGCAAGGTCCGCTCCGCCCCCAATGCAGCGACATAGTCGAGATCCTTCTTGAACAGACCGATGGGAAACTGTGGCGTGTGATTGCCATTGCGCATGAGCAGTGCGAGATGGCCGGCAACCGGAGCCCAGGACGACGTCATCGCCAGCGTATCGATCGCTACATCCAGGTCGATCCGCTGGCGTTCCATCATCGGCAGCAGTTCGGACCAGGCGCCGACCTGCAAGGCCAGAAAAGTGTTGGTTACGAGCTTGAGGACCGCGCCATGTCCAAGCTCCCCGACATGCGGAAATGCCGAACCGAGCGGCAACAGCAATCGCACGGCAGATGCGACATCCTCCGCCTCTCCCCCGAGGAAATAGAGCAGATGCCCACCGTCGGCCTGCGGTCTCGACCCCGATACCGGGGCTTCAACGGGTGCAACCCCGTGATCACGGGCCTCTTGCCCCCATGCGCGGACATGGGCCGGTGTAAGCGTCGAACTCTCGATCGCGAGCGCCCCCGACCGCATGCCGCCGAAGGCACCGGTTTCAGCATCGGACCATATTGCGGCCGATGCCTCGTCGTCACGCACCATCGCGATCACCGCATCGGCGCCGCGTGCCGCCTCGCGCGGTGTCGATGCAACGATGGCGCCGCGCGCCGCCAGGAATTCGGCTGCCGATGCTGTTCGGTTCCAGACCGTCAGATCATGGCCGGCCTCCAGCAGTCGGCGCGCGACGCGGCTGCCCATCGCCCCCAATCCCAATACAGCAAGTCTTGCCATGTATGTTCGGACCCCGATTTTAGATTCCTCTACCGCCCGGCCAAGTCCGGACGGCCAAGTCCGGACGGCCAAGTCCGGACGGCCATTCCGGACGTCAGGCCTTGGCGGCGCGTGCGGCGGCAACCAGCCCGTCGAGCCATTCCTGATGGCCGTTGATCATCGGGTTCGGCACCGCGCGCGCCAGTTCCCGCGCCGGCGCGCCGTTCTGTGTCTCCTGGGTGAGGATGCGGACGCGTCCACCGGACAGATCCTCAATCAACCAAGCGTGATGAACGTCGAGCCGGTCGGCGGCGCCCTTCGCACCGGCCCAGCCGTGCCAGGCCACCCGCGCCGGCTGCCCTTCGACCGGTGCCAGATGTTCGACGACCTGGGCTTCGACCGGAAAGCCGAAGGTGCTGAAAAAGAAACGGACGCCGGCTTCCAACTCCGGCCCCTTGCCGTCGTGGAAGCGGATGTCGGCACAATTCCTGTAATAGCCGGGCCAGCGCGCGGGAATGTTCAGGAACGGCCAGATGTCTTCGGTGGCAAGCCCGGCGACGATGACCTCGTTGGAACAATAATTGTCGGTGAAACCAGGAACGTATCCCGCTGGCCAGATGATGTCGCTCATTCCGATCTCCTGTTGGTGTGCCGATTGGCGGCAGCGAACGCTGGGAGAATGGCCGGAAAGCTGTTATAAGGAAAATCTGCAAATCTGATTTCAGACATAGACATGAGCGATATCAGGGGCGTCGACCTCAATCTGTTGAAGGCGCTCGATGCGCTGCTGGACACCCGCTCCGTTACGAAGGCGGCCGAACGGCTCGGCCTGACGCAGCCGGCGGTCAGCGGAATGTTGACGCGGCTCAGGGAAACCTTCGACGATCCGCTGTTCATCCGCTGCCAGCGCGGCGTCCTGCCGACGCCGAGGGCAGAAGCGCTCGCCGTGCCCTTGCGGCAGGCACTGATCGACATTCATGCGCTTCTGGCCCCGGAAGCCTTCGTACCGGCCAGGGCGGCGATGACCGTCACCATTGCCGCCACCGATTATGCACAGAAGGCGGTGTTGCTGCCGTTGATGTCGGCCCTGCGCCGGGAGGCGCCCGGCATCCGGGTTTCCATCCGCCCGGTCGACCTGTCCGGCTTCGGCCAACAGATGGAGAGCGGCAAGCTCGACATGGCGCTGGTCACGCCGGACATGGCGCTCGACACGATGCACAGCCGGATGCTGTTCAGCGAAACCTACATGTGCATCCTGCGCCGGGGGCACCCCGCCGGCGACGCACCGCTGGACATCGACCGGTTTTGCGCGCTCGACCACGCACTGATGTCCCATGACGGAACCAGATTCCGTGGAGCGACCGATGTCGCTCTCGAGGCGGTCGGGCGAAGCCGCCGGGTGGTCGCCGTGGTGCCAAGCTTCCTCATCCTGATCGACCTCGTGCGGAACTCCGATCTTGTGGCGATGGTTCCCAGCCGGCTCCTGGCGGACGTGCGGGATTTGCTGGTCCTGCCGCCGCCGCTTCCTATTCCGGGCTTTGCCAAGATCCTGGTCTGGCATGCGCGTCTGCAGAGCGATCCCGCCCAGAAATGGATTCGCGAGCGGCTTGCAAACTGCGTCTGATCCCCCACCATGGAGATCCGCCCTTGGGTGGCCGCAAGCCGCTCTTCCGAACCGTCACGATCGGCGATGAGCAAGGATGCGGTCGGCCTCGACGCGCCAATCCTCGGATGTTGCGAAGCCGTCACCGCCCTTCGGTCCGAAGACGCCCTGTCCGGCCAGTTCTTCGCCTCGTGAACAGTCGACACGCCGAAGGCGGACAGCAGCTCCACCGCGGCCCGGTCGGCCCGCGGGCTCTGTTGCAAACTCTTCCTTTAGGCGCGTGATAATGACGACCGGCATCACTGCCGGAGGCTACACGGCCTGGAGTTCGAGCTGCTGGTTGACGAGCTGAACGGCTTCGGCGAGCACGCAGGGGCCGACGTTGAAGGCGCGCTCGACAAGGCGTGCCTCGCCGTGCATGTCGCGGGTCAGGTTGAAGGCGGCCGCCTGCCCTTTGCGGAGCGCACGCATCACCTCGAATCCCTTGATCGTCGCATAAGCCGTCTTCAGGGTCTTGAAGCCCCGCACCGGCCGAATCAGCTGCTTCAACTTGCCGTGGTCGGCCTCGACGACATTGTTCAGGTACTTGACCTGCCGATGTTCCGTCTCCTCGGGACATTTGCCCTTGGCCTTCAGCTCCGCTAGGGCAGGCCCATAGGTGGGCGCCTTGTCGGTGTTGATGACCATCGGCTTCTCCCAATCCTTCAGGCCGTTCAGCGCCTTGCCGAGGAAACGCTTGGCATCCGCGCTACTCCGCGTGGGCGAAAGGTAGAAGTCGATGGTGTTGCCATGCTTGCCGACGGCCCAGTACAGATAGGCCCACTTGCCAGCGACCTTCACATAGGTTTCATCGACCCGCCAACTGGTCGATCGTGGGCAGCGCCACTGCCAGCGCAGCTGTTTCTCGATCTCGGGGGCATACTTCTGGACCCAACGCTAGATGGTGGTGTGGTCGACCGTGACGCCACGCTCGGCCATCATCTGCTCGAGGTCACGGTAGCTGATCCCGTACCGGCAGTACCAGCGCACCGCCCACAGCACGATCTCCCCCTCGAAATGGCGACCCTTGAAGTCCGACACGGTTTGGCTCCCTCCAACGTCCAGCCGTTCCGACGCGTGCTGGCCAACTTTGCAACAGAGCCCCATGATGAAGGAGGTTTCCTTCCATATGGCAATCCTGCCCCGCGAAAGAGATTGCGCGTGCCATCGGCTATTCAACTCCGCCCGCTCAACCTCTGCTTGGTCACACAAAACTTGGAAAAGCCTCCTATCTCAAGCCGATTGACAGCAAACTTCTCAGGAGGATGTACAGAGCCGGCAGACGGTGGATTTAGCGGTTGATGCGGCCCCGCCTCGGCTGTAAATGATAATCATTCACAGATATTTTCCCGCAGGTGGCCGGGCGTGGGCATCGATCGTAAGAAGTTCGAAGAGATTTATGCCGCCGAACGGGGGAGTCTGGAGCGCCTTGCCACACGCAATGTCGGACCGTCCGATGCGCCTGACGTGGTGCATAATGTTTTCGCCGCCATCTGGGAAAGGGCGAAGGATCATCTG